>DAHVAJ010000026.1 GCA_027314705.1 Acidimicrobiaceae bacterium
GCCCCCGGCAGGCATGAGCAGTCCGGCCGGCTGCGGTCACGCGGCACCGTCCGCCGGAGCTTCCCGGGAGGAAGACCCAGGCCGGTCGTGTCGCCCTCGGCGTGCACGCCCCCAGCGAACAGGAGCACCAGATGAAGGCTCGCAGTTGGGCAGGGAACGCTGTCCGCTTCACCCTCCAGACCACCCTTGCGGCCGGCCTGGTGGTCGCCCTGCTGGCGGGCCGGGGCCAGACGGCGAGCGCACCGGCCCGAGGGCCCGGTGGAGGGGCGACCCACGCAGCGGCGTTGACAGCACTCCTCCGATCGGCCACCCGGGAGGCTGCGGTCCCCGGCGGTGGCGGCTACTGGCTGGTGGCGGCTGACGGCGGTGTGTTCACCTTCGGGAGCGCCCAGTACTACGGCTCGATGGGGGGCAAACACCTCAACTCACCGATCACCGGCATCGTCCCGACCGCCGACGGCAAGGGCTACTGGCTGGTGGCAAAGGACGGGGGTGTGTTCAGCTTCGGAGACGCCACATTCTGGGGATCGATGGGGGGCAGCCCGTTGCTTGCGCCCGTCGTGGGCATGGCGTCGTCGGCGCTGAGCGGCACCGCGGGAGCCCAGCTGCTCAACGGTGTGGGCGCCCCGGCCACCTCTGTGGGCAGCGACGGCGACTTCTACCTCGACACCCGGGCCATGGTCCTCTACGGCCCGAAGGCGTCCGGTGCCTGGCCCACCCCCGGGGTCGACCTGAACGGTCCGGCCGGACTGCAGGGCCCCGCCGGGCCGCAGGGTATCCAAGGTCCGCAGGGAGCGGCCGGGTCGCAGGGCCAGCAGGGCCCCGCCGGGCCGCAGGGACCGGCCGGGGTGAGCAGGTACGCCTACTTCTACACCACGTTGCCCCAGCCCATGCTGCCGCTCCTGGGCACGGTCCTCTTCCAGTCGGGACCGTCCTCCGGAGGCTTCGTCAACATCGGGCCCGCCGGGGTCATCGTCCAGAACAGCGGGACGTACCTGATCACCTACTCCACGCTCAGCCTGCCGAACGCAGGCGGCACCACCATCGAACTCGTGGTCAACAACGTCGCTGATCCGTCCTCGGTGTTCACGTCGACCGACGCCAGCGGCGGTGCGGTGGAGGCCACGAACGGTCAGGCGGTCGTCACGCTCACCGCCGGTGACCTCGTGACCCTCGCGGGGCCGGCTCCCGTGGAATTGAGCGCCACGGCGAACAACTCGATCGACGCCTCACTCACCTTCCTGCAGGTCGGCTGACAGCGCCTGGAGTCCGACGGGGTCCTGACGCGGGGAATCACCAGGGGGGATTCCGGAGGCGGGGAGGAACACGTGGACGACCACGAGACCGGCCCCTGTGTCGTGCTCGGGGAACGGGGGTGTCGGCAGCATCGCTTCCCGCCCGGCTGCCCGGGCTGGCGAGATGCCGGTTCGACGGGCGATTGACCCACGGTGCGGGCGGCGAAGCCTCGGTGCGCATGATCGTCACGAGCGCCCGTGGTGCGTACCGGGTGCTGGGGAGGATCTCCGCCGGGAATTCGTGGGTCCGGGTGGCTCGAACCACCGGCGGCCGGCGGCCTGAGCTCCCCGGCGGGACGGGCCGGCGGAGTGCGGGGTCACGCTCGCTCGCACCGCAGGAGGGGGACAAGGGCGGGAGAACGGGTCCTTCCGGTCCCTCTCGCCCTGACCCGGGCCGGCGGCGACGCCGCGTCGGGGCCGAGTTCGGAGGGGACCTGACGCCGGGCGACGGGGAGCGGCGGGCGGGGCTGCAGCCCCCCGCCGCAGGCGCGTCCGGCGTGAGCCGGCTCGTGACCTGGGTCCGGCGGACCTGACCGCTATCCGAGTTCGGGAGGGTCAGCCGGCCACCATTGCCGGGTTCGTCGCCGGCCAGTCATCCACCGCCCGCCGCCGGTCGTCGGCTGGCGAAGACGATCGGCAACGTGATCAGCAGGATCGCGGCGATCAAGACGACGCCGCCCACTGTGAGGACGGCGGCGTCGATCCATCCCAGCGCCGGGACGGTGGCACCCGCGTCCGCCGTGATCGCTACACCGCGGGAACCGTCAGGCCGCATCGCCACGACGATCCACTCGCCCCCGCTCGGCTTCCATCGGATCGACTGGGTCCCGACTCCGGAGGCGGAGCGCAGCCAGATCGGCAAGGCCGTCGGCGGCAGTGCGGGTGCCGAGCCCGAGTACCGGCGGTAGGTCGTCACGTCACCGATCCAGGACGTGATGGCTACATGGTTCACTCCGCTCAGGTAACGATCGACGGCGTCGCGGCGGCCGACTCCGACGAACACCGGCGATGTCGGGTCCCCGGCGGTGACGCGAATCCGCACCGTGCCCAGCAGCGACGACGGTGCGCTGTCCGTCGTGTTCCCCAGATCGATCCGGTCGGTGGTGATGGCGTAGGTCGACGTGGCGAAGGCCCGGGAAGGTGCCGTGAGGAAGCCGGAGGCGTCGCGCTGGGTGTGGTCGAGCCAGGCGAGGGCACTGCCTCCGACGAGCATCCCGATGGAGACCAAGCCGAGCACCGATCCGAGGCACAAGGCGACGATCCTCCCGGCGGTCCATCCAGTCCGCCCGGTCGGCGCGCCGGAAGCGCCGGCCGGACCGACCTCGGCCGGGGGTGTCGGCAGGTGACCACCGTGCTCGTGTCCTCCCGTGTCGAGACGAAACGGTGGATACCGATCGGTCATGAGCGCCGCGTAGGCGACGACCCGGATGACCCAACGATTGAGCCCGAGCACGAAATCGAAGACCGGGCGGGGATAGCGGCCGGTGAACAACAGGACGACCGCAGCGATCAGTACGAGAAGCCCGATCAGGCCACCCGAGCTCCACGTCGCCGTTCGGTTGTTGCCCGACCAGGCCATGGTCGTGCCTCCGGCGAAGATGCCGACCAGGAGGTACTGGGGGATGGCCAGCAGCCACCACTTCACCAGGACCAGACCCCGTGAAAGGCGTTCGGGGTGGGCGATGTCGAGGTGGGCGGGGTAGTCGGCGACGTCCGCGAGCGTGAACGGTGGGTAGCGATCGGTGCCCAGGGCCGCGTAGCCGTAGTACCAGACGCGCCAGGTCCACCGGAGCACGCCCACGTTGAAATCGAAGAGCGGTGTCGGGTACCGGCCGGTGAACAGAATGGAGAAGAAGGCGATCACGCTCACTGCGAAGAAGGCGATCCACAAGAAGATCAGCACGAACAGATGCGGCAGGAGGAGGATCCACTTGACCAGCCACAGCCATCGGCTGAGTGCAGGCTCCAGGGTCGCCTCGAGCCGGACCGGTTCTGTGGCTTGCCTACTCGTCACGGTCCTCCCCTCTGGCTGGTGTGCCGTGCGTGATCTCGGTGCGCACGTCGGATGCTCGGAAGGCGGTGTGCCCTGCGATCAGACCCGTCACGAAGTTCACGTTCCGCCCGCCCGCATCCGGGTGATCAAGGAATGCCGCCGACGATTCCGTGATGCAATCGTGTCCGTCCGGCGGGGGGGCTCCTAGGGCCAAACGTCCCAAGCGGGTCGGGGTGGAGCGGGTGTCGTCTCGCGGGCCGGGCCGGACACCGTCCGGGGGATCCCGCCGGAGGTGGGGAACGTGACCGGGTCGCCGACCGTCGGGTGCACCGGTGCGGT
Organism: Acidimicrobiaceae bacterium; assembly: GCA_027314705.1. GTDB lineage: Bacteria > Actinomycetota > Acidimicrobiia > Acidimicrobiales > RAAP-2 > Bog-756. The sequence continues at coordinate 3,628 of DAHVAJ010000026.1, forward strand.
GGGGCCGGTGATCGGCACCCGCATGCCGCTACCCGACCGGTACGGGGAGCGCTTCCGGGGGCGAGGTGTGGACGCGGAACTCGGTATCCTCCGGCGGTGGTCCCATCCTCACCCTCGAAGCCGAGGCCTGACGGCCGGCGCCGGCTTCTCGCCGTGGCCGCGTGCGGCCTCGTCCTGGCGGCATGCTCGACCTCCACGACGTCAACCTCGACGTCGGTGGCACCCGCATCGGTCCCCAACGTCCTGGCCGGCCCCACCGTCCGCGTCACCAGCGAGGTGGTGGGCATCGCCCAGCCGAAGCTGGCGGGGCTCGACTGGAACACCGGCCCGTTGTCTGCCATCGCTCCGATGCGGGCCCCGCTGGTGCGGATCGATGCGGGGCTCGGGGAGATCAGCCCGCGACCGGGCGTGGTCGCCATGGGCCCGCTGCTCCGGAAGGTCGCGACCATCCGGGCCGACGGCGGCGAGCCCCTCGTGATCATCGACTACCTGCCCGCCTGGCTGGGTCGGCCGACCGTGGCCGCGTCGTGCACCGGCTGCGATCCGACGCTCGTGGCCCCCCAGGACTGGAACGCCTACGACACCCTCGTCCGGACGGTGGTGCGGCGCCTCGCCACCGCGCCCCAACCGGCACGGCAGTTCGAAGTCTGGAACGAGCCCGATCTCACGTTCTGGAACGACACGACCGCCCGCTTCCTCGAACTGGCCGTCCACACGCATCGGGACGTGGCCACCGTCGCTGCGGAGACGCATCTTGCCCTGCAGGTCGGCGGACCGGCGGCGGCCATGTACACCGCCGATCCCACGTTCATCAGGAACTACGTCGCCGCGATCGAACAGGCCGGTCTGCCCCTCGACTTCGTGTCGTTCCACTGGTACGCGAACTACCCCTGTCTCGGACCCGATCATCCGGAGAGTGCCGGGGAGCGCAGCCTCTGGGAGAAGCTGAAGTGCAGCAATCCGAAGCTCACCCCGGCCAGCTACGGGACCCTCATCGCCCGAGTCGAGGCGGCGGTGAAGTCCGCGGTGCCGGCGGGGAGACCCGTGCCCGAGGTCATCCTCGACGAGTGGAACATGTCGGCCGGAGGCTACGACGTGCGCCAGGACACGAACGTCGGAGCCGCCTTCACCCTGGCGTCCCTCATCGTGATGGAAGACGCCGGGCTGTCCCGTGCGTACTACTACCGGGCCGTGAAGGGACAACCTCCGGCCCCGGGTGACTGGGGCGTCGCCACCCAGGCGGGCAGGCACATCCCGGCATGGTCGGTCCTCTATGCCTGGGACCACCTGCACGGTGATCGGGTCGGGCTGGTGGGAGCCCCACCTGCCGGCGTGTGGATCCGGGCGGTGCGTTCGGGTGATTCGACCTCTGTCCTCATCGCCAACTTCGCCGTGCAGGGAGCCACGACCCAGCCGCTGACGCTGCAATTCGACCGGGGGTGTACGCGTGCTGCGACGGTGCGCAGCATCGACGCCGCGCATGCCTCGTTCGGTGCGGCAGGGAGCCTGCCGGGCGGAACGGCCGATGGCGGTGCCGAGGTTCCCTCGAGCGGTCGGCTCGGACTGTCCCTTCGGCCCGACTCCGCAACCCAGGTCACCACGTCCTGCCCGCCCGCGTGATCGGTCGCGCCACACCGCCAGCGGGTGGCCGGCGAGGCCGGCGCCCCCGGTATCCAGGACCGAGGCGCAGCCGCGACCTCCGCACCGGTCAGGATCCGGCGATCGCCGAGCAGGGAGGGCGGACGGAGCGACAGGCTGGTGGTGCCGTTCGTGGGGTTCCCCCTTGCCGCGGTCGTGGCCGAGCACCAGGACGGGGTGCTCGGGGCTGAAGGAACTCGGCGCGGCTGCACTCTCTGGAGTGCAGTTGGTCGGATCGCCGGCCGCCTGGCGGTCCGGTCGAGCCGGGCCGGCCGGTCCACGCCAACCGCGAACGCGACGGTGGTGCTTCGGAACCCTGCTCCCACCGGGGGGTGCGGCGGGCGTCACCTCTCCGTACGCGGTGAACGGCCTGACCGCCATCGGTACGGTGCCCGTGGGCAGGGCACCGACCGCGACGAGGTGGGCGGGGCGGTCGCTCTCGGCAGAGGTCGCCGGCCGGCACCACGGGGGAGGTCGGCGTGGTGGAGCGGTGTGGTGGAGGGCCCTCCGGCTGCTGGCAGAGGCGATGGGCCCGGGCCGTACCGAGCCCACGTGCCAGCTACCGGAGACCACCGGCCAGGTACTCGAGCACCTCGCGCCTGCGGGTGAGCGCGACGAAGTGGCCTCCGTCGGCATAGGTGGTGAGGGTGGCTCCGGGGATGCGCCTGGCCAGCTCCCGACCCCAGGCCGCCGGCACGAGTGTGTCGGCCCCGCCCTGGAAGACGCGCACCGGGGCCGCGACGTCCTCGGGCGCGAACCCCCACGGCGCGCTCATGGCGAGGTACTCGTCGACCCCTCCCCGCGGATCGGCCGCCCCCTCGCCGAGAAGTGTCGGAAGCCATCGGCCGAGCTCGGTGACTGCCGCCGCCTCTCCCGTCGGCAGGTCCCTCACCGCCCCCTTGAGAAGCACAGCGGGGGCGCGTCGCGCCAGGAGCCGGGTGAGAGCGAAGTAGCCCCGGACGGCACCCGGCGCGTGCCGGGACAGTCCGATCAGGGTTCGGTCGAGCCGGTTCAGCTCCCGCAACGTCGTCGGGTCGTCGAGTGGGAGGGCCCCGGCCACCACCGCGCAGCGCACGACCCTCGACCCGAGCGCGACGCACACGGCCAGCGCGTACGGTCCACCCGCCGACCAACCGGTCACGCACAGCTCCTCGACGCCGAGGTGTTCGAGGAGCGGCACCACGTCGGTCTGCACCCAGGGAAGCAGACCGTGACCGGGGAGCCGGTCGGTCCGGCCCACGCCGGGCCGGTCGGGCGAGATGACCAGGAGGCCCAGCGACCGGGCGTCTTCATCGGCGGGGCCGAAATCGTGCCCGCTCACGAGCCCGCCGTGGCAGTGCACGACCGGGCGTCCGCGCCCGTCCCCGTAGAGCGAGTACCCGATCGTCCGCCCGTCGCGGAGCGTGAGCATCTGGTCGCCGGGCACGCCGGTCATGCGTGTACCTCGTCGGGCGCGGAGGGTGACCTGGTGGGTCACCCTGGGAACGGGAGGCACCGTAGCCGGACCGAAGGTCCGACGGCCGGGACCACGGGACGCACCTCTCCGTGGCGGGCCCGTCGGCAGCGGCCGACGGCGCGGTCCACCCTCGACGGAGGGGTGGACACCGGCTGGATCCGGTCGTCCCGGCCCGACGTGCCGGGTAGGGCCCCGACCGGAGCCTTCGGTGCCTCTGGAGGTGTCAGGTCACCGGCTGCAGCCGGCCGCTCTCCACGTCGTAGACGAAGCCGCGCACCTTGTCCTTATTCGGGATGAAGGGGCTCGCCTGGATGCGCGCGACCGATTGGCGCACGTCGTCGGCCGGGTCGGCGAACGCCTCCAGCGCGAACGGGGGTCGGATCCCGGTCTCGGCCGCGATCTGGTCCTTCACTTCGTCGTCCCGGAACGTGAGCATGCCGCAGTCGGTGTGGTGGATGAGGACGATCTCCTCGGTGCCGAGGAGGCGCTGGGAGATGGTCAGCGACCGCACGGCGTCATCGGTCACCACCCCGCCCGCGTTCCGGATGACGTGGGCGTCACCCTCGGAGAGGCCCAGGACGCCGTAGACGTTGAGGCGGGCATCCATGCAGGCCAGCACGGCCACCTTCCTCCCCGGTGGCATGGGGAGGCCTCCCTTGTCGAAGGCCCGGGCGTACTCCTCGGCGTGCTTCAGCAGGTCGTCCGTGACGGTCACCGTGTCTCCTCGTCGATAAAGCTGATAAATATGATCAACTAAGTCATGTTTAGTCCCCTGGCGTCCGGCGGTCAACCCCGGGGCCTCCCTTCCGGCCGGTGCCGCTCGTCCCGGGGGCCGCGGGACGGGACGCGGGGGTCCTCGGGTGACGCCCCGTGGCGGCGGGCCGGCCGGGACCCATCCACCGGGGTGGTTGCCGAGGCCCCGGGGCAGGAGTTCTGTCCTACGCTACGGCGCCACAGCACGGTCGGATTCCCACGGATCCGAGCTCCGAGACGATCACGAGGTGACCTGCGTCCATGGCAGTGGTTGCGAACGCCGAGCAGGAGCGGTTCTGGAACGAGGTTGCGGGCCCGGTGTGGGTGGCCAACGAGGTCGAGCTCGAGGACCACACCCGTCCCTTCGGCGACGCCGCGCTCCGGGTGGCGGATCCGCTCGACGGCGAGGCGGTGCTCGATGTCGGCTGTGGGTGCGGCTCGACGACATTGGCGCTCGCCCACGCTGTCGGCGGGAGGGGGAGCGTGCTGGGCATCGACCTGAGCGGACCGATGCTCGCCCGGGCGGAGCAGCGGGCCTCGGCATCGGCGGCCGGGCGGACGGAGTTCCGCCGGCTCGATGCCCAGGTGGCCGATCTCGGCGCCGCCGCCTTCGATCTGGTGTTCAGCCGCTTCGGGGTGATGTTCTTCGCCGATCCGGCCGCCGGGTTCGCCAACCTGCGCCGAGCCCTCCGTGCGCAGGGGCGTCTGGTCTTCTGCTGCTGGCAGGGTTCGTCCGCCAACCCGTGGATGTCTCTCGTCAACCGGGCCGCGCTGCAGGAGTTCGACCTGCCCGTACCGCCTCCTGAGGGACCGGGGCCGTTCGCGCTCGCTGACGCGGCCCGAACGACGGCCCTGCTGCAGTCGGCCGGATTCGGGACGGTGGAGGCGCACTCCGACGCTCGTCAGGTCCACCTGGGTAGGGGGCAGTCGCTCGAGGACTGGGTGCACGGGCGTCTCCTCATGGGCCCCGCCCGTCAGCCCTACCTCGACGCTCCGCCCGAGCACCAGCGCGAGGTGCTCGCCACCATCGCCGGCCAGCTGGTCGGCTTTCTGGCTGATCCCGAGGATCCGGAGGGTGGCCTGATGATGGATGGCGCGGCCTGGGTGGTCCACGCCCGTCCGTGACCGGGCGCCCGGGCCTGCCGTCGGCTCCCGAGCTGGTCCGCCGTCGGTTCGATCCGGCACTGCTCGGTGCGGACGGGGCGCGGGCCGACGAGGAGCCCGGCGCGGTCGACCGGTCCTGGCACGCCCACCCGAGATCGGGTTCACACCACCGGTCGACGACGGACGCGACCGTCCACTCACCCCCGCGTTTGGTCGAGGACGGCAAGGATCTCGTCGCCGTACTCCTCGAACCGCTTCGGGCCGATCCCGGGTACGGCCAGCAGCGCCGCTTCGGTGTCGGGGAGCGCGGAGGCAATGGCCTGGAGCGTCGAGTTGTGACAGACCACGTAGGCCGGGACCCCGTCCCGCCGGGAGCGCTCGAGGCGCCAGCTGGTGAGAGCGGCGACGACCTCCGGGTCGGCGTCGGTCGGCTGGGGGGCGGAGCGGCCCCCCGCCCCCCGTGACGGTGACGTCCGGGCCGGAGGTCCGAGCCTGGTCCTGCGGCCGGCGACCGTCACGTCCGAGCCGAAGGGAATGGTCACGGTCGACGAGCCGATCGTCGCGACGACCCCCTCGGCGGTGACGGAGGAGACGGTGCAGGGGTAGCCGCCCCAGGAGAACGTGAGTCCGACCGACGCCGGCACCGGTGCCTCCCCGCGCCGTCGCTCCCCGGCGGGGGCCCGCCCGCCACCTCCTGGCGGGGTGGCCGACTGCTCCGGGAGCCTTGCCGGCGGGCCGAGCTCGTCGAGGAACATCGTCGGATCCGACGCCTCCGCCACCAGGTGGAGCGAGCGCTGCGCCCGGGTGATGGCCACGTGGAAGACCCGGCGCTCCTCTTCGATGTCCGTGCTCAAGCGGTGGGGGAAGACACCGTTCGTGGCGTCGTGCACGATCACGTGCGGCCACTCGAGCCCCTTGACCCGGTGGACCGTGGCCAATGTCACGCCGCCGTCGGAGCCGTCCGGACGGAGCGACTCGTCCAACCAGTCGGTGAAGGTCGCGGCGTCGGGATGCAGGTGACCCAGGGCGACGAGGGCCCGGAGGTCGTCGGAGTGGGCCGCGCTGTTGCGACCCCGGTGGGCGGCGTCGAGCTGTTGCATCGACCGGTCGAGGCCGGTCTCGGTCCGCACGAACTCCAAGATGGCGGCCGACGGCGCCGTGCGGGCCAGATCCCGCGCCTGATGCACGTCCCGGGCGAAGGCCTGCACCTTCACGCGAGAGCGCTCGTCGCTGATGCGACCGGCCAGGCGCTCCAGGCTGTCGACGTCCTGCTGCTCGCCGATCCACTCGATGATCCGTGGCGCGATGGCTCGGGTCGGCCGCCGTGCGGCCCGCATCAGGTCGGACCCCGACAGCCGACCCGGTGCGACCGCCAGTCGGAACCACGAGAGGGCGGCGTCGACCCCGGCACGCGCCACGAACCTGGTGCCGTCCCGGTTGCGGGCCGGGATGCCCCGGGAGCGGAGCGCGGCCTGGATGGGAGCGAGCAGCGTGTTGACGCGGGTGAGAACGGCCACGTCCTCGGGGCGGCTGCCCGCTTCGAGGAGACGGGCGACCGCTTCTGCCGTGGCCACGGCGGGGATCTCGTGGCGCACCACGTCGATGGGCTCGGCGGAGGCGCCCGGTCCCGGGTGGATCTCCTTTGCCACCCGGAACTGGTTCCTCGACAGGAGGTGCCGGGCCGCGTCGACGACCGGGGCCGGACAGCGGTAGTTGACCGACAGATCGTGGTGCTCGGCTCCGGGGACGTAGTGGTCGAAGGAGACGAGCCACCGGGGGGTCGCTCCGGAGTAGCCGTAGATGGTCTGGTCGTCGTCGCCGACACCGAAGATCCCGAGGCCGGGCCCGGCCAGCAGGCGGAGGAGGAGCATGTGTGCCGGTGTCAGGTCCTGGAACTCGTCGACGAGGAGGAGGCGTGCCCGGTGCTGGGCCCGGCGGCGGAGGTCGGGCTCCCGTAGGAGTGCCTCCACGGCCCCGTAGATCTGCTCGTCGAAGTCGACTACGCCTCGCGCCTGGAGCTCCCGCCGGTAGCGGGGGAAGACGCCGGCGAAGTCGTCGACGTCGCCGGCGAACTCGGCCTCGACCTCCTCGGGGTTCTGCAGACCGAGACGGACGGCGGAGAGTGCGTCGATCCACGAGGCGGCCGGGTCCGTGTTGACCTTCCGGGGGAAGGTCACCAGCTCGCCGAGCAGGTCCCGGACCTGCGGCTCGTCGATCGTCCGCACCGTCCGCCCGGTGCGGGCGAATCCGTCGGTGCCATTGAGGACGGCCAGACCCAGTGCGTTGAGCGTGCGGACCTGGAGGCCGGGCAGGTCCGCCGTCCGTTCGACCATCTCGAGCTGTGCCCGCTTGTTGAAGGCCACCAGCACCAACGCCTCGGCGGGGACGCCCGAGCGCAGGAGGTGGCGGGCCCGCTCGGTCAGCACCCGGGTCTTCCCGGAGCCGGCGGGCGCGATGATTCGAGCCCGGATCCCGGGACCGGCGACCGCCTCGAGCTGGTCGGGTGCGAGGTCGGCGGTCACCGGTTGCACGGTCGTGGCGGCAAGGGCGCCCGACTCGACGGCTTCGACCGGGACCACGGCGGCCCCCAGGGCCCCGATCTCGTCGGCCGTCCACAGGCGGAGGGGACCGCCGTCCAACCAGGCGTCACCGCCGTCCGGGGTCACGACGTCGGCGACCGTACCGGCCCGGGCCCCGGCGTCGAGCGCCCGGGCGAGGAGGGGCCGGCGAGCCGTGCCGTCGCGCCCGTCGACGGCGTTGCGGACGAGCAGGTCCCAGGCGTCCTCGGCCACGAAGTCGTGGTCGACGGGGACAGACCAGACCTCGGCCCCCGAGGAGGAGGGCCCGGGTTCCGTCAGGTGCTCGGCGATCTCGTAGACCGCCCGTTCGCGCCCGAGATACCTCCGTCGGACGTCCTCGAGGAAGCCGGGATCGGCGAGGGTCGGACCGTCGACCCGGACGCGTGGGCAGCCGAGCCACGGGGGTGGGGTCGCGGTGCCCGGGCCCAGCAGCAGGCAGCGCCCGAGGGCCGGAGGTCCGGCGTGCCGTGCCCACATGGAGTCGCCGGCTGCCCCCGGCACCCGTTCGGGAGTCGGCGGGTCGGCCGGCGGCGGACGATCGGCGGGTCCACCGGGTCCGGCTGGCCCGGCGGTGAGGCCGCCGGCGACCAGCACGCTCGGGGCGTGCTCCCGGAGGGCGTCCCGAGCTGCCCGGAAGGCCGAGGCGCGGTCGGCGAAGCGCCGCGTGTCGCCACCGACGGCGACCGACCACCCCCCGTCGACCTCGAACAGGTGGACCTCGACGTCCACGGTCACGCCTCCCCCGCCGCCCAAAGTCTCCGGCCGTCGTCGTAGGGCGCGGTGCAGGGCGGCCCGTCGGCCACGAGGAGCTCGGGGAGCGCGCCGGGGTCCTCTCCCACCCGCACCAGGGCCGACGACCGGGTGCCGTACCCGTCGGTGTGGACGCAGGGGGCGAGTGTGGCGGTCCGCCGCTCCCTCCCGTCGGCGAAGCGGTGCACGCCGTCGGGCGCCTCGATGACGGAGTGGTCCCGAAGGAGAACGGGCAGGGCCTCCCACAGCGGGGTCCCGGCCGCCGCGGCCCGTGCCAGGGCGGCCCGGACGTGGTCCACCTTGGGCGACGGGTCCCCGAGTGCGGCGTTCTCCAGGACGTGGAGACCAGGAGCGAGCCGCTCGACCTCGGCCGGCCCGTCCGGGTGGACGGCCAGGTGATGGAGGGAGCGCCGATCCCCGACGAGCAGCCACGCCGGGTTGTACGAACCCGAGGCCACCTCGGCGGTCAGCGCCTCGGCGGCCTCCTCGGCCGTCCGCGTCTCGGCGGCCACCAGGGGCAGCCGGCCGCGCGACCGTCGGGTCGGGTCGGGGCCGCCGGCCACGGGCCGGTTGGTGAGGCCGCAGACGACCCCGTGCTCGTTGACGGCCAGCCAGGTGCCGCCGGCCCGCTCGTCACGGCCACCGAGGATCCTCGGCCCGGATTCGCGGAGCACCGTGACCGCGGTGGCCGGTCGGTCCAGCCACTCGTCGCGGTTGGCCCCGACGACGAGTGGCCAGTGCTCGACGGACTGCCAGGCGACGACGAGGAGGCACACGTCCGGAACGGTAGCGGCCGGTCGGGACACCCGGAGCCGCACGGGCGCACAGTCCGGTCCTCGCCGGCCCGGGGAGCCGGCCGGCGGGCACCGGGCCGGTCGGGGTCCCACCCTCGACCGGTCCGGACCGGCTCACCCGGTCACCCCCCGGGGCCCGGAGCGTGGCCAGCTGGTCGGCGCACGGCCCGAACTCGGCGGCGAGGATCTCGTCGGTCACCGAGATCCGTTCCGGGGCGTCGAGCGGTTCGGCCTCCGGGCTCCCTTCGGGTCACCGTACGGGGCGACGCTCGCCGGATGGGCCGGGCCCGAGGAGTGGAACCGTTGGATCGGGGCGACCGACCCCGAGTTGACCGCTGCGCAGGTCGCCACGCTCCGTGCGGCCGTGCAAGCCGCCCGCCACCGGGGCTGCTTCGTCCGGTCGGATCTGCCACCCGACCACCGCCTCCGTCCGGTCCCGGAAGAGACGCGGCACCTCGACCGGCAGCTACGGCACGACGACGTGAAGCGCTTGGGCGCCGAGCGACTGATGGGTGAGAACTACTTCGCGCAGGACCTGCAGGCGGACCGGACCTATGTCGTCAGCCACCTCCGGACCCCGCTCCTCCTCTCACCGGCCCAGGCGCCGTCGGCCCTCGATGCACCGGCCATGGGTCGCACCATGACGAGCGGGGAGATCCTGGCCTCCGGCCGCAAACTGGTCGAGTTGGCCCGAGGCGCGGCCGTGGTGCTCGGCGCCTGAACCGAAGAGGGCCCTACCGGGGTTCGACCCCCGTCCGCTCGTCCCGGAACCGCCTGGCCTTGGCGGTGGTCTGGCCGGTGAGGTGGTCGAGTGACCCGGGGTCGACGACCTCGACGCCGATGCGGACGCCGAGCTGGTCCGTCAGTCTCCGTTCGATCGCCTCCCGGAGCGCATCCTGGCGCCTGGGATCGCCGGCGGCGACCACGGAGACGACGAGGGCGTCCTGTCCGTCGACGGTGACGGCCCGGACGAAGTAGTCCGGTTCGGTGCCCTCCACCGCCGTGGCGATCGTGCCGATCGCCTCCGGCCACACGTTGACGCCCCGCAGCTTCACCATCGTGTCGCCCCGCCCGGCGAACTTGCCCATCCGACGGAGCCAGCTGCCGCATGCGCACTGTTCGCGGGGGTAGAGCATGGACAGGTCCATGATGTTGTAGCGGAACTGCGGGCTGCCGGTCTTGTAGAACTCGGTGACCACCAGGGCGCCCACCTCACCGATCGGGAGGGGCTGGCCGGTGTCCACGTCGACCACGGACACGTCGAACGCGTCCTCGAAGATGTGCAGGCCCTGCTTGGCCGGGCATTCGACGGCCACCGTCCCGACTTCGTGGAAGCCGTAGGTGGCGTAGGCGGGGATGCCGAAGATCTCTTCGAGCAGTTCCCCGTTTCCGACGTTGGTGGCGAGCGACCGGATGGGGAGATCGCGCCGGGGGTCGAGCCCCATCGCCCTGGCCTCTTCCACGATGCGGAGCAGATAGTCACCCGTCGTGAGGATCGCCGCAGCCTGGAACCGTCGGGCCAGATCGACCTGCTTTCTCACACTCGTCACGTTTCCGGTGCTGGCGGTGATGACGATGCAGTTGAGCCACCGCTGCAAGGCCTCGTCAAAACTGAAGGCGCCGTTGTGGAGCCCGTACGACCAACTGTTGATGACCACGTCTCCTGACCGGAGGCCCTGCAGGTACATGGCCCGGGTATTGAGCACTCCGGAAACGCCGCGGTCCCATTGCGTGTAGAGGGTCGGACGGGGTTCGCCGGTCGTACCCCCCGACATGTGGAGGCGCAACGGCTCGCGGACGGCATCCTCCGGGGAAACCCCCTGGTAGTCGCCGTAGGGAGGATGCTCCTCGACGCTCCTTCGAATGTCGTCGACCGTGTAGGTGGGGACCCGCTCGAGGTCGTCGAGGGTGCGGAGGTCCCGTGGATCGAAGCCGTGCGCGTCCCAGAGGCGGCGGAAGAAGGGGACCCGGTAGGCCCGGTCGGCCCGGTCGCGGAGCCGACTCAGCTTCACTCGGTCGATCTCCTCGGGATCGGCGAACCAGGCGCGCTCGAAATACTCGGGGGGAGGGGGGAAGAGGCGGGCCAATTCCGCGAAGTCGACAGCGTTCCAAGGCTGTCGGACGCCGAGTGGCATGGTCTGGAGTGTACCGATCGGTGCGGGTCTGGAAGCGGCGTTCTCGGGGGCCGGGATCGCAGCCCGGTCCGGGCGACTCCCCCTCGCCCGACCGCCCGCGACCACGTCCGCCGCCGCCAGCGGTCGTCGGATCGGGACCCTCGTGTTGCGGCCGCGAACGGTGGCGACGGGCGCGGGTCCAGGACGCGGACCGTACCCGTGACCGCCCCGGCCGCTCGCCGCACCGGGCCGCGTGTGCTACGCGGGGGATCGATCACAGAGCGCCGTCGACGGAAGACCCGGGGGGTTGATGTGCAGGATCCGGACGTGACCACCGTGCCGAGCTGCTTCGCCCCGGACGTGCTCGCCGGCCAGGTGGCGTTGGTCACGGGCGGTGCCACTGGCATCGGGAAGGAGATCTGCCGTGTACTCGGGGCCCACGGCGCCCGCATCGTCATGGCCAGCCGCACGCGCGAGAACCTCGCGGCGGCCGTCGACGAGCTCCGGGCCGAGGGCGTCGACGCCACCTTCGGGGTCTGCGACGTCCGCGACGCCGAGGCGGTGCGGGCCGTGGTCGAGGGGGCCGTGACCGACGGCGGGCGGCTCGACATCGTGGTCAACGACGCCGCCGGAAACTTCCCCGCACCGATGTCGCAGATCTCGCCGAACGGCTTCAAGGCGATCGTCGACATCGACCTGCTCGGCACCTACAACGTGACTCGCGCCGCCTTCGACGCGTGGCTCCGGGACCACGGGGGCACCATCGTCAACATCAGCGCCCCCTTCGAGCAGCGGGGGGTGGCCTACCAGGCCCACGTGGCCGCGGCCAAGTCCGGGGTCGACTCACTCACCCGGACCTGTGCCGTCGAGTGGGGCCCCTACGGCATCCGGGCCAACGCCATCGCCCCCGGCTCGATGCACGGCACCGAGGGCCTCCGCCGGTTCGCCGACGCCGTCCCCGGCAGCCAGGACCGGCCCACCAATCCGCTCGGCATGCACGGCCACGGGTCGGACGTGGCCTACCTCGCCCTCTTCCTGTGCACCCCGGCCGCCCGGTTCGTCTCCGGCCAGGTCATCGCCGTGGACGGGGCCGGGACGACGGACATGCTGCGGCTGGGAGCCGGACAGATCTGAGCCGACGCCCGGTCGCCCGCCCCGCCGGCATCGGGGCACCTGGCCTGCCCGGCTCCGGCCGGCCGGGTGGCGCGTCCCCACGAGCAGGCCGAGGGCGACACCGGCTAGGGCAGGATGCCGCCCGCTCGCGGCCGTCGGGGCCCGGCCTCGCGTCCTTCGGCCAGATCGAGGCCGGCGAGGAGGGCGTTGCGCAGCTCGCGGGGGTCGATCACGTCGTCGTAGGAGAGCCGTGCCGCAGCGGTCACCGACGCCCGTGCCTGCTCGGCGGCCACCCGGAGCCGCTCCTCGGGGTCGTCGATGGCGCTCGCCGCCGACGCCGCCGGCAGGGCACCGAGGGTGATCGAGGGAAAGGCCAGGGTGACGGTCTGTCCGTCGAACGGGTTCATGGCCATGACCGACGAGCCGAACCCGAATGCCTTTCGCAGGGTGACGTGCAGCTTGGGCACCTGCAGCCGGTGCTGCACGGCGAAGAGGCGGGCCGCGTGGCGGAGGATGCCCTGGCGTTCGGCTGTCGTACCGGCCAGCACGCCCGGGTTGTCGGCCAGGAAGATGCACGGCAGCCCGAAGGCGCCGGCCACGTCGAGGAAGTGCGCGGCCTTGTCGGCGGCGTCACTGTCGATGGTGCCGGCCAGTTCGCCCGGGTCGTTGGCCACGATCGCCACGCTGCGCCCGCCGAGGTGGGCGAGCACGGTGACCATCGAGCGACCGAAGTCGGGCTGGACGTCGAGGAGTTCGCCACCGTCGACCACCTGCGTCAGCACGGGCCGCACCGGATAGGGCTGGCGGGGGTCGGGGGGGACCAGTCCGAGGATGTCGATCCGGCGGGGACCGGCGTCCGGACCGCCCCTCCGGGGTGGTGGCTCCCAGGCGTTGAGGGGGAAGTGGCCGAGGTACCGGCGGGCCAGTTCGATCGCCTCGGCGTCGTCGACGACCACGTTGTGCACCACGCCCCCGGCGCCCATCGCCACGGCCGGGCCGCCGAGCACCTCTTTGGTGACGTCCTCCCCGGTGGCCGAGCGCACCAGGGGCGGACCGGCTGCGAAGATCGACGCCGTCTCGGTCATGACCACGAAGTCGCACAGCGGTGCGGTGAGGGCCCCGTGCCCCGCCGACGCCCCGAGCACCAGGCACACCAGGGGCACGACGCCCGACAGCTCGGCCAGGCCCATGAGATCACCGGGCCGGCGTCCGACCACCGCCTCGGTCACCCGGTGGCCGGCCCCCTCCAGCAGCATCACCAGTGGAATCCGCTCCTGGAGGGCGAGCTGGCAGAGTCGGAAGCGCTTGTCGGAGGCACCGGTGCCGATCGAGCCGCCGAGCACGGTCACGTCCTCCGCCCCGGCCAGCGTCGGGCGACCGCTGATGCGCCCCGAGCCGGCCACCAGGGCGTCGGCCGGGACCGCCGGCTCCTCCGTGGTTCCGACCAGGTTGCCGATCTCGAAGAACGTGCCCGGATCGAACAGGCGCTCCAGGCGCTCCCGGGCGTTGAGCCGGCCCCGCTGGCGCTGGCGGACCAGGCGGGCCTCGCCCCCCATGGCGAGCGCCTCGTCCTTGCGGCGGGCGATCGCCTCCAGGGCCGGGCCCCACCCATGGAGTCCGTCGCCCATCAGTCCACCCATCGGACGGCTCGGGACGGGCGTACGGCTGCGTTCACGTCTCACCTCGTCGGAGCGGACCGGTCGGGCGCGCCTGTGCTCCCCCGTAGGGAAATACCTAGCAGAGATGCCCGCCCGCCGCGCACCCGCGACCGAGACGGCGCGGCCCGACGACCCCCGGCTCCCAGCGCGGCACCGCGGCGGGCGCTCGGGCTCGACCGGATCGTCAGACCCGCCTGTGCCCCGTCATCGAGCGGCCCCGGGGGCCTCGGAACGGAGGCTGGGCGGCGCCAGGCAACGGCCCCCCGGGGTCCCCGTCGCCTCCGCCAGGGAGGACGCCCGCCCGACCCCGGGTGGCGCCGGCCGTCGGGGTGCAGCTCGCGGGGCCGCGACCGCCGGCCGGGCGACCCCCTGTCACGTCTTGGTGATCGGTACCTTCGACGCCTTCTGCCTCCCCTTCTCGGGGCAGGGGATGCGGACCTCGAGGATGCCGTCCGCGTAGGTGGCCTTCACGTCGTCGGCCGACGCCTGCGGGGGCAGGCCGATCGTGCGATCGAAGTCGCCGTACCGGAACTCGGAGCGGTAGCCCTCCTGGTCGTTGTGCTCGGACCTGACCTCGCGGTGGCCGTGGATCCGGACCACACCTTCGTCCACGGTGACCTGGACGTCCTTGTCCACGTCGACGTCGGGCAGCTCGGCCCGCACGACCAGCGTGTCGCCTTCCTGGAACTCCTCCAGACGCAACCACCCGTCGTCTTCGAAGCCGAACACCCGGGGCCACCACTCGGGCCAGGCGATCAGCCCTGGACCTGCGCCGGGCCTGCCGACGTCCCTTCCTCGGTGATGCACAAGCGCCATCTCCGCCTCCCTTCAGCCGGGCCCCTCACCTCCGATGCTCGGCTTCGGGGGTGGCAGGGGCAAGAGGAACAAGTCACAATCCGAGCAGCGGGCGATCGCGGGCCCCGGGCCCTCCCGCCCGAGCCGCCGGGCGACCAGGTCGACGGGCCCCCGGCCTGCCGGGCCGGGCCCCCGCCGGCGGACGATGGCCGGGCGGCCCCGGAGGACTGCCTCCAGGGGATCGGGCGTGGCCAGGGGCCTACCCCGCGGCCGGCGGGCCACCCGGTTGTCCTCGGCCGTGGCGGAACCGCTCATTGGCCACCGCGAGGCGCCGTCGCACCTCGGCGTCGGCGTCGTCGACCTCGTCACCCGGGACGAACCAGCGGACGGCGTCGGCGAGCACGTCCGGGCTGCCGCCCCGCACCCATTCGAGGGTCCCCGACCGATGGGCCTCGTCGGCCATCTGGAAGATCGCGGCCCACTCGAGGCCGGGCCGGGCGCTGAGCCGCCACTCGATCTCGACCCGCTCGCCCACCTCGCGGCAGGTCGCTCGCTGGACGATCTCGATGTCCTGCCAGCCCGGTTCGCTCATCCTCGGAAGACTCCGGTGTGGGTGGAATTGCGGCGCACTTCTGATCGTAGGGAGCGGGGTCCGCGCCGGTCAGGGCCGAAGGACCCCACGGAGCCCACCTCCCGTGTCCGCGGCCGGCCCCGTCGCTGCTCCGGCGGGATCCCCCGGCCGCCTGGTCGGGCCGGCAGCGGGTGGGTGGCGGGAGACGGCCACGGCGTCGAGGGCGGTCGAGGGGGGTTCGGGTGGAGTACCCGTCGGGCAGCGGGGAGCGGGATGGCTCCGGGCCACGAATGGCCCCCGACGACAGGGCTGGGGACGCCGGCGCTTCGGGCGGGCCCCGGAGGCGGGACCCCCGGACGCGGCGACGGGCCCGCACCAGGGTGCAGGCCCGTCGCCCGGGGGGGCCCGCCGGCGGCCCACCGTGCCGCTCGGCGGGCCGACCTCACTGCCCGCCGAGCGGGCTCCGGCCCGGATCGTGGCTGCGGACCACCGCACCGGTCGCCGGGTCGAGGACGAGGGTTCGGACGGGCTCCTGGGTGAAGCGGAACATGTTGTCGAGCGTCCCGGCCGAGGCGTCGGCGCTGCCGTTGCCGAGCCGGGCCCCGTTGAGCCAGTTGTCCTCGACGAAGCGGATGATCGACGACTGCGTGGTGAAGGTGTTGTCCACCGAGTTCCTCCGGCTGTAGGGCGAGACCACCAGGAGGGGGATCCGCGGGCCGACCCCGCACCGGGCCTGCTCCGGCGTGCCGGTCGACGTCTTGGGCACGAACGCCGGCGACGAGCCGCAGGCGCCCGGTGCGGTCAGGGAGTCGAGCGCGGTCTGGGACTGCGACGTGATCGGGCCAAGCTGGTGGTCGTACCACCCGTCCGAATCGTCGTAGTTGATGATGACGGCGGTCGACTTCCAGGTCGGCAGTTGCTCGAGGTGGTTGATGGTCGAGGCCAGGAAGGCCTGCTCGTCGAGCGGGTCCGAGTAGCCGGCGTGACCGTCCTGGTAGGCGGGGGCCTTCAGGTAGGAGACGGCCGGCATGTTCCCGGCGTCGGCCGCGGCCCAGAAGTCGGCCATGCCGTACTGGTGGTTGGCCTGGTCGCTGTGGCCGATGGCTGCCACGGAGGTGGGCGGCAGGTGCTGGGGGTTGGCCGTCGAGGCGTAGTACTGGAACGGCTCGTGGTGGGGGATGTAGTCCGTCACCGTGTGACCGCCGACGTTGGCGTGGTTCTCGGCGCAGATCTGGGCAGTGGTCGGAGGCACGCCGTGGCCCGGCACGTAGCCGTTCTCGAACCCGCCCTGGAACCAGCCCCAGGTCACTCCGGCGTTGTCCAGCAGGTCGCCGATGTTCTGCCCGCCCATGGCGATGGTGCCGGCGGGGGCCTGCCCGTCGCCACCCTGGATGGACGGGGCGTACGAGCACACGTCGTAGTAGGGGTCGGCGTCGCTGATGTCGGTGGCCGGGCCGGCCCCAGGCCCGCCTGGGGCGGGGGTGGTGGCCGCGGTCAGGGTCAGTGGCGTGGTGCCCGCCGGGAGGGTGCAGTTGACCGGCGTCCCCGACGGCCAGTAGGTGGCCCGGGCCGGACCGCACCGCACGCCGTAGGTGTTCCCGCTGGTGACGTTCAGCGCCCCCGGGGTCGACGGTCCCACATTCGTCCCGTACGAGTTGTCATTGAGGGCGAAGTTCTGGGCGTAGTTCCACAGCGCGGTGACGGTGTTGCCGTCGTAGTAGTCGAGCACCGCCTGGTTGTTGGCCGGGTCCTGCGAGGTCGTCACCGGTGCGTTGTTGCCCACCGCGGCCAGGCACTGGGCCAGCGAGAGCCCGCCGCCGGTGTTGGCCGGGAAGGCGTCCATCAGCCCGTGGTCGAAGGCCTTCTGCTCGGCGCTGTAGCCGTGGTTCTGGTCGCAGGTGAGCGCCTGGGCCGGATCGAGGCGCTGGGGAGTTGCACCGTTCGGGTTGGCGGCGAGGAGGGTTCCGGTGAGGCCGTTGACCGACGGGGTGCGGGGAGAGGCCGTGAACGGCGTGCCGTCGGTGTTGGCGGCGTTGGGGTAGGTGGCGAAGTAGTGGTCGAAGGAGACGTTCTCCCCGAAGATGACGACCACGTGCTTGATCGGGGTGGCCGTCGCCGCCCCGGTCGTCGCGTCAGTCGGGGCAGCGGGAGGGAGGGAGTCGGACCGGGCGACGCCGGGCACTGTCACGGCGGCCACGCCGACGGCCAGCACCGCCGCGGTGGCGGCCCGGCGGAATCGGCGGGCAGGTCGGATGGGCATGGGCAGGTTCCTTTCGTTGGCGACCCGCGGACGGGGGTCGTAGCGACCATCGCGCCCGCGGTTGACACGAACGCCACGGACGCGGTGCGGGGAGATGAACTCTCCGTGACGTGGCCCGTCTGGGAGTTCACCCCGCCGCGCCTCCGGGCACGCGCCGGACCACCCGGAGGTCCGGGAACCCGACCGGGCGCCCCTCGGGCCCTCCGGGACGCCGACCGGCGCGCACCCTTCGGGCCAGGTGCGCACGCCCACACCCTGGTCGGGGCTCGGTCTCCCGACGGCTGACGGGCCGGGGGTGCGTGGTACGCTGCGGGCATCGCCGACGCTCGGTCGACGTGGTCCGTTCGGGTGCAGATTCGAGTTGGCCGTCTTCGACTCGAACGGAGCACCGGCATCTCCATCTCCCTCGTTGCGGCCTCGCCGGCCGCGGGCGCCCGCGTCACGGTCGGTGCCCGGTGACGGGTACGCTCGCCACCCACCCGCTTCCGTCGCCGGCTCCGGCGGCCGACCCGCCCCCGACGGCCGGTTGGCCCGACGTCCTGGTCACGGTCGCCGTCGTCGTCGTGCCCTTCCTCGCTCTGGTCTGGGGCGCCGTTCGCCTGTGGGACCACGGCATCTCCTGGCTCAACGTCGGCCTGACCGTCTCCCTCTACCTGGTGACCGGGTTCGGGATCACGCTCGGCTACCACAGGCTCTTCACCCACCGCAGCTTCCGGGCCGTCAGGAGCCTCCGCATCGGACTGGCCATCGCCGGCTCGATGGCGGTGGAGGGCTCGGTGATCAGCTGGGTGGCCCACCACCGGCGGCATCACGTCTTCGCCGATCGCCCCGGCGACCCGCACTCGCCGTACCTCGCGGCCGGCGGTACCGACCGCACGGTGCGGGGCCTGGTCCACGCCCACGCCGGGTGGCTCTTCTCCGGGGTGCCGTCGGACCCGCGGCGCTGGTGCAGGGATCTCCTGTCCGATCGCGACCTCGCGGTCGTCTCGGCCCTCACGCCGCTGTGGATCGCCCTTTCGCTCCTGGTCCCCTTCGGCATCGGCTGGGCCGTCACCGGGTCGTGGACCGCCGGGCTGGTGACCCTGATGTGGGCCGGCCTGGTGCGGATCGCCCTCCTGCACCACATGACCTGGGGCGTGAACTCCCTCGGGCACATGTTCGGCCGCCGTCCCTACGACACGGCCGACCGGAGCGGGGACGTCCCCGCGCTCGCCGTCCTCTCCCTCGGCGACTCCTGGCACAACTCGCACCACGCCCATCCGGCCCTGGCCCGCCACGGCCGCGGTCCGGGCGAGATCGACCTCTCGGCCGGGGTCCTCCGGCTGCTCGAGCGGTGGGGGTGGGTATCGCACGTGCGCTGGCACCCCGGACCCGCACGGACCGACGACCGGCGGGGACCCGCCGTGCTGCAAGCGACAGGAGGCAGCCGCCATGCCTAGGCGAACCACGAAGAAGCTCATGTCCCGTAAGGGACCGTCGCCGGCCGACCGCGGCAAGGGGGAACGGCGCAGGGCGCCGGCGGCCGTCTCGGACGACCAGGTCCTCGAGCTGCGCGAGACCGGGGACTCGTTCTCGGCCATCGCCCGACAGCTCGAGCTCCCGCGCGCCGCCCACGCCCACGCCGCCTTCCTGCGGGCGCTGCGCGCCCGGGAGGGGGCCGACCGGCGCGAGCTGGTCGGCCGCGAGACGGAGCGCCTCGACCGGCTCGAGCAGAGGATCCGCCGGCGGGACGCGGCGCAGCCGGAGAAGCTGGTGCGGCGACTCAAGGCGCTTGACATCCTCCGGGAGACCCTCCCGACATGAGCGGTGCCGAGGTCCCGGGCTGTGCCGTCTGCGAGCGTTCCGGCGACGTGGCCGTGGAACCCCGCAAGCGCACACTGGCCCGGGGCACCGATCCCGAGGATCCCTCGTTCGGGATCATCGCCGTCCTGCCCGACATCCGCCTGTGCGCCGAGCACGCCGAAGCGCTGACTGCCGGCGAGCTCACGATCGGGTGGTGCGACAACGAGGGTTGCCGGCTCTACGGTCCGGACGGGGGGCCGTCGCCGTGCGGTGCCCTCTTCACCCCGCTGCGCCGGTAGGCCGAGGCCCGCCGGGGTCCCGGGGCGACATCTCCACACGGTCTGCACACTCCCTTCATCGGGCCGGCACCCGCCCGGTGTTGCCTGGGGGTACCGGCGGGCGGTTCGCCCGGGGCAGCGGCGAGGAGGCGACGGTCGTGGGAGCGAATGAGCAGTCGGCGGCCGGGGAGCGGTCCCCCTCCACGGACCGCACGGCGGCGGGGTTCCTCTCCTGCCTGTTCTGCGGGCTCGGCCCCGCGGACCGGGTCGTGCCCGACCTCGGTGACCTGGCCCGGACCGTCGACGGATGGCGGTGCGCCGATTGCGGCGGCCAGGAGGCCTGGTTCTTGCCCACCTCGGCCGGGGTTCCCGCCGTCGTCCGGGTTGGAACGGCCGCCGCGCTGGTGGCGGCCCCGCCCGCGGCGGGCCCGCCCGTACACCGCTCTGCACCGGGGGAGCAGTCTCGGACCGTCCCGGCGGCAGAGGTCGTCCGGTGCTGACCGGCTGGCCCATCGTCGGCGGGGTGTGGGTGATGGTCGGGGTGGGCCTCGTGGTGCTGGCCCGTCGGACACGGGGACGGGCCTCGGTCCCGGTCGTCGTGCGCGAGCAGGCGTGGCGTGAGGATGAGGTACCTGCGGAGGACGAAGTACCGGGCTGACCAGGACCGGCACCGCCCGCCCGTCGGTGACAAGCTGTCACGGGAGGGCCTGATGGCAGCGACCGTGCTGGTGGTCGAGGACGAGGCGAAGCTGCGCGACGTGTTGCGCTCGTATCTGGAGCGCGCCGGCTACGCCGTGCTGACCGCCGGTAGTGGTGCCGAGGCCCTCGACCTCACCACGACGGCCGCGCCCGACCTGGTCCTCCTCGACCTCCGGCTGCCCGACATCCCCGGCGAGGCCGTGGCCCAGGAGATCCGGCAGGTCTCCGACGTGGCCATCCTCATGCTCACGGCCAAAGCCGGGGAGGACGACCGGATCCGGGGCTTCGAGGCCGGGGCCGACGACTACCTGACCAAGCCGTTCAGTCCCCGCGAGCTGGTGCTGAGGGTCCAGGCCATCCTGCGCCGCGGTCAGGCGGCCGCCGACCGGAAGGTCCGGGAGTCCTTCGGTGGGGGTGAGCTGGTCATCGACAGCGAGCGGCGGGAGGCCTTCGTCCGGGGGGCACCGGTGGAGTTGACGCCGACCGAGTGGGGCGTGCTCAACGCACTGGCCACCACCCCCGGACGGGTCTACTCGCGGGCTGAGCTCATCAACCGCGTCCGAGGCTACGAATTCGAGGGGTACGAGCGCACGGTGGACTCCCACGTGAAGAACCTGCGGCGCAAGGTCGAGCGCGATCCGCACCACCCGGCGATCGTCGCCACGGTCCTCGGTGGCGGCTACCGGCTCAACCTCCGCCGCGATGGGTGAGCCGCGTCCGCTGCTCGGCCCCATCGGCAGCCGCATCGCCCTGGCCACGGTGGGGGTGGCGCTCGCCGCCATCGTCGTCGTGGCCGTCCTGACGCTCGTCGCCGCCCTCCACGACGTCAGCCAGCTGGTGACCCAGGAGGAGGACCGCACCGCGGCCCTCACGGCCGAGGTGGCAGGGAGCGCCTACCGGGCCGCCGGCTCGTGGGACGCGGCCGACCTGCGGGTCGTGGCCTCCCTGGCCGCCGAGAACCAGGCCGAGCTCATCATCCGTGACCAGACGGGCCAGCAGGTGACGCTGCCGGTCGTACCCGGGGCGTCGACCACTCCGCCCCACGGTCCGCTCGTCTCGGAGGCGGTCATCGCCGACGGACGGCACGTGGGCACCTCCGCCCTCCACTTCCACCGTTCGAGCTACCCGGCGGTGGCCGCTCGGGTGCGTGACGCCCTGGCACGCACGGTCGCCCTGGCCGCCGGCCTGGCCGTGCTCCTCGCCCTGGGTGTCGCCGTGGCGCTGTCCCGGTGGATCACCCGGCCCGTGGTGCGCCTGACCGACGCCGTCCGCTCCCTCGAGTCGGGCGACGGCGAGGCCCGGATCGGCTCCGACGGCGGCACGGGCGAGCTGGCCGAGCTGGCGGCCGCGTTCGACCACATGGCCGACAGCATCGTCCGAGAGAACGAGCTGCGCCGTGCCGTCGTGGCTGACGTGGCCCACGAGTTGCGTACGCCGCTGGCCATCCTCCAGGCCGGCACCGAGTCGCTGGCCGACGGTCTGGTGGCGCCCACCCGCGAGAGCCTCGCCTCGCTGCACGAGGAGGTGCTCCGCCTCGGCCGGACCGTCGAGGACCTGGACACCCTGGCGTCGGCGGAGGCCGCCGGCCTGCGGCTCGCCTGCCGGTCCGCCGACGCGGCCGAGGTGGTCGAGCAGGTCGGCGCGGCATGGAGGGCTGCCTTCGGGGACGCGGCGGTGGGCCTCACCGTCGACACGGCCGAGGCGGTCGCGTGGATCGATGCCCACCGGGTCGGCCAGATCGTGACCAACCTGGTGTCGAACGCCCTCAAGTTCTCCCGCCCGGGCGACGAGGTGACGGTCACCGCCCGCCCGCACGCCGGCGGGGCCCGCATCGTGGTGGCCGACACCGGGATGGGCATACCGTCCGAAGAGCTCGACCACGTCTTCGACCGCTTCTGGCGGGGCAGGGAGGCCGGGCGGCTGGCCGGAAGCGGCATCGGCCTCGCCGTGGTCCGCACCCTGGTGGATGCCCACGGCGGACGGGTCTCTGTGACCAGCACGCCCCGGGGGGGTTCCCGGTTCACGGTGTGGGTCCCCGGCCCCGCTCCACCGTGAGTCCGACCGGAGCCGGGAATCTGCACACGATCTCCACATGCGCTCCACGGCAACCGCACGGCCTGGTGGTTCAGTGAGTTCCGTGGAGATGCAAGGGAACCGGACGAGGAGGACCTGGGACCAGCCGGTCTGTCTCCCCACGGCGTCGCGCGGAAGGCACCCCTTGGGTGTTGTAGGCGGTCCGCTGGACGTCCCGGTCTGTTCCAGGTCCGACGTCCGCCATCCGTGCGGTCGACGAGCGGAACCGCCATCGGCGGAGACGGGCCGCTCCGTCGACCTCCGGGTCGCGGCACCGGTTACCCGGCATCCCACCTGACTGCCATCCGGTCGGCGGGCCCGAGGTCACTGCGGGCCCGACCGTCAGCCCCGGGGCCAATTCGTTGGCACTGGCCCCGGGGACGATGGCGGTTTCCGCCTGCTGAGGCCGCCGGAACGGTGCGCCGCCCCCCCCGGCTCACCGGTCCGGCCGCCGAGGTCTCCCCGGGCCCCTACCCGTCCCGGGCGACCAGCACGTTGGGATTGAGCACCCCGTCGGGGTCGAGGGCCCGCCGGATGGCCCGGAACGTCCCGAGTTCGGCGGGCGAGCGCGCGAGTTCGAGCCATCGTCGCTTGGCCGTCCCGATGCCGTGCTCTGCGCTGATGCTCCCGCCGTAGCCGGCCACCAGTCGCAGGACGGCGTCGTCGACCCGGTCGTCGTCCGGTGCCGTCCCGGTGACGTTGACGTGGACGTTGCCCTCCCCGACGTGGCCGAAGAGCCACGTCCGGGCCGAGGGCACGATGCCGTCCACGACGCCGGGCACCCGGGCCACGAACTCGGCCAGGGCGGTGAGGGGAAGGGTGACGTCGAGCTTGTGCGGGGGGCCGAGGGTGTTCACCGCCTCGGTGTGGGCCTCCCGGTAGCGCCAGAGCGCGGCCCGCCGGTTGGCCTCGGTCGCCGCCACCGAGGCCCGCACCCCGGGGAGTGACGCGACCGCGGCGGCGAGCTCGGCGGTCGGATCGGACCGGTCGGCCACCTCGACGAGCAGGTAGGCGGGGTGGCGGTCGGCGAACGGCGGGGGCAGGCCCGTGGCCGAGCAGACCAGCCCGAGTCCGTCGTCGAGGAAGAGTTCGCAGGCCTCGAGGGTGGGCAGCTGACGGCGCAGGAGCGCCGCCCCGGCCACTGCCCCGGCCACCGAACCGACGCCGAGGACGGCCACGGTGCGCCAGGGCAGGGCGGGCGTCAGGCGGAGGCGAGCGGCGGTGACCACGCCGAGGGTGCCCTCACTGCCGCAGAGCAGTCCAGGGAGGTCGTAGCCGGTGGTGTCCTTGACCAGGCCACCGAGGTGGGAGATGACCGCCCCGGTCCCCAGCACGGCCTCGATGCCCACCAACTGGGCCCGGGTGTCGCCGTGGCGGAGCATGCGGATCCCGCCGGCGTTGGTGGCGACGGTGCCGCCCACGGTGGCCGAGCCCCGGCTGGCCAGGTCCACGCCGTAGGTCCAGCCGGCGGCCCGGGCCGCCTCCTGCACGCCGGCCACGGTGGACCCGGCACCGGCGGTGAGCTGGCCGGTCAGGTCATCGACCGGTCCGACGGTCCCGAGCCGGCCGAGGCCGAGGACCACCTCGCCGGCCAGGGGCACGCCCCCGCCGACCAGGCCGGTGTTGCCCCCCTGGGGCACGAGCGGGACCCCGAGCTCACGGCAGGTGCCGACCACCCCGGCCACCTCCTCGGTGGACCCCGGCCGGACGAGGGCCGGGGTGTGCCCCCGGAACCGCCCCGTCCAGTCCGTGACGGCCGAGGCCACGATCTCGGGGTCGGTGGCGACGTGGGGTCCCACGACGTCGCGCAGGCGCTCGACGAGGGTGGGGGCGGGGGCCACCTCCCCACTCTGCCTCACCGCACGCCCCACCGGCGGTCCCGGCCCGGTCAGGCCAGGGCCGTTCGGGCCAGGATGGAGGCGGCCACGTCCACGAGGAGAACGGCGAACCACCGGGCGGGCGCCGTCGACGGTGCCCGGCCGGCCACCCGGTCGCCGGCCGCGGCGCCGACCGGGTCCGCGGCGGTGACGGACGGTGCCACCTTCCCGTCGACCCGGGAGGTGACCGGCCGGCTGAGCAGGGCGGCTCCCGAGTTGGCGGCGATCACGAGCGACGACGTGCCGCGGCGACCGGCAGCTCGTCGTGGAGGGCCGGGACGGGGCGGGGACGATGACGGACCCGCCCCCCACGCCGGAGCACTCGGTCATGGAGCCGACCTCGGTGCCGGCGCCCGCCACCCCCTCGACCGGCCTGACGGTGTCGTCCCGGACGGGAGGGGCCTCCGCCGCGAGCGCCGCCGCCCGGGCCGCCGCCCCGAGGGCGAGGCCGAAGATCAGCCCGAGGGGAGGCCGATCATCGGCCTCACGCCACCTGTCCCGTGCCGCCGCCCGGTGTGCGGACCTCGAGCCCGGCCGCGTGCCAGGCCACCATGCCACCCTCGAGGTTGACGGCGTCGAATCCCGACTGCAGCAGGAGGGCGGTGGCCGCCGCCGACCGCCGGCCCGAGCGGCAGACCACGACGATCCGGGTGGCCATCGAGAGGGTGTCGAGCCGCGCGGCGACGGATCCGAGGGGCAGGTGGTGGACACCGGGTGCGTGGCCCGCCTCCCACTCGTGGGCCTCGCGCACGTCGAGCAGGAGGGCGCCCTCGGTCTGCAGGGCCACGGCCTCCCCTGGCGCGACGCACGGCACGTGACCCTCGGGTCCGCTCTTCCACTCGGCCACGTCCGGCTCCTCTCCGTCACCCGCCCGGGCCCAGCCCGACCGGCTCCTGTGCGCCCCCGTGACCCGGTGCACGGGTCCCGGGGTGCAACGGCTAACATCTGCAATATACCCCCTGGGGTATCGAGCGGGCGCGGCGGACGGAGTCCGGTGGGCCGGCACCCAGCCCACGAACCACGAGGAGCGCCGATGTACAGGGATGTGGAGGCCGCCGAGGTGGCGGCCAGACTCGGTACCGCCGACGAGCTCTTCCTGGTGGACGTGCGGGAGCCGTTCGAGTTCGAGGCGTGGTCCATCCCGACCGCGGTGAACGTCCCCCTCGGCGAACTGGCCGGGCGCATGGACGAGGTGCCCACCGGGCGCGAGGTGGTGAGCGTGTGCGCCTCGGGCAGCCGCTCGGCCCTGGCCGCCGAGGTCCTCACCCACGCCGGTCGTCACGCCGCCAACCTGGCCGGCGGCATGGAGGCCTGGGCCCGGGTCTACGACTCGGTCACCCTCGAGCTCGGCGACGCGCGCGTCGTCCAGGTGCGCCGGCGCGGCAAGGGGTGTCTCTCCTACCTGGTGGGGGCCGGGGACGTGGCCTTCGTCGTCGATCCCTCCGCCGACCTGGACGTCTACGTGCGCCTGGCTGACGAGCACGGGTGGTCCGTCGCCCGGGTGTTCGACACCCACCTGCACGCCGACCACCTGAGCGGGGCCCGGGCCCTGGCCGCGCGCACCGGGGCGACCCTCCACCTCAACCCGGCCGACTCGTTCACCTTCCCCTACGAGCCGCTGACCGACGGCGACGTCTTCGAACTGCCCGGCGGGGCGGGCTTCGGGGTGGCCGCCACCCACACCCCGGGTCACACCCGGGGCTCGACGGTCTACCTGGTCGACCGCCGGCTGGCCCTCACCGGCGACACCCTCTTCGTCGAGAGCGTGGGACGGCCCGACCTGGCCGACCGGGCCGTGGAGTTCGCCGGCGACCTCTACGCCTCGCTCCACGACAAGGTGCTCGGCCTGCCCGACGAACTCCTCGTGCTGCCCGGGCACTACGGGGGGGCTGTCCCGGTCCGCCCGGACGTGCCGGTAGGCGCCACCCTCGGTGAGCTGCGCGGGTCGCTCGAGGCCCTCACCATGGACCGGGACGCCTTCGTGGCCTGGGCCTCGGCCCGCTCGGTGGCCCGGCCGCCCAACCACGAGGAGATCGTGCGGGCCAACCTGGGCACCGTGGCCGCCCCGCTCGCGTCGCTGCGCGCCCTGGAGGTCGGCCCCAACCGTTGCGCGGTCTCGGGCTGAGCCACCCCCGGCCGGTAGTGGGATCGACCCGATCCCGGCCGTCGCCGACGCGGCGCACCGCTTCAGCCCGCGCCCAACCTCGTCCGGTAGCGCGCCTCACCGGCGGCGTCGAAGGCGACGAGGAGCACCTCGGCCACCCTGGTGGTGGCGGCCCGCACCGTGTCCACGGCCACGGCGGCGGCCTCGTCGGGCGGGTACCCGAAGATGCCCGTGGCGATGGCCGGGAACGCGACCGAGCGGGCGCCGAGCTCGTCGGCCACGGCCAGGGAGCGGCGGTAGCAGGAGGCCAGCACCCGGGCCTCACCGGCCGACCCGCCCCGCCAGACCGGCCCCACGGTGTGGATGATCCACCGGGCCGGAAGGCCGAAGCCGGGGGTGGCCACGGCCTCGCCCGGGGCGCAGCCGCCGAGGCCCCGGCAGGCCGCCGCCAGCTCGTCGTGGCCGGCGGCGGCGAAGATGGCCCCGCACACCCCGCCGCCGGGGGCGAGGGCCGGGTTGGCCGCGTTGACCACGGCGTCGACCTCGAGACCGGTCAGGTCGCCTCGCACGGCCCGCACGCTCGGTGCGTCCCGGTCGGTGTGCCGGGCCACCGGCTGTCCGGCCCGGCCGTCGGGGCCGGACCGAGCGGACCTCAGATGACCGGCCCTGGCCGGCTCGCTCCGCCCGGCGGCTCGAGGCCGGCCCGCGCCCGCAGGATCCGCTCGACGGTGTCCGGGTCGTCCGGGGTGAGGAGCGGGCGCACGGACCGGCCGAGGTCGAGGATGAGTCCGACCGACTTCTTGGGCCGCCCCGGGTCGAAGTTGGCCCAGTAGCGGGGGTTGGCCGTCCCCCAGATGCGCGCCTTGCCCGTGAAGAGGCCGAGGTCGACCCGCTCGACGTTCCGGACGGTGTCGTAGGGGATGTGCTTGGACCCCCACGGGAAGTAGTAGCCGCGCACCTGCACCCCGGCGTCGGTGCAGCGGATCCACCGGTCCTCGTAGGTTTCCGGGTCGGGCACGCCATGAGCCTACGCCCGATTTGCCTCCCCGTCACCCGGTGCCGGCGGCCCTCCGGGGGGCGCCCGTGGCGGGAGCTACTCGCCGCCTCGGCGGTCGAGCTCGAGCACGGCCGCACCCGTGACCCGGTCGTGGGCCAGGTCGGCGAGCGCCCGGTCGGCCCCGTCGAACGGATAGGGGGTGGTCGCCACCCGGATCCCGATGTCGGCCGCCAGGGCCAGGAACTCCTCGCCGTCGGCCCGGGTGTTGGCCGTCACGCTGCGCAGGGTGCGCTCCTCGAACAGGTGGCGCTGGTAGTCGAGGGCGGGAATCTCGCTGAGGTGGATGCCGGCGACGGCCAGGGTGCCGCCCCGGTCGAGCGCCTCGAGGGCGGGCAGGACGAGGCTGCCCACCGGGGCGAAGAGGATGGCCGCGTCGAGCCGCTCGGGGGGAGGCTCGTCGGCGCCGGCCGCGCTCGCCGCCCCGAGGGCGAGGGCCAGGGCCTGCGCCTCGGGCGAGCGGGTCAGCACATGCACGGTGGCCCCTTCGGCCAGGGCGACCTGGGCGGTGAGATGGGCCGAGCCCCCGAAGCCGTAGATGCCGAGCCTGCCCCCCGGGGGCAGCTCGGCCCGGCGCAGGGCCCGGTAGCCGATGATGCCGGCACAGAGCAGGGGGGCCGCGGTCGTGTCGTCGAGCGCGTCGGGCAGTCGGTAGGCGAAGGCCTCCTCCACCACGGCCCACTCGGCGTACCCTCCGTCGACGTCCCAGCCGGTGAAGCGCGGGGCGAGGCAGAGGTTCTCACGCCCGCTGGCACAGAAGTGGCACCTCCCGCAGGTGTGGGCCAGCCACGGGATGCCGATGCGGTCGCCCTCGGCCAGGCGGGTGGACCCGGGGCCCACCCGGTCGACCCGGCCCACCACCTCGTGACCCGGGACCACCCCGGCCCGGCGGGGTGCGAGGTCGCCTTCGGCCAGGTGCAGGTCGGTCCGGCACACCCCGCAGACCGCCACCCGCACACGGACCTCCCCGGGCCCGGGCTCGGGCACAGGGCGACGGACCGCCCGGAGGGGGCCGCCGTCGACCGGCCCGGGCCGCTCGACGACCCAGGCCCGCATGGTCGTCGGCGTCACGACCTCCGACCCACGTGGGGGCGGTGCCGGCCGGACAGCACCCCGGGCCCGCCTCGGCGGTGGTCGGGGTCGGCCGCCTCGAGGAGCAGCCGCCGTTCGGCCCGGGCCACGGCCTGGCGGGCGGCGCCGACGGCGTCGGGGTTCACGCTCACCGAGGTGATCCCCTGTCGGACCAGGAATTCGGCGAACTCGGGGCGGTTGGAGGGGGCCTGACCGCAGAGCGACGAGGTGATCCCGGCCACCCGGCAGCGCTCGATGATCCGGGCGATGGCGTCGAGGACGGCCGCGTCGGACTCGTCGAAGAGCTCGGCGCAGATCTCCGAGTCCCGGTCCACGCCCAGCATGAGCTGGGTCAGGTCGTTGCTGCCGATCGACACCCCCTCGATGCCGAGGGCCGCGTATTCGGGGATGCGGTGGACCACCGAGGGCACTTCGGCCATGATCCACACCGGCAGGGCCCCGGCCACCGGACTGGCGTCGACGGTCCCGAGGCAGGCCTCGAGCTCCCAACGCGTCCGGACGAAGGGGATCATGAGGGTCAGGTTCCCCGACTGCTCGAGGACACGGGCCAGGACGTCGAGCTCGAGACGGAAGAGGTCGGGCTCGCGCACGTACCGGAAGCAGCCCCGGTATCCGATCATCGGGTTCTCCTCACGCGGCTCGAACCGTTCGCCGCCCTCGAGGGCGGAGAACTCGTTCGAGCGGAAGTCGATGCTGCGGTAGACGACGGGCCGGGGGGCGAATGCCGCGGCGATGCGCCCGAGCGAGGCGGCCATGGCGTCGACGAACCGGACCTCCTCACCTCGCTCGAGGAGCAGCCGGGGGTGGATCCCTCCGAGGGCGTCGGTGACGAGGAACTCGGCCCGCAACAGCCCGACCCCGTCGACGTCCAGGGCAGCCACCTCCTCGGCGTGCTCGGCAAAGGCCAGGTTGACGTAGAGGCGGGTGGCGAGGGGCGCCGCTCCGCCGATCGTGCCGGCGGGCCCGGTCACCGACGCGACCGCGGCCGCGGGCCCCGGTGCGGTCGCCCGGCCCTCCGCGACGGTCCCCGCGGCCCCGTCGACGGTCACCACCTCACCGTCCCGGAGGACGGTCGTGGCCGTGCGGGCCCCAACCACGCAGGGGATGCCGAGCTCCCGGGCCACGATGGCCGCGTGGCACGTCATGCCGCCTCCGTCGGTCACCAGGGCCGCGGCCCGGCGGAGGGTGGGGACCCAGTCGGGGCTGGTCATGGAGGCCACGAGCACCTCGCCGGCCTCGAGCCGTGCGCCCTCGTCGACGGCGTGGAGGACGCGTACGGCCCCGGTGGCCCGCCCGGCCGAGGCGGCGAGGCCGCGCACGAGCACCCCTCGGTGCTCGCCGGCGTCGCCGGCGACCGCCCCGGGCGCCGGTCCCTCCTCGGGCCGGCCCTCCGGCGGGAGGGTGGTGATGGGTCGGGACTGCACGAGGTAGGTCCGTCCCCCGGCCATGGCCCACTCGGTGTCCTGGGGCGCGCCGTAGTGGGACTCGACGGCCAGTCCCAGCCGGGCGAGCTCGACCGCCTCGTCGTCGGTCAGCACTCGCCGGGCCCCTTCGGCCGGGGCCAGGTCGACGCGGGAGTCGGCGCCGTCTGGTCCGCGCACGATCGAGAAGGCCTGGGTGCCGATGCGGGCGTGGAGGAGCGTCGGTCCGTCCTTGGTCAGCTCGTAGGTGTCGGGCTCCACCTGGCCGCTGACCACCACCTCGCCCTGGCCCTCGGCGGCCTCGATCACGATGCGGTCGCGGCGTCCGGTCGCCGGGTCGGCCGTGAACATGACCCCGGAGCGCTCGGAGGGGACCATCTCCTGGACCACGACGCCGAGCGCCGGCTCCTCGTCCACCCCCTGGGCGGCCCGGTAGGCGAGGACCCGGGCGCCGAAGAGCGAGGCCCAGCAGCGGGTGATGGCGCCGAGCAGGGCCGCGTCCCCGGCGACGTTGGTGAAGGTGGCGTTCATTCCGGCGAAGGAGGTGCCCGAGGCATCCTCGCTGGTACCCGAGGAGCGCACGGCCACGATCGCCTCCGGGCCCCAGCGGTGGTAGGCGTCGAGCACGGCGTCGACCAGGTCGTCGGGGAGGGGTACGGCGGCCACCAGCTCCTGGGCTTCCGTCGCGGCACGCGACACGGCCGCGGGGTCGTCGGGGTCGGCTCCGGCCGTCAGCGCGACCAGCCGGGCCCCGACCCCCGCCGCGCCTACCGCGTACCGGTAGGCCTCGGCCGTGACCACGAACCCCGGGGGCACGGGGAGCCCGGCCGCCACCAGCTCGCCGAGATTGGCCCCCTTGCCACCCACCGAGGGGGCGTCGGCCAGGCGGACCCGGTCGAACCAGCGGACGAGCTCCATGTCGCGACTCCCTCCTCGCCCGGGTCGGGGCCCGGGGTCACCCCTCCATGGTGGTGCGGAACCCGACGGTGCCGAAAGGGGCGAAGGTCACGGGTCACC
The DNA here is from genome assembly GCA_027314705.1 of Acidimicrobiaceae bacterium. GTDB lineage: Bacteria > Actinomycetota > Acidimicrobiia > Acidimicrobiales > RAAP-2 > Bog-756. Next base: position 34,610 of record DAHVAJ010000026.1, read on the forward strand.
GGGCCGGGGAACGGGCCTCCCGGCCCGCTCAGGGCACGATCACCTGTCGACCGAGGGCGGCACCCTCCTCCATGAGCTTGTAGGCGTGGAGGGCCTCGTCGAGGGGGAAGGTGGTGACGGCCGGGGTCAGCAGACCGCGGGAGGCGAGGTCGAGGACCTCGATGAGCTCGGGTCGCGTGCCCCAGTAGGTCGTCTGCATCGACACCTCGTAGGGGAGGGAGAAGAAGTTGAACCCGAAGCTCCCACCGGCCAGGCCGACCACGGTGACGTCGCCGAGGGAACGGGCCGCGGCAGCACCGAGGGCGATGGTGGACTCGGCGCCGACGAAGTCGAGCACCACGTCGGCACCGACGCCCCCGGTGAAGGTCCGGATCTCGCGGGCGGACGACTCCTCCGGGGCCAGGGTGAGGTCGGCTCCCTCGTTGGCCGCCAGGGCCAAGGCCTCGGGTCGGGCGTCGACGGCCACGATCCGGGCCGCCGTGGTGGCCCGGAGGATCTGGACGCCGAGGTGGCCGAGGCCACCCACCCCGATGACCACCGCGGTCGACCCGGGTGGGAGCTTCGGCCAGGAGCGGCGCACGGCATGGTAGGGGGTAAGGCCGGCGTCGGTGAGGGGTGCCGCAGTCACCGGCTCGAGGCCGTCGGGAAGGGGCACGAGGTGACGGGCGTCGGGCACGAGCATGTAGTCGGCCATCCCGCCGTCGAGCCCGAGCCCGCCGCCGCCCCCCGGAACGGGTGCGGCCATCGGGTGCTCGCAGTAGTCCTCCATGCCCAGCCGGCAGCGGGTGCAGGCGCCGCATCCCCACGGTCCGTAGACCGCCACCGGCTGGCCCACCTCGACGCCGGTCACCCCGGCGCCCAGCGAGTGCACCCACCCGGCGTTCTCGTGGCCGAGGGTGAAGGGCGGGTTCCAGGGGAGCAGGCCGGGCTCGAACTCGTGCATGAGATGGAGGTCGGAGTGGCACGCCCCGGCTCCGCCGATGCGGACCACCACCTGGCCCGGGCCGGGCTCGGGGTCGTCCACCACTTCCAGTACCGGGTCGGACTTCCATTCGAGCAGTCGCAGGGCACGCATGGGGCCTCCTCTTCGCGTCGGGGCGGCGCCACCGGGCCGGCGGACGCCTGGTCCGTCCGACGCCGACCGCCGAGCCACCCAGGTCCGATGGTACGGCGCCCGCCCCGTGTCCGGAAGGGCCGAACGTCCCCTCGGGTCGGGCCGCCGAGGCCCGGACGCGCCGCACCGCCCGCGGCCGGGACGTGCCGGCCTGCGGCCGTGACGGCGCGGTGCCTGCGGGCGCTGCCGCGACGGTGGGCTCAGCGCACCTTGTCGACGGCGGCCGTGATCCGGGCCGGGAGGGCGGCCTCGAGCTTGGTCGCCCGGGCCTGGGTCAGGCGACCGGCGGACACGGCCTTGGCGATGCGGGCGTCGGCCGCGTCGGTGAGGGCGGTGACCACCGTCTGCGCGCTCACGTTGTGCTCGGTCGCCACCTGGGCGATCGACTTGCCCGACCGGAGCTCGGTGACGAGTTGTCTGGGCGTGATCCCGATGGTCCGGGCGCTGAGGACGACAGCCGCCCGGCGCAGGGCCCGTCGGCGGTGGTCGCGGTCGGCCTTGGCCGTTCCGCTGGGTGCGTGGTGGCCGGCCGTGGACGGGGCGGCGGCCGTGGGTGCGGCCGCGTAGGCGGTGCCGCCGGCGACCAGGCCGCCGGTGACGACGCCGGCGATGACCAGGGGGGTGAGGTACTTCTTCATGGGGGCTCCTTCTCGGACGGGTGCCGGTTGGTCCTGTGGGTCCATCGTGGCGGCCCGAGGTGAGCGGGACGTTCCCGAAGTGTGAGCGTTCTGTGAGGGTGCCGGGGGCACCCTCCGGCCGGGTCGCGCCCCTGCCGGCGGTGTGGCCCGACCGGCGCTCCCGCCGCCCGGGGCCGGCCCGCCGGGCGGGAAGGGGGCGTCCAGGAGCTGCGGAGGGGCCCCGAAACGTCCCCGGCCGCTACCGCTGCGCCTTCAGTTGGGGGTGACTGGAGCCGATCCCGAGAGGGACCATCATGCGCGCGCGCCCCGGAGTCCCTCGGTGAGCACCCGCCCGGCCTCCGGGCGGGCGCGGCGGCGACGTGCGCTCGCGCCCGTGCTGGTGTCGATGGTCCTGGTCGGAACGGCCGCCCTCGTGCCGGACCCGGGGCCTTCGGGCGTGGCCGCCGCCGCCCCAGTACCCGGGTGCACCGCACCGGCACCGCCCCCCGGTGTCCTCGGGGTCGTCCCCCAGCACGGCGCCGGTACAACGACGTGCGGGGCGACGCGGTCGTCGGGCCTGCGCCCGGCTGCCGTCGGGGCGGCCGGTGCCTACAACGGCGGTTCTCCCCCGCTCGTCTACCACGGCGGTCCGGTCGTGGGCACGGCTTCGACGCTCGGGGAGAACACCGTCCACCTCCTCTTGTGGACACCGCCGGGGTACGCCTTCCCGTCCGGGTACACGGCCGAGCTCTCGACCTATGTGGCCGACGTCGCGGCCGACAGCGGCCGGCCGACCAACGTCTACGCCACCGACACCCAGTACACCCAGGGCGCCTCCCACATCCACTACCTGGTCCACGACGGCGGCAGCCTCACCGTCACCGACGCCTTCCCCACCTCGGGCACGTGCGCGCCGGACACGGCTCACGGGGAGGGATACACCGTCTGCCTGCCCGACTCCGCCCTCCAGGCCGAGGTGGGCGCCGTGGTCAACGCCGACGGCCTGCCGAGTGGTCTGGGCCAGATCTACGTGGTCGTGCTGCCGCCGAAGGTCGAGACCTGTTTCGGCCTGGCCGACGCGGCGGCCGGTGGTACCTGTTCCGACACCCGCTTCGGCGGGTTCTGCGCTTACCACAGTGGCACGTACACCCCCGGAGGGGAGCTCCTCTACGTCAATCTCACCTTTCCGACGGCGTACCTGTACTCGTGCCTCCCCGGCCAGGCGCCGAACGGCCTCCCCTCGGCCGACGCCGCCGTCGGCCTGCTCAGCCACGAGCAGAACGAGACGATCACCGACCCGCTCGGGAGCGCATGGAGCGACCCCTCCGGCAACGAGGACGGCGACGAGTGCGCCTGGACCTTCGGCACCGCCCTGGGCGGGCCGTCCGGGGCAGAGTGGAACCAGGTCATCGACGGCCACAAGTACTGGATCCAACAGGAGTTCTCCAACGAGGACTACGCCGCCAACGCCGCCGGCGGGTGCGTGAGCGGTGAGGAACTCCCGACGGCCGCCTTTGCCGTCTCGACGCCCACGCCACAGTCCGGTTCGCCCACCGCCTTCGACGGCTCTTCGTCGGTCGACCCCGACCAGGTCTACGGCATCACCGCGTGGTCGTGGTCCTTCGGCGACGGCACACCCGACGGGACCTGGGTGACCCCGACCCACGTCTTCGCCGCGCCCGGTACGTACACCGTCACCCTCACGGTCACCGACGTCGACGGTTGGACGGCCTCGGTCAGCCATCCAGTGACCGTCGTCGGCCCGCCCGCGGCGCCGGCGTTCACGGCCGCCTCGCCGCCGGGCTCGGCCACCGCCGGCGGCCCCTACGCCTACACCTTTGCGGCGATCGGCCACCCGGTGCCGACCTACGCGCTGGTCGGCGCCCCACCGTGGCTGGCGATCTCGCCGGCCACCGGCGCCGTCTCCGGCGTGCCCCCGGCCGGCACCGCGTCGTTCGCCTACACCGTGACGGCCACCAACGGCGTCTCCCCCGACGCCGTGGCCGGCCCCTTCGCGGTGGCCGTCTCGGCTCCGGCGGGTGCCCCGCCCCAACACGGCTACTGGCTGGTCGGCGCCGACGGCGGCATCTTCACCTTCGGCTCGGCCGCCTTCTACGGTTCGACCGGCGGTCTGCGCCTGCAGCGGCCGGTGGTCGGCATCACGCCCTCGGCCGACCGCCGGGGCTACTGGCTGGTGGCCTCGGACGGCGGCATCTTCGCCTTCGGCGACAGCGGCTTCTTCGGCTCCCTCCCCGGTCTTGGCTTCCGGCCCGCGGGCACCCCGGGCTCGGGCCCGGACCTGCAGGCCCCGGTGGTCGCGGTGGTCCCGTCGTTCGACGGCGGCGGGTACTTCATGGTGGCCTCGGACGGCGGGGTCTTCGCCTTCGGCGACGCCCGGTTCGCCGGCTCGTGCCCGTCCATCGGCGGGTGTTCGGGCCCGGCCGTGGCCGTCCTGCCCGACGCCACCGGCGACGGCTACTGGCTGGTGACCGCCACCGGCGGCGTGTACGCCTTCGGCGACGCCCCCGCCCTCGGGGCGCCGGGACCACGGGCGGCGCCGGTGACCTCGGCCGTGCGCACGCCGGACGGCGGTGGCTACTGGATCCTGTTCGCCGACGGCTCGGTGGCCGCCTTCGGCGACGCCGTCTCGCTCGGCTCCCCGTCCGGCACCCTGGGTGGCTCCGATCCGGCCACCGCTGTGTTCGCCACCTCCGACGGCAACGGCTACTGGGTGGCCACCGCCCTCGGCGGGGTACTCGGCTACGGCGATGCGCCGAACGACGGGGACATGGCCGGTGCCCGCCTCAACGCCCCGATCATCGCCGCGGTGGGCTGGTAGGCGGGGTCAGGGGCCGGGCCGATAGGTGAACCGGTCACCGGGCCAGTAGGTGTGCGGCGCGAACCGCACCGGCCGGGATGCCCCCGGGACGACCAGGGTCAGCACGCCGGCGAGGGGTCCCGCCGACCTCGCCACCGGGAAGACGGCCCGTCCCCCGGCTGCGGTGGCCAGGTACCCGTCGAGGCCGGCGACGGTGCCGTCGGGCAGTCCGGACACCGCGACGTCGTCGCCGCACACACTGGCATAGCGGGCGTAGGCCACCGAGTAGGCAGTGCCCCGTTCCTGTACTTCGAGGTAGGGCTGGAGCGGCGGGACGATGCCCATGTGGAGCCCGGAGGCGTCGAGGAAGCGGGTGCCGTTGACCCAGACGGTCAGCCGGTTGTCGCCGTTGGTCTGGATGGACACCCGGAGGGGCCCCGGACCCCACGGCACGCGCTTGAGCACGTGCTCCACGGCGTGGCGCACGTGCCCGGTGGAGTAGCCGGCCTCGAGGGTACGGCGACCGTCGGCGTGGACGATCTCGGAGACGAGCACGTAGTCGATGTCACCCGTGGTCACCGTGGTGCCGGTCTGGACGGCCATGACCAGTTCGCCGACGGCCCCGGCCGAAGCGGGCGGCACGTCCGGGGGCGAGACCGCGTCGAACTGGAAGGCGCACGAGTCGGGCACCACGCCGGTCGTCGTGAGGAACCACCCGCGGAAGTCCGGGGTCCCCCGGCGCACCCCGACATGGAGCAGGCCGCCCGAGGCCCGGGTCGTCCCGTTGACCGGCGTGGCACTGCCGTTGGCCTGCCAGCCCACGTAGGGGGGGAAGGACAGCGAGGTGCTGCCCTCGATCGTGCGCTCCGGGCCGCTCGGACGGGCGAAGGTGACGTCCCGGTAGTCGGGCAACGTGCCCGGCGCGGCCGGGTCGGCGCCGGTGGCGAGGGCGGACCAGTCCGACGCCAGCACGGCGCCGCCCGTCCCCCGGAGCGCGACCGCCGGGGCCGGCGGGCCCGAGGCGGCCACCGTGCTCCCGACGAGGAGGACCCCGGCGGCCACGAGGGCGCCCACCGGGAACGCCGCCACCAGGCGTTGCCCCCACGACGACCGCCCGTGCCAGTCCCACTGCCCACCGGGCCGTTCGTGACGGGAGCGTACGTCGTCCAGGGGGTCCCACGACTCGTCGGGGACGTCCGTCCGGGGCCGTTCGGAGGAGCCGCGCTCAGAACGAGGCATAGAAGCTCTCCTCGCCGGCGGACAGGGCGTGGTGGGAGGCCACCCCGGCGACCGCCGAGTAGACGGCGCCACCGGCCACGAGGCCCCACGGGGCGAGGGCGAGGTCACCGCCCCGCACGACCAGGGCCGCGGTGACCACGGCCGCCACCGCCCCCGCCGCCACCCCGACGACGGGGGCCGTCGGACGGCCGAGGAAGAAGAGGTACTGGCTGCAGAGCATGCCCACCGGCACGAGGGCGAGCCCGGCGGCGGCCACGTCGAGGGCCGTGCGCCCGCCGACAGCGTGCACCGACGCCGTGATCCCTCCGGGCAGGACGGCGAGGAGTAGGGCCGGCGCCGCCCAGGCCACGACGACCGACGCCGCGGCCACCACGGCCACGCTCGTCCACCACTCGGTCCGCAGCGTCCGCCGGGCGTCCCGCCACTGGTGCAGGCGCTGGCCGTCGAGCAGCGGCCGGAGGCGCCGGCCGAAGCGCTCGATGGAGGCGTGGACCAGACCGAGCAGGAGGACGAGCTCGAGCAGGGCGAGGTCCACCGGTCCCTCGACGGTCGGGGGGTAGACGAACTGGCGGATGCCGAAGAACCGGCCATAGGCGAATCCGGCCACCGTGGGCGGGGCCAGGATGAGGACGAAGTAGGCGAAGCCGTACAGGGCGTAGGGCAGCCCGTGCCAGAGGACGACCCGGAAGGCGGGTGGTTTCACCGTGGCCGGAGGGCCGCCGGGCACGGAGGCCGTCCCGGCGTGCAGGCTGAGGATGCTCACCGCCGTCACCACCATGGCCCCCGACCCGACGGCCAGCCCGAGGAGCTGGGCGTGACGGACGCCGGTGGCCGTCCCACCCAAGAGGCGGGCCCCGAGGAGGGTGACGCCGAGGGCGGCGGCGGTCGTGAGGGCGAGCGTGACGAAGCGGCGGAGCATGTAGAGCGGCGCCGCGCTGACCAGGAAGACGAAGATGCCCACGGCGAACTCGGCGAAGATCACCCCCATCCGGAGCCCGTAGACGGGCACGACGTAGGTCGCGTAGCCCACGGCCACCAGGAGCACGGTGGCGGCGGCGCCGTACCCGAGGACGCGGGAGGCCACCCACCGGACGAGGGGGTAGTTCCCCTGGAGGTAGTAGAAGGCGCCCTTGCGGGCCAGCAGCTGCGAGGTGGCACCGGCACAGGCCGCGGCCAGGAAGAAGGCCAGTGACACCACGGCCGAGACCTGGGGTGTGGCGCTGAGCGACGACCACAGGGCCACCCGTCCCACGAAGAGGACGAGGAGGGAGAGGATCCACGGCACGCCGTACCATGAGCCCGCCAGGTAGTCGTCGACGTAGGTCCGCCACGTGTTCCGGGGCGGTGGTGGCTCGACGGGTCGTGGCACCCAGTAGAGGTAGGCCAGGTCGAAGACGACCAGGGCCAGGTCGAAGACGGTGGCGAACCCGAGGGCCTCGGCCTGCGTCGTGGTGTATCCCATGGACTCGAGCGCCACCGCCACGTCGCGAAGATTGCGGGGCTCGGGGTTCCGGTCGAGCACCCGGCGGGCCTCCACGTGGAGGTCGTCGTAGACGGACGGTTCGTCACGCAGTTCGTCCAGTGTGTGCGGGACCCGGGTCTCGGCGTGGAGCCGTGGCACCTCAGCGACGGCCGGCACGGTGGCGCACCTCGTCGTAGAGCCCCCGGTAGCCGTCGAGGAAGGCATCGAGGGTGTAGGCGTCCAGCATGGCCTGGCGGGCGAGCTCCCCCTTGCCGGCCAGGCCGTTCCGATCGCCGGCCAGCTCGCAGATGGCCTCGGCCAGGTCGAGTGGCCGGCCCGGGGTGACCAGGCGGCCGTAGGGGGGCACGACCACCTCGGGGACGCCGCCGACCTCGGTGGCCACCATGGGACGACCGGCCATGAGTGCCTCGACGGCGGCGAAGGGGAAGCCCTCGGAGATGCTGGAGAGGACGGCGATGTCACCTTGGTCGAGGGCGCGACCGACGTCGTTGGTCGGACCGTGGAAGGTGGCCGACGACCCGAGGCCCAGCTGCTCCGCCAGGGCGTAGCAGCTGCGCGCGTAGGCCGGGTCGCTCTCGGGGCCGTGGATGGACAGTCGTACCTCCGGGAGCCGGGTCCGCACGATGGCGAAGGCCCGGAGCAGGGTGTGGATGTCCTTCAGCCGCTCGAGCCGGGCCACGGCCACCAGGGTGAGGGGTCCGTCCCCCCCTCCGGCGGGCCGCCCCACGGGGAAGCGGGCCGGGTCGACGCCGTTCGGGATCGGGTGGATCCGCTCCTCGTCGACGCCGAGCCGCATCTCCCAGGTGGCATTGAACCGGGCCACCGGAGCCACGAGGTCGGCCCGGGAGTAGGCCATGGCCACCACGGCCGCGTAGAAGTTGGAGAGGAACACCCGGTACGGGCTGTTGGTGGCGTTCCGCCCCAGGGCGATCAGGCGCTCGCGGTAGTAGACGCCGTGCTCGGTGAGGAGGAAGGGGACGCCCCACCGCTCGCGCAGGACGACGGCGGGGATGGCGCAGAAGGCGGCGGCCGAGGCGTGGACGACGCCGGGCAGCTCGGTGGGATAGTCGAGCGGTCCGAGGTACCGGTAGACCGTGCGGGCCAGGTCGATGGCTTCGTAGGTGGTCAACTTCCGGTACAGCGGGTGCACGGCGAGGGTGTCGCGGAAGAGCCGCCAGGTCCTGGCGTCGCGCATGGCCAGCTTGAGGCTGTAGCGCTCGGCGTACGACGAGAGCGCGCAGAGGGCGGCGACCAGTTCGTCGGGTCCTCCCTCGCCGAGGGCCACCGATACCACGAGCCGTTCGTAGGCCGGGAGGAAGTCGGTGGCAAACCGTGGCCCCGGCCGGCGCAGCCGACGGGCGATCCACCCCGGACGGGGGTTGAACTCGGCGGCGTCCTCGGTGCCCCACAGCGGGACCTGGACGAGGTGGGCCACGTTCGACGGGGGGTCGTACCGCAGGGGGGCGTTGGGATTGGCCACCACGGAGTAGACGACGAAGCGCTTCTCGGCCAGTCCCGTGACGAGTTGGTGGGCCCAGGTGCTGACGCCGCCGGTGACGAAGGGGTAGGTGCCCTCGGTGGTCAGGAGGACGTCCACGTCGGACACGGGTCGGCCGCCCCCGGCGTCGGAGGGCGTGGCGGTGGCGAGCGATGGTCGGCCGGTCGGGGGCGCCAGGTGGCAGGGGTCGCCCATGGGACCGCTCAGGCCGCCGGGCGGCGGGGGAGGCGCTGGCGGAGGCGGCGGATCCACCCCTCGGTCGGGTCGGCGGGCCCGGCCCGCTTCCGGTCGCCGACATCGCCGGGCAGGACCGCCGGAGCGGCGCCGGCCGAGCCGGCTCGTGTCCCGTCGGCCGGGACGGTCGGACCAACCGGCGGGTGCGGGGCGGCCTCGTGCCGGAAGGGGATCTCGGTCGAACCGGCCACCAGATCGTCGTCGGCCCGCAGGACGGACTCGATGGCCTGGGCTCGCCGGAGCCCCTTGGTGGCGACGTGGAGGTTCTCGACACTGAGGAAACACTTGGCCGCCATGACCGCTGCCTCGCGTATGAACGGCAGCGGGGTCCGGACGTCCTCTGACACCCGAAGGTACTCGCGGCCGGCCAGTCGCATCCAGTGGTCGGAGCCGTCGAGGTTGCCGGCGCTGCGGGCGGCCAGGGCGGCCTGGCGGTAGGCGATGGCGGCCCGTTGGGGGGCGGCGTCGAGGGCTCGGGCGGCCTCCTCCAGGAAGAGCGACTCGGCGCGGGTGAACTCCCCGGCGTGGAAGGCACTGATGGCCGCCTCGAACAGGGTGGTCTCGCCCGCTTCGAGCTCGAGCTCGACGTCGACCTGACGGACCTCTTGATCGGCTTGATCGGCTTGATCGACCGCATCGGCACCGGAGAGGCGGTGGTCTCCGGGCGCGCCCCCGTCCTGGTGGTCGCCGGGTCGTTGCACGGCGCGCCGCTCGGGGGCGAGACGGGTACCGGTCGAGGTGGTGCGCACCCCCGGCCGGTCGCCGCCTCGCGTGGACTTGGCAGGCATACAGGGGGGATCGACCGGTCCGGACCCCGGCTTGAGGGAAAGGAGACCTGGTCGGACGCCCCTACCCGCCGGGTTCGCGGCGGTGGGGCTCGGAGTGCTCCCAGTCGGCCAGCAGGCTGCGGAGGGCGGTGAGGAGGATGAGCGGCTGGTCGAGCATGGCGTGGTGGCCGGCCTCGGGCAGCTCGAAGACCGGAGTCACCCGACCCAGCTCCTCGAACATGAACCGGCCGATGTCGGGTGTCACGAGGCCGTGCTCCGAGCGCAGCAGGGCGAAGCGGCACCGGACACCCGACAGATAGGGGAGGGCGATCCCGCGGATCCCGCCGCCGAACTGGGCGAAGACCTCCCGGTCGAACTTCCACTTCCAGCCGCCCTCGACGGGCCGCACCGAGTGGTACGCCACATGGTCCATCACGTAGTCGAGGTAGTGGGCCTGGGCCGGAACGGTGCGGAAGTGGTGGCACGCCTCCGCCCGGGTGGCGTACCGGCGTGGACGGCCGAAGGCCTCCTTCAGGCGGTAGGCACCGATCTCGGGGTCGACCACGGTCACCGGGGAGTCGCAGACGATGGCCCCGCCCACCCGGTCGGCGTGGCGGGCCGCCGTGCCGACGGTCACGAAGCCACCCATGCTGTGGCCGATCACCACCGGCGGGCCGCCGATGCCGCCGGCCCCGGCCGCAGCCACCACCTCGTCGGTCCACTGCTCGAGCGAGTACTCGGTCCGGTGGCCGCTGTCGCCGTGGCCCGAGAGGTCGACGCACACCACCCGGAACACGTCGCAGAAGGGGGCGGCCACGTGGGTCCACCAGTGGGCGTGGGCCCCGCCGCCGTGCACGAAGACGAGCCCGCGGGCCCCCTCCGGTCCGCCGGCCAACAGGTGGACGGGACAGCCGTCCACGTCGACCACCACGTCCTGCCAACGGACTCCGAGGGACCGGACGAACCAGGCCGGGGCGTCGGGCAGGGGTGAGTAGGCCGCAGAGACGTCGTTCATCCTCCGATCACACCACACCTCCGGCCCCGTGGAGGGTGGCCGCGGCCTCGGTCACGTCGTGGTCGAGCGGGTTCCCGGCCAGATAGCGCTGGAGGTTGGCCGCGAACAGCCCGGCCTGGCGCTGGAGCCGGCCGAACCCGCCGGCCGCGTTGTGGGGTGTGATCCGGACGGCCGGGTGCGACCAGAACGGGTGGTCGGCGGGGAGGGGCTCGGTCCGGAAGACATCGAGCACGGCAGCCATCGGCCGGCCCCGGTCGAGGGCGGCGAGCAGGGCGTCCTCGTCGACCAGCGACCCCCGCCCGACGTTCACCAGGATGCTCCCCTCCCGCATCGCTTCGAGGAAGGCGCCGTCCACCAGGCCGTCGGTCTCGGGCGAAGCCGGGGCGGAGAGAACGACCACGTCGGCGTCACCGATGACACCGGCCAGGGCGTCGGGCCCGACCGACCGGTCGACCGGGTCGTCCACCGAGGGCGTCCGCCGGCACCCGACGACGCGGGCCCCGAGGGCCCGGGCCCGAACCGCCACCTCCGAACCGATCGAGCCGAGGCCGACCACCAGCCAGGTGGACCCGGACATCTCCCGCCAGTCGTGGATCCGCCAGGTCCGTTCCTCCTCCCCCCGTCGCCAGAGGGCCGCCCCCTGGAACTCGTCGAGCACCGCCCGGAGCACGAACTCGGCGATGGGCAGGCTGTTGACGTGGGCATTGCACACCCGTACGCCCCGGGCGGCCAACTCGCCGAAGACGGGCGCGTCGTAGCCGGCGGCCGGGGACTGGAACCACCGGAGCGTCGGACACTGAGCCAGGAAGCGGAAGAAGGCCCCGACCGGCGCTCCCTCCCGGAAGAGGTCCGAGGTGCCCCAGGCGACCTCGGGCGTGGCCTCCTCCCACGCCACCGGGGACCCGTCCGACGCCCTGAGCGAGCCGTCGGGCTCCATGGTCAGCCACTCGAGGCCGGGGCGGGCCAGCTCGGCCCCGTAGGAGTCGCGGGCCACGTCGGTGAGGAGGACGAGCACGGCCCGCTCACCGGGAACGCCGGCCGCGGGGCCCGACGGGACGGACGGCCGAGTGGGAGGTGGTCGGCGTGCAGGCGGTGGCCACGGTGGTCCTCCGGGGTGGGTCGGTGGCGGCGGGTCGGTGGCTCCTGCCGGGTCACCGTCGGTTCCCATCATGCCAGCGCCCGTCGGCCTCCGACCGGCCTCGCGGCCTCGACGTCGGCCGGGTGCTAGAGAGGGACCGTGCTCGCCATCGACCGGCTCGGCCCGGTGACCGTCCTGACCCTCGACCGACCCGGGGCCCGCAACGCCCTCACCGGCCCGTTGGTCGCCGCCCTGGCCGACGCCCTGGCCGCGGCGGACGCCGATCCCGAGGTGCACGCCCTCGTGCTCACCGGTCGCGACCCGGCCTTTTGTGCCGGCCTCGACCTCGCCGACCTGCCGGCCACCTACGCCGAGATCGTGTCCGCCGGGCGCCGGACCGGCGGCGCACGGCGCGGCCTCCTGCCCCGCACGGCCACGCCCGTCGTCGGGGCCGTGAACGGCCCCGCCATCACCGGTGGCCTCGAGCTGGCCCTCGGCTGCGACCTGCTCGTGGCCTCCGACCGGGCCACCTTCGCCGACACCCACGCCCGGGTCGGGGTGCTGCCCGGTGGAGGCATGACCGTGCGACTGCCCCAGCTCGTCGGGGTCAACCGGGCCCGGCAGCTGTCGCTCACCGGGACCTTCATCGACGCGCCCACGGCCTGTGCCTGGGGGCTGGTGAACGAGGTCGTTCCCCACGCCGACCTTCTGGCGCGGGCCCTCGATCTGGCCGGCGCCATGGCCGAGTGCGACCCGGCCCTGGTGGCCGAGCTCCGGTCGATGTACGACGCCCTCGGACACCGGGGCGACGACGAGGACTACGCCGAGGAGGCACGCCGGTCCGTCCGGTGGATGCGGGAGCGGTTCGACGCCGACGGATTCGCCGATCGGCGCCGGAAGATCATCGAGCGGGGCGCGTCCCAGCAGTAGCCGGAGGCAGGTGGGTCGGCTACGACGCCGGGGCCAGGCCGGCGCTCCTCAGCATCCGGCGGAGGTCGACCACCATCTGGGTGTCGATGTCGGGCCGGTTCCGGGGCACCTCGAAGGTCTGGGTCTCGGGCCCGAGGGTCACCTTGAAACGGCCGTCGTGTGCCTCGACCACCTCGCCCACGCCTTCGAGCAGCGAGAGCACGTCACGCCACTGGATGTTGTGGCTGGTGGGGTGCGTGAAGATCTTCTCGATGGTCTTGCGGTGGTGTCCGTCCAACTTCGAGTTCTCGATCATCCCCGGCTCCTTCCCTCGCCGTGCCGCGGCCGCCCATGGTAGGGGACCATCGCCGTCCACCCGCCACGTCCCGGCCGGCCGTGGGATCATGGCCGCCCACCGCCACCACCGAGGAGGCACCGTGACCGACACCGCCGAGGCCAACCGGGAGCGGATCCACCAGTTCTGGGAGGCCCTCTACACCCGGGACTGGGATGCCCTCGCCACCTTCTTCGACGAGGGCTCGGAGTACACCGACGTCTGCTCACCGGTCGACGACGTGGCCCGGGGCCCGACCCAGGTGGTGGCCCGCCTCCGGCTGGGGCTCGAGAACCTCGCCGGGTACGAGCACGACCTCCGCCTCGTCGTGGCCGAGGGCGACGCGGTGGTGACCGAGCACACCGAGACGTGGCACTGGCGCACCGGCGAGCAGGTGACACTGCCCTTCGTGTCCGTCCAGGAGCTCCGTGGCGGCACCATCGCCCGCTGGTGGGACTACTGGGACCTCCAGACCCTCATGAACGCCGCTCCGGTGTGGTGGATCGAGGAGATCTCGGTCGGCTACCGCTGAGGGCCCGGGCCGGCCGCTCCGCCGGGACCCGGCTCAGGCGGTCGTCTCCAGGATCTCCTCGAGGAGGGCCAGCGAGGTGTCCGGGTGGAGGAGGGCCAGGCGCCCGACCGGCTCCCCCTCCCAGGTGGTCGGCATGACAAAGCCGATCTGGTCGCGGAGCAGGCGGTGGGACCAGGCCTCGTACTCCTCCCGGTCCCAGCCGGTCCGGCGGAAGAGGACGATCGAGAGCTCCGGCCTCCGGACGAGCTCCAGGTGGGGCGTCCGCTCGACGAGGTCGGCGACCTCCTGGGTGGTGGCGAGGACCGTCTCGACCGCGTCGCGGTAGGCGTCGGTGCCGTAGACGGCCAGGGAGAACCAGAGCGGCAGGCCCCGGGCCCGGCGCGTCAGGTGGTAGGCGTAGTCGGAGGGGTTCCACTCGCCCCGCTCGCTGTGGAGCACGTCGAGGTACGAGGCGTCCTGGGTGTGGACGGCCTTGGCCAGGTGAGGCTGGCGGTACAGGAGGGCGGCGCAGTCGAAGGGGGCGAACAGCCACTTGTGGGGGTCGACCACGAAGGAGTCGACCCGCTCGATGCCGGCGAAGCGCTCCCGCACCGAGGGGGCGAAGAGGGCGGCGCAGCCGTAGGCACCGTCGACGTGGTACCAGAGCGAGCGCTCCTCGGCCACGTCGGCCACGCCCTCCAGGTCGTCGACGATGCCGGCGTTGGTCGTCCCGCCGGTAGCCACCACCGCGATGGCGTCCGCCCCGCGAGGGTGGGAGGCGAGCGTGTCGCGCACCGCACGCCCGGTGAGGCGGTGGTCCTCGCACGGCACGAGGAGGGACTCGACGCCGAGTACCCCGAGCGCCTTGCCCACCGAGGAATGGGCCTCCTCACTGATGGCCACCACGGGCCGCTCGGGGGCGCGCCGGCCCAGACGGTGCGAGGTCGTGTCCCGGGCCACCATGAGCCCCGAGAGGTTGCCGGCGGAACCGCCCGAGACGAACGCGCCGCCGGACCCGGGGGGGAGGCCGGCCAAATCGGCGAGGATGCCGAGCGCCTGGTTCTCGGCAGCCACCGCTCCGGCCGCCTCCATCCACGAGGTGGCCTGCAGGGACGAACAGGCCACCACCATGTCGAACAGCAAGGAGGCCTTGGTCGGGGCCGCGGGGATGAAGGAGAGGAACCGCGGGCTGTCGCAGGAGACGACGGCGGTGGCCAGCTCGTCGTCGAACACCCGCATGATGGTCCGGGGGTCGGTACCGGCCTCGTTGATGAGTCCTTCGAGCGCGTGGTCGAGCGACTCTGCCATCGCACCGCCGTAGTCGAGCGGCACGGGGTCGAGCGAGAGCCGCCACCGGCAGTACTCGAAGATGAGGTCGGTGAGGGCCTCGTCGTGGACGAACATCGGATTGCGCATGGGGCTCCCTTCCGGCCGGGCCATGATCGACGTGGACGGCCGAGACGGACCCGGTGCCGTCCCTCAGCGGGGCCGGCGGTGGACGGACACGGCATAGGACCCGCCGGGCACCCACGGCTCGCCGTCCCAGCTCGCCCACCGGTCCTCCAAGCGGAGGCCGGCGGCGTCGGCATCGGCGTCGTAGGCGTCGGTGCCGTACCCGCACTCGGTCCGGAATCCGGCCACCAGGCGCCCACCGGGGGCAAGGTGGCGGGCGCACCCGGCCACCAGGGCGCCCTGGGTGCCGCGGGGCGTGAAGACGGGCACGTTGCCGGCGAGCAGGACGAGGTCGAAGGTGCGGCCGAGGTCGAGTCCGGTGAGGTCGGCCACCTGCCACTCCAGCTCGGGCGCCACCCGCCGGGCCGTGGCGATCATCGATGGGTCCCGGTCGACGCCGACCACCTCGACCCCGCAGCGGGCCAGTTCGACGGCCACCCGGCCGGTGCCGCATCCGGCGTCGAGCACCGAGGCCGGGGCGTAGCCCCTGACCAGTTCGGCCTCCCCGTGCATGTCCGCCCCCGAGGCGGCCAACGTGTCGAGGCGGCGCTGGTAGGCGTCGCCGTCCCACGTCGTCTCCCCGGGGGCGTCGGGACGATCGTCGGGGTCGGTCACGGCCCGGCCGGGAACAGCTGGAGCTGGGGCTCGTCGATCCCGACGAGCGGGTGGTAGCCGGGGACGCGGGACATCGGGGTGTCGAGATAGACCTTGGCTTCGGGCGGCCCAGCGAAGCGGCCGTGGCTCCACCGCACCTCGACGTGGCCGGCCACCGCCCGCTCGGTCCCGTCCCACCGGTCGCGGTAGGCGCCGCGCCAGTCGACACGGGGCTGGCCGGCCACGGCCGCGGCCACCTCGAAGGTGCAGAGCTCGTACCGGTCGCGCCAGTCCCAGGGACTGGCCACCCGGTACCGGACGGCCGCGCCCCTGGCCCGGTCGTTGCCCAGGACGAAGTAGGGGGCACTGCCGATGCGCAGCAGACGCCAAAGCATCGCCTCGCGCGTCGGTGCGTCGTCCAGGCGGGCGGCCCAGCGGGCGGCCGAGGCCGTGCTCACCGCCCGGCAGAGGTCGGCGTAGGCGGCGCGGCTGGCGGTGTCGGGGTAGGACCGCCCGGGCAGGGAGGCCCGGAGGGCGGCGAGCTGGTCGCGGGTGCACGCCCCCGGCGTCGGCGGGAGGTGACCCAGTCCCGCCGCGTCGGCGCAGGACCGGTAGAGGGCGGTGTGCTCGGCCGTCGCCACCGCCTCGTACCAGTTCCCCCGGTCCCACGTGCCGGCCGTGGCCAGCAGGCCGTCGAAGACCCGGGCCGGCGAGGCGTTGGCCACGATGTCGGACTCGTACTTGCAGCTGATCAGGTAGACGTGGTCGATGCGCAGATCGATGGGGGCGACCTCGTCGCCCGGCGCGCGTCGTCCCCCGGTCCACTCGATGATTCGCGGGGTCCGGTGCCGGAGCCCGTCGGCGGCGGCGAGGAGGGCGCGTCCGTTGGCGAACGCCGAGGTCAGTTCGGCGGCGTACCGTCCGGTGGCCACGACGCGGCCCAACTGGTCCCACACCACGGGTCCGACGGCCAGCTCCGGGGGACGGGCGGCGACGGCCGCCCAGGGGTCGTCGAAGGGGAGGGTGCCGAGGGCGGTGCCGAGCTCGGTGGCGGTGGTCCGGTCATCGGGCACGACAGACCCCAGCCGGTGTCATCCCCGGGGGTGTTCCCCACGGCCGTAGGCGGCCAGTCGCGTCGCCGAGCCCGCGTCGAGGAGCTCGACGACGTCACGGACGGGCGCGTCCCCCTCCGGCGAACACACTGCGGCCAGGGCGCGCCCGCCGGTGCTGCGGGGGGCGGGCACATCCGTGGAGAGCAGGACCACCGGGCCGAGGTCGACGCGTCCGGGGTCGGCCCGACGGGCCTGGTGGAGGACGGCCGCCTTGCCCACCGCCCGCCACAACACGTCGGCCCGGCGCAGGCCCGGCCGGGTGGCCGAGTAGGCCCCGGTCAGCTCGAAGAGCCAGGTTCCGCCGTCAGCCGCCCGGGTCCGGAAGTCGACGCCCACGCCGAGGTCCCCGTAGGCCACGCCCCGCTCGACCTCGGTGAAGCCGGCCTCCACGAGGGCGGCCTCGGCGATGTCCCGGGCCTTGTGCCCGGCCCGGACGGCGCGTTCCTCGGTGCCTTGACCTCCGGGCCCCGCCGCCGACCGCCCCGGGGGGACGGTCACCCGCCGGCCCGGTGTGCCGACGGCCGTCCGCTCGGCGGCGATGCGCCGCTCGGCGAGCGCCACGTAGGCCGCGTCGGTGTCGAAGCCGACGTAGTGGCGCTCGGTCCGGACGGCGGCCACGGCTGTCGTCCCCGAGCCCATGAAGGGGTCGAGGACCAGATCGCCGCGGTAGGTGTAGAGCTCGATGAGGCGACGGGGCAGCTCCACCGGGAACGGCGCGGGGTGGCCCACCCGGGTGGCCGACTCGGTCGGGATCTCCCACAGGTCGGTGGTGGCGTCCACGAACTCGTCCATGGTCATCGTCCCCTCGTGGGGCAGACCTTCCCGGGCCCGCCGGTCGGGGGGCACGGCCCGGTCGAACCGGCCCTTGGAGCCGACGACCACACGTTCGGTGATGTCACGGAGCACAGGATTGCCGGGTCGCTGGTACGTGCCCCAGGCGCACGAGCCGCCCGCCGCCTGGCTCTTCTGCCAGATGATCTCACCGCGGAGCAGGTAGCCGAGGTCCTCGAGAACGTCGACGACGTCGCGGGCGAGCGAGCGATAGGGCTTCCGGCCGAGGTTGGCCACGTTGACGGCGATCCGACCGCCCGGCTCGAGCTTGGTCCAGCACTGCGCGAGGACGTCGTGGAGCATGTCCACGTAGGCGGCGTAGTCGGCCGGTACGTGGCCGACCCCGAGCGCCGCCTCGTACTCCTTGCCGGCGAAGTAGGGGGGCGAGGTCACGACCAGGGCCACCGAGCCGTCGGCGATCCGTCCGTGACGATCCATCTCGCGGGCGTCTCCGACCCAGAGGGAGTCGACGGCCGCGGGCCGGGCGACCGTCTCGTCGTCGGACAGGCGCGGCGGGGTGAACCGGGCGTAGAAAGGGGAGGCGTCGTGGGCCTCTCGGCGTCCCACCCCGAAGGAGGAGGTGGCCGTCGGCCGCCGGCGCGGGGTGGGTGCGAGGGGCTCGACGGTGCTCACGACGGACGTCCGTCCACTGGGGTCACCGATTGCGGTGGCGGGGTGGGCTCGAGCGGGACACGCCACCGATTGTAGGGACGGGGTATGACGACCCGTGGCATCCACCCATCCCCGGAGGCTACCGGGGGGTCCGTGGTGCCCCCGGGATGGATGTTCCGTCCCGAGACGGGGTGGCCGGAGACAGCGCTCACCCTCCGGCGAGATGGAGGGCGATCGACTCGCCCACGGCCACGCAGGCGGCGAGCGAGGCACAGCTGACCCCGGTCAGTGGGAGGGCGACCGGTACCACCGCCGCCTGACGCCAGGGGGCTGCCGCCGTGCCGTCGGCACTGGTCGCGATGGCGATCCCGGCCTGGGGGACGGCAGCCACCGCGGTGCCCACGGCCACGCACGGTCCCGCCGAGCAGGACACGGTCACCAGGTCGGCGGCTGCGGACGGGACCGTCGCCTGGACCCAGGACGCGCCGCCGTCGGGCGTGGTCTCGATGAGGGCGTGCCCGGCGCGGGAGGTGCCGAGGGTGGTGGTCGTCGTACCCACCACGACGCAGGACACCCCGGCGACGGCCGTCGGGTCGACCGGCGCCGTCGTCGTCGTGGTGGTGGGCGCGGTCGGGGCGGTGGCCGGGATGGGCGCGGTCGTGGCCGGGGCGGCCACCGAGGTGAAGGGGAGGGCGGCTTTTCCGTGGCAGGAGATCCCGCCGGGGATGCCGAGGCCCGGCGGTCCGGGGACGAGCGACCAGGTGGCACCGCCGTCTGTCGTGCGGGCGACCGCCCCGGTGACGTGGGCCGAATCGACCGGGAGGGAGACCGTGGCCCAGCAGTGCAGGTCGTCCGTGCACGAGAGCGCAGTGGCCGAGCGCACGTTGGCCGGCAGCGGGCCACCGGCCACCCACGGCGCCCCGGTCCGGGTGGAGACGAGGGCCGACACCCCGCCGGCTCCGGTGGCGAGTGCCGTGCAGTGCAGGTCCGGAAGGCAGGCCACCGCGGTCACGTCAGCGGTGCCGGGGGGCAGGGCCGGGAGCGTCCAGGTGCTCCCCCCGTCGGTCGTGGTGACGATGGTGCCGGGACCGGCACCCGACTGGCCGACCTGACCCACCGCCGTGCAGTGCCGGACGTCGGTGCAGGAGAGGTCGGCCAGGAAGCCGACGACACCCGGGATCGTCTGGGTCGACCAGGTCGCCCCCCCGTCGACGGTGGCGACGACGGTCGCCCCGGACGCACCCGACGGGCCGGTGGACCGGCCCACCGCCCAGCACCGCTGGGCGGTGGGGCACGAGACGGCTGACAGGGTCTGGACCGAGGGGGGAAGGGCGGCGGCGGAGAACGTGCCGCGCCAGGGTGATCCGGCGGCCAGTGTGGACGCCGACGACGAGGTGGCCGGGCCACCGGAGGTCGAACAGGCGGTGGCGACCAGGGTGAGGACGGCTACGGCCAGTCCGGCCGACACCCGCGTGCGACGCTGGGCCACGTCAGCGGACCCTCTCGTTCAGGGTGTGCCGGACCTCGTCGTGGACGTCCCGGTGGCGGGGGTCCCACAGCGGTGGCAGGCCGGCCACCACCACGTCGACGTCGGCGAGCAGGTCCGGGACGGGCAGCCACGAGACGGCGATGGTGGCGCGCCGGACGAGGATGCGGACTCCGGCGCGGACCACGCCGATCGGTCCGCCGCTGCCATCGTCCACGACGGCGATCCCGAGTGCCGTCTGGTCGGCGGTCCGGCCCTTGGGCCTGCCGTCGAGCAGAGCGAAGTACGCGAGCGAGACCAACCCCGAGACCGCGCCGGTGGCCACCAGGCGCACCCCCACACCCGACGTCGCCAGGGTGAACCCGGTGGCGGAGGACGCCGCGCCGTAGACGAGCAGGGCCACGAGGGCGTGGGGCGGCGGTCCGTAGGGGGGCACCTGCCGGTACGGGGGCCGAGCGGTGCCGGGTGCCGGACCGGACGGGGGAGGCGGCGGCGCAGGCGCCGGCGACGTGGACGGGACGTCACCGCTCTCGCCGCCACCGCCCGACCCCAGGGCCGGCGCGCCGGCTGTCCCGTCGCGGGGCGGTGGCTGGTCGCTCATCGGGCTCCTCGCAGTCGTCCGGGCGGTGCGGTGCGACCGCCAGTGCCGGGTGCGGCCTTCGGGTGATCTTGCCACGCGGGTTGGCCGGCGGTGCGCCGCGGGTCCCGTCGAGTCCCGCTGCCCGTCCGCCGGTGACGACCCGTGCCCTCCCGCCTCCGTCTACCGTGCTGAGGTGATCTGCTCCCGTGTGCCCTGCCCCACCACGGCGGCGCGCGCCGGGCGGGCGGTGGGGCCGTGAACCTCGTTGACGTCGTCGTGCTCCTGGTGGTGGTCGTCGCCGCCGTCCAGGGTTTCCGGTTGGGCGCCGTCGTGCAGGTGTTCTCCCTCGGGGGCTTTCTGGGCGGGCTGTACCTCGGGGCGCTCACCGCCTCGGTGACCGTCCGGTGGGTGCACACGCCCACGTCCCGTGCCGTGATGGCCATCGCCACCATGCTGGGCGTGGCGGTGGCCTGCGGGGTCGCTGGCCGGGTGGTCGGGTGGGCCCTCTCCGGGAGGATCCACCGCAGCTTCGCCGGCCCGGTCGATTCCGGTCTGGGCGTGGTGGTGGCCACGGTGGCCGCACTGCTCGCCGTCTGGCTCGTGGCCAACACGCTGGTCAACAGTTCCTCGCTCGGCCTCAACGCCGCCCTGTCCAACTCGCGGATCCTCCGCTCCATCGACTCGGTACTCCCCGCGCCACCGTCGGTCTTCGCCCGGGTGCAGTCCTTCCTCTCCTCCCAGGGGTTCCCGCCCGTCTTCGCCCAGTTGGCCCCGGCCGTGGCCGGACCGGTCACCCTGCCCAGCGACGCCGAGCTCCGGGCCGCCGTGCTCCACGCCGGTCCCTCGACCGTCAAGATCGTGGGTGCCGGCTGCGGCCAGATCCAGGAGGGCTCCGGCTTCGTGGCCGCCCCCGGCGTGGTCGTCACCAACGCACACGTGGTGGCCGGGATCCCCCACCCGAGCGTCTCGGACGCCACCGGCACCTATCCGACCACCGTCCTGCTCTTCGACCCCTCCTTCGACCTCGCCGTGATGCGGGTGCCGGGCCTCACCGACCCGCCGTTGCCGCTCGACCCGACGACGGTCGGGCGGGGCACCACGGCCGGCGTGCTCGGGTATCCCGAGGGTGGTCCGTTCACCGCGGTGCCGGCCGGTGTCATGGCCGAGTTCCCGGCCGAGGGCCGCGACATCTACGGGGAAGGCCTCACCGTGCGCGACGTCTACCAGATCCAGGCCATCGTCCGACCCGGCAATTCGGGGGGCCCCCTGACCCTGCCCGACGGCCTCGTCGTCGGTGTCGTGTTCTCGCGCTCGACCACCAACAGCGACGTCGGCTATGCCCTGACCTCCCCGGGCGTGGTCAGCCGGGTGCAGCACGCCCTGTCCGCCACTCACGCGGTGTCCACCGGGTCGTGCGTGCCGGGGTGAGCGCCGGCCACCGCCCGCCGGGCGGCCGCCGGGCCCGGCGCACGGCGCGGTCGCGGGCCGCGGGCTAGACAGGGACCATGGCGCTTCCCATCGAGGACTACGGGATCATCGGTGACCTGCACACCGTCGGCCTGGTCGGGCGGGACGGGTCGATCGACTGGCTCTGTCTCCCCCGGTTCGACTCCGGTGCCTGCTTCGCCAAGCTCCTCGGCACCGAGGACCACGGGTCCTGGCGCATCGCCCCCAAAGGGGCGGACCGGGCCACCCACCGCCACTACCGGGGGGACACCCTGGTCCTCGAATCCGAGTTCGTGACCGACGAGGGGACGGTCCGGGTCATCGACTGCATGCCCATCCGCCAGAGCCACCCCGAGGTCGTCCGTCTGGTCGAGGGGGTGCGGGGACGGGTCACCATGGAGATGACCCTCACCATTCGCTTCGGCTATGGCCAGGTCATTCCATGGGTGCGTCACACCGACGGGACCCTCACCGCCGTGGCCGGGCCGGACGGCCTCTCCCTCTGGACCACGGCGCCCACCCGAGGCCTCGACTTCTCGACGGTGGCGGAGTTCACCGTGGGCGAGGGGCAGACCGTGCCCTTCTCCCTCTCGTGGTTCGCGGCGAACGAGGCACCCCCGCGCCCGGTGGATGCGTTCTACGCCATCAAGGACACCGAGCAGTGGTGGGAGGAGTGGGCAGGCCAGTGCACCTACGAGGGCGAGTACCGCGACGCCGTGGTGCGCTCCCTCATCACCCTGAAGGCGTTGACCTACGAGCCGACGGGAGGCATCGTTGCCGCGGCGACGACATCCCTTCCCGAGACACTCGGTGGCCGCCGAAACTGGGACTACCGCTACTGCTGGCTGCGCGACGCGACCCTGACGCTCGAGTCGTTGATGCGGGGCGGCTTCTACCAGGAGGCGATGGCCTGGCGTGGCTGGCTCCTGCGGGCCACGGCCGGCGACCCGGCCCAGATGCAGATCATGTACGGGGCGGCCGGTGAGCGGCGTCTCGACGAGTGGGAGATCGACTGGCTCCCGGGCTACGAGGGGGCGCGGCCGGTACGCATCGGCAATGCCGCGGCCGGTCAGTACCAGCTCGACGTGTACGGCGAAGTGCTGTCTGCCCTCTACGAGTCGTCCCATCGGGAGGACGACGGTGAGCTCCCGGCATGGGAACTACAGCGCTCCCTGATGGAGTTCCTCGCGTCGGGGTGGCGCGAGCCCGACGAGGGGATCTGGGAGGTGCGCGGGCCGCGACGGCACTTCACCCACTCGAAGGTCATGGCCTGGGTGGCCGTCGACCGAGCCATCCGGACCGCCGAACGGTGCTCGTTCGAGGCCCCCTTCGACCAGTGGAAGGCCCTCCGCAAGGAGATCCACGACCAGGTCTGCGACCAGGGATTCAACGCGGAGAAGGGGGCATTCACCCAGTACTACGGCTCCGACGCCCTCGATGCCAGTCTGCTCATGATCCCCCTCACCGGGTTCCTGCCGGCCACCGACCCCCGGGTCCGCGGGACGGTGGAGGCCATCGAGCGGGAGCTGGTCGAGGGTGATTTCGTCCTGCGCTACCGCACCCACGACACCGGTGAGGTCGACGGGCTGTCCGGGCGGGAGGGCGCGTTCCTCGCCTGCTCCTTCTGGCTGGCCGACTGCCTGGCCATGCTCGGCCGGCGCCACGACGCACGCCAGCTCTTCCAGCGCCTGCTCGACCTTCGCAACGACCTCGGCCTGCTGTCCGAGGAGTACGACCCCGTGGCCGGGCGCCTGGTGGGCAATTTCCCCCAAGCGTTCTCGCACGTCTCGCTGGTGAACTCGGCGGCCAAGCTCACCGGGCAGGAGAAGCCGTCCCCCGAGCACTTCGTCCTCGGGTTGGCCCGCCAGGCCAGAAGCGGCGGGCAACCGTCGGGCATGGCCCCCCGCCACATGCGCGGCAACCTCGCCCGGCACCTGGTCGACCCGTCCGGTCCGGGCGGGGTCGACGAGCTGGCCGAGGGCGCCCGCAGGACGCGCGGCCGGTCGGCACGACGTGCCGGGACGGGGCGCCCCGGCATCGGGGCGCCGACCGGGGCGAAGAAGGTGGCCACGAAGGCCGCCGCGGCGAAGAAGGTGGCCACGACGGCCGCCGGGGCGCAGACGGTGGCCACGACGGCCGCCGCGGCGAAGAAGGTGGCCACGAAGGCCGCCGCGGCGAAGAAGGTGGCCGGCAAGACGACTGCGGCGAAGCAGGTGGCCCCGAAGGCCGCCGCCCGACAACCGGCTGCGAAGGCCGCCCCGGCCAAGCGGCCGGCCACCCGTCCGGCCCGGAGGACGACCGCCAGTCCGACGGGGCCCAGGACCCGCACCCCGGCCATGAAGACCACGCCCGGACGGGCTGTCGTCCCGACCGACCCGCACCGTCGGATGGGCACCGGCCCCGTGGACCCGGCGGGCGGGTCGTGAGCGGGGACCACCACGGACCTGGCGACCACGCTCGCCGGGTCGGCGACGGTGACGCGGTCCCGCCCCCCAAGGTGGACCGCATCGCCGACGGCGTGCTCGAGCTCGACACCCTGCTCGGTGGCTGGGAACGGGTGACGGCCGGCTACCTGATCGAGGGCGACGCGCCGGTCCTCGTCGAGACGGGCAGTCAGAGCTCGGTCCCCGCGCTCCTCTCCCACCTCGACCACCTCGGCCTCGGTCCCGCCGACCTGGCCGGGGTGGTCGTCACCCACATCCACCTCGACCACGCCGGTGGGGTGGGTGACGTGGCCCGGGCCTTCCCCGGTGCCACCGTCTACGTCCATCCGGAGGGTGCCCGCCATCTGGCCGACCCGACCCGGCTCGTGGACTCGGCCGCACGCGTCTACGGGCCACTTCTCGACTCCCTCTACGGCCGCCTCGACCCGACACCGGCCGAACGGATCCACGTCCTCCAGGACGGCGAGGAGCTCAAGGTGAGCGCCACCCGCGTGCTCACCGCCGTCGACTCCCCCGGTCACGCCAAGCATCACGTGGGCCTGCACGACTCGCTGAGCGGGGTGCTCTTCGTCGGGGACGCGGTCGGGGTCAAGCTGCCCGATGCCGGCGTGCTGCGCCCGTCGACCCCGCCCCCCGACTTCGACCTCGACCAGGCCCTCCGCTCCCTGCGGCGGTTCGCCGAGCGCCGGCCGACCGGCCTGGCCCTCGCCCACTACGGGCTCCTCGCCGACCCGCTCGACGTCCTCGACGAGGCCGACGGGACGCTGCGCCGGTGGGCTGACGTGGCCGAGCGGGCCTGGCGCAACGGCGAGGACATCGCCGCTGCCCTGGCCGAGGCGTTCGCCGCCGACCTCGACGGCGTGTCCGGGGTGAACCGGGAGAAGCTCGAGGTCATGAACGGCGTCCATTCGAACGCCGCCGGCCTCCAGCGGTGGCTGGCCCGCCGGGAGGCTCCCCGGCCGCCTGACGCCGGGGGCGGGTGATCCGACGGGCTCGACCGCCGGCCACGGAGGAACGACCGGTGACCGGACGGGCCTGACGGAGCACGCGGCGGTGATCCCGGCACCGGGCCCGACGGATGCCGCCCCGGGCCCTCAGGTCCGGCACCCCGCCGCAGCGGCCCGCGCCGCGGCGGCCCCGGCGGGTCGGGTCGCACCGCTCCACCTCGGGGTTGCTGCGTGCGCCCCGGGGGACTCGAACCACCCAGCCTCCGGATTAAGAATCCGGTGCTCCACCGTTGAGCTAGGGGCGCGGAGGCAGCTTAGGCCCGCTCCCCGACCCGCCGACCTCTCGCCGGTGGGGTGTGGTCGCACCCCCGGGGCCGGCGACGGTTGGACGCCTAGACTGACCACCCTTGTCCGCCCAACGGGACCCGCGCCGCCGCGCCGACGGCCGTTCGACGAAAGACCACCCGCCCGTGACCTCCGACCCCGACAGCCCCGTCGACGAGCAGCCAGGCGCGTACCTCGAGGCCCTGAGCGCGGAGCGGCGGGCCAAGCGGGACGCGCTTGCCGGACGGGGCATCGACCCCTACCCGTCCCGCTTCGACCGTACCGACCTGGCCGCCGAACTCCGGGCTCGACACGCCGATCTGGTCCCCGACACCCGCACGGGCCAGCAGGTCCGGGTGGCCGGGCGCCTCCTGGCCCTGCGCCGCCACGGCAAGTTGACCTTCGGCGAGCTTCACGACGTCTCCGGTCCGATCCAACTCCTGCTCCAGGAGTCGGCCCTCACCGAGCATGCGACGGCCGTCCTGGACCACCTCGACCTGGGTGACTGGATCGGCGCGGCCGGCGAGGTCGTCACGAGCCGACGCGGCGAGCTCTCCGTCGACACCACCGAGCTGTGGCTGTTGGCCAAGTCCCTCCGGCCGTTGCCCGACAAGTTCCACGGTCTCGCCGAAACGGACACCCGCTACCGCCAGCGGGAGGTCGACCTGCTGGCCAACCCCGAGAGCCGACGGGTCTTCGACGTCCGCTTCAGAGCGGTGGCGGCGATGCGCTCCCTCATGGCCGAGGAGGGATTCCTCGAAGTCGAGACCCCGATCCTCCAACCCCAGGCCGGTGGGGCCATCGCCCGTCCCTTCCTCACCCATTCGAACGCCCTCGACATCGACCTGAGCCTGCGGATCGCCCCCGAGCTCTACCTCAAACGGCTGGTGGTGGGGGGGTACGAGCGCGTGTTCGAGCTCGCCCGCAACTTCCGCAACGAGGGTGTGAGCACCCGCCACAGTCCCGAATTCACGGCCCTCGAGGCCTACCGGGCCTTCGGCGACCTCACCGAGGGGATGGACCTCTCCGAGCGGCTGGTGGTGCGGGCAGCGGACGTCGCCACCGGGCGACGGGTGTTCAGCGTCGGGGAGCGCACCGTCGATCTCACCCCGCCCTATCCCCGGCGTGACCTCCTCGACCTGCTCGGGGGGGTCCTCGGGCGGCGGGTCCATCCGACGGACGCGGTCGAGGACCTCCGCGCCCTCTGCACCGAGCACGGCGTCGCCACCCTCCCCGGGTGGGGGCCGGGGAAGCTGGTCTTCGAGCTCTACGACTCCGTCGTGCTGCCGACGCTCGACGACCCGGTGTTCGTCTGCGGATTCCCCGTCGAAGTGTCGCCCCTGGCCCGGAGCACGGCCGGCGATCCCACCATGGCCGACCGGTTCGAACTGTGCATCGCAGGCCGGGAGTTCGCCAACGGCTACAGCGAGCTGAACATCCCCGAGGAGCAGGAGGAACGGTTCCGGGCGACCGCCGCCGCCAAGGCCCAAGGCGATCTCGAGGCCCATCCGGCTGACGCCGCCTTCGTGCGCGCCATCGAGTACGGCCTGCCGCCCACCTCGGGCATCGGCCTCGGCGTCGACCGCCTGGTCATGCTGCTGGCCGAGGTCGAGGCCATCCGGGACGTCATCCTCTTCCCCATGCTCCGGCCCGAGGCCGACTGAGCGGTCCGCCCCGGTGTGCACCCACCGGTCCGGCCGCTACGGTGCGGGCCGCAGTCGGCCGGCGCCGGCCCGGACGCCCGTTCCTCCCGCCACGCCCCAGTCGGCGATGAGTTCGTAACGGTCGCCGCGCAGACGCGTGATCCGGTATTCGACCGGCTCGGTGCCGGCGTAGACGTTGCGGTCGACTTCGAGGACGACCTCGTCCGGGTGGAGCCGGAGGAGCTCCCGTTCGCTGCTCGTGGCCGCGGACGGGCGCACGTGCTCGCGGCCGCCGGTGACCCGGATGCCGCACCGTTCGGCCAGGGCACCGTAGAGCGGGCCCGACGTGAGGTCGCTCTCCAGGAGGGGTGCAGCCCGACCGGCGGGCAGCCACGACCGGTCGAGGGCCAGGGGTTCGCCGTCGCCCATGCGGAGGCGTTCCACGTAGACCACGTCGTCGGTCGCGGCAAGGCCGAGGTGGCCGGCCACCTGGCCGGCCGGCCGGCGCTCGAGAGCGCGCACGACGCTCGATTCCGCGACGCCAAGGGTCCGGAGGGTGAGCGCCAGGCTGGAGAACCCGATGCCGTCTTCGAACCGGGCCGGGTCGACCACGAAGGTCCCCGCGCCCTGGCGGGCCTCGACCAGGCCGGCGTCGCGCAGGGCGCGGATCGCCTGGCGGACCGTGCTCCGGCTCACCCGGTACTCGGCCGCAAGCTCGGCCTCGCTGGGGAACCGGCCGGTGAGCTCTCCGTCGGCCATCCGGCGCCGCAGGTCCAGTTCGATCTGCACCCACCCGGGCAGCGGGTCGGTGCGATCCACGGGCCTCACCCCGCCGCTGCCCGGGCCCGTGTTCATCCGCCCGCCCGGCCGAGAAGGAACGAGGTGACCAGTACCGCCAGGACGGTGCTGGTGATGACCACGAAGGTCCGGTCCCTCTGGTAGACGAAGGTGAAGATGGAGACGGCCACCCGCATGATCGGGGTGAGCAGCAACAAGAGGAGGCCGAAGGTGATGATGGCCGTCCCGTCGCCGTGCTGAAGACCGACGATGATGCCGCCCAGGGTGTGCGGGTAGGGGTTGGCCCCGTGGACGACGGCGACACGGATGGCGGACGAGGTCCGGTACGCCGGGTGCTTGACGAAGGAGACGACGAGCCCGACCACCACCACGAGCAGGCTGGTCACCACCCCGACGCGCAACACGGTCGAGATGATGATCTCCACCTTGCGGACGCGGGCGTCCTCTTCGGACTCGGTGGTGTCGGGAGGCTGCCCGCTCGGCGGTGTCCCGGGCGCGTTCACGCCAGCCCCTTCACCAGCATCTGCACGGAGATCAGCACCAGGACGGCGACGAAGATGCCGCGCACCGACCGGCTGTGCAGGCGTGGCAGCAACCGCGCTCCGGCGGTGGCGCCGATCAGCACGCCGGCTGCCACCGGCGCGGCGATGAACGGCTCGATGTCACCCCGGGCGAAATAGACGCCGGCGCTGGCTGCGGCGGTGACGCCGATCATGAAGTTCGAGGTGGCGGTCGAGACCTTGATGGGCAGGCGCATGGCCAGGTCCATCGACGGCACCTTGAGCGCGCCCGAGCCGATGCCGAGCAGGCCGCTCACCGCGCCGGCCACGTACATGAGTCCGAGTCCCGCCTTGGTGTGGGTCACCCGGTAGTGGACCTCGCGGCCCTCGGCCTCGTCGTGGTAGTGGTCGTGGAGCCGGAGGTCGTCGGCCCAGCGGTCGGGGGGGACGTCGGTCGCCGCCGTCTCGTGGCGGTTCCGGAACATCTGGAGCGCCGAGTAGGCAAGGACCAGGCCGAACACCACGAACAGGGCGCGGGCGCCGACCAGCCCGGCGATGATGGCCCCGGTCACCGCCCCGGTGGTCGTCCCGAGCTCCAGGAACATCCCCACCCGCATGTTGGTGATCCGTTCACGCACGTAGGCGGCGGCCGCCCCGGACGAGGTGGCGATGACCGAGATGATCGAGGCACCGATGGCCAGGCGGATGGGCACGTTGAAGAGCAGGGTGAGGGCGGGCACGACGATGATGCCGCCACCGAGGCCGAGCAACGAGCCGAGCGCGCCGGCAGCCAGGCAGATGGAGAAGAGCACCAGGGAGAAGGCCAGGAGGCTCACCCGGCCACTATAGCAAGTTGTACGGACAACCGGACAACTGCCCGCCCGGTGGGGCCCGACGCCCGACTGCCCCGTGGGCGGTCGGGCCGGGGTCGGTCAGCCGGTGGCCTTCTGCAGCTGGCGGATGCCGTCCTCGATGCCCCGACAGAGGACGTCGAGGTCGGCCGTGGAGTCGTAGTCGCCGGTGACGCCGAAGGTGACCTCGCCGTCGTAGGAGAAGATGGCGATCCCGATGCGCATCTGCACGCCGAGCGGCACGTAGGGGTAGACCCGGACCATGCGCCGGCCGCAGATGTAGAGGGGAATCTGCGGGCCGGGCACGTTGGTGGTCACGGTGTTGAGCTGGTGCTGGGCCATCCGGGTGGAGAGCCGCATGCCGAGCGAGAGGAGCATCGGCGGGGCGAAT
This sequence comes from Acidimicrobiaceae bacterium, assembly GCA_027314705.1. Lineage (GTDB taxonomy): Bacteria > Actinomycetota > Acidimicrobiia > Acidimicrobiales > RAAP-2 > Bog-756. Next base: position 64,238 of record DAHVAJ010000026.1, read on the forward strand.
CCGGACATGGAGGTGAGCACCTCGCCGGCCAGGGCCTCGTCGGACTCCTTCAGCCGCTCCATCTGGTGGGAGACGGCGGCCAACCGCCCGACGGGGTCGGCCAGCCCGACCGGCAGTTCGGCGAAGACGGCCGACACCCGGTTCTGGAGGGTGCCGTCGCCGACGGCCCGTCCGCGGTCGTCCCGGGGTCGGACCGACACCGGGACGAGGGTTCGCACCACCCGGTCGACCGACTCGCCCCGGGCGAGCAGCACCTCGCGGAAGCCGTTGGTGATGGCGGCCAGTACGACGTCGTTGAAGGTCCCGCCCAACCGGTGGCGGATGCCCTTCACGTCGGTGACGGTGGTGACGGCCCAGCTGTAGCGGCGATGGGGACCGAGCGGCCCGTTGAGGCTCGACGTCGGGGTCGGTTTGGCCAGGCCCAGCGTCGAGGCGAGCAGGCCGCGCAGGGCGGAGCGGGCGGTGGCCATCGCGTGCCGCGGCCCGTCGGCGGCATGGCGCAGCGCCTGCAGCTGCTCGTAGGGGCTGCGGAGGAGATCGACGGCGGCGTCGATGGCGAGCGAGGCTGCCGACGGGAGGGGCCCGGGCTCCCACTGCTCCGAGGCCAGCGGCTCGGGGTTGGGGGTGAGGTCCATGATCAGGGCCATGAGATCGGTGCCGGACACGCCGTCCACCATGGCGTGGTGGGTCTTGGCCAGGAGGGCCCAGTGGCCCTCGTCGAGGCCGTCGACCACCCAGATCTCCCACAGCGGCTTGGAGCGGTCGAGGGGCTGGGACATGACCCGGCCGATCAGCTCGCGCAGTTCGGCCTCGCCCCCCGGGACCGGGAGGGCGGTGTGGCGGACGTGGTAGTCGATGTTGAAGTGCGGATCGGGGACCCACAGGGGTCGGCCGAGCTCCAGGGGCACCCGCCGGACGACCTCCCGGTACCGGGGTACGCGGGAGAGCTTCGACGAGACCAAGGCCACCACGTCGCGAAAGGGCGGCTCGGGGCCTTCGAAGATGCAGATGGAGGCGATGTGCATGTGGCTCACGCCATCCTCGATGTCGAGGAACGATGCGTCGAGCGGGCTCAGCCGGTCGGTCTGCAACGCCATCACCTCCCGTCGGGACCCGCCACCGGTGGTCGCCGCGACGGACGTCCTTCCTCGGTGTGAGGGTACACCCGGCTCCTCGGGGGGCCCAGGGCCGCCCGCCGGTCCGTCCGGGCCGGCCCGGTCAGGCCGGGACGGGGTCCTGCCGGGTTGCTCTCGTGGCACCGAGGGCGGCGAACTGGCCGGCCGCGATGCGCTCGACCGTTTCGCGCCACGCGGCCTCGACGACCCGGGGCGTGCGCCGCTCGTCCATGGGGTTGAGGCCCATGGACTCGACGGCGTCGGGTCCCGGCTCCACCCGGATCACCACCGAGCCCCGGTCCTCGAGTCGACGGGCCTCCCGCTCGAGCTTGCGATGCATGGCCCGGCGCATGAGGGCATCGGTGGCCCGCCCGGGCGCGGTACCCGACAGGGGTGAGACCACCACCACCACCCCGACCCGTCGCTCGGCGAGGACGTCACCGTTTGTGGGTGAGTGGACGCCACCGTCGAGGTACTGGACGCCGTGGATGGTCACCGGTGTGAAGTAGGCGGGAACGGCGCAGGAGGCGAGGACCGCCGCGGCCAGCGGCGCCCGGGGGGAGCCGTCGCGCCCGAAGACGACACGGCTGCCGTCGTCCCGACGCACGGCACAGATCCACAGGCCGGCCGGCCACCAGTGGCCGACGGCCTGGTGGAGGGCCCGGGCCCGGGCCGAGACGTCGATGCGTCCGGCCGGCAGCAGGGTGGCCGCCGCCGCTCCGGGGCGGAAGTTCCAGGGGGTCCGGACCAGGCGGCTGAGGAGGGCCAGTTGCGGCGGCCGCAGGGGACGCAGGAGCGAGGTGGCCGAGGGTGCCGGCACCTCGCTTCGATCGGGCATCACCAGGTCGACCAGGGCGGCGCCCGCGGGGGAGAGGGTCCGGCGCGCCGAGAGGGCGGCGAGGTCGGGCCCGCCCACCCCGAGCCGGATCAGGGTGCCGGTGAGCGACCCGGCCGAGGAGCCGACCACCACGTCCGCCGTGCGGGCGTCCCATCCCGCGGTATCGGCCAGGGCGGCCAGCACCCCGGCGTGGTAGGCCTGGCCGGTGAACCCCCCGGCACCGAGCACGAGTGCCACCTCGCCCATGACCCCCCCCTCTCGTGCGGGCACGCGTGTCCGCACCGGTCCGGTGCCCCCGCACCGGGATCCCTCGAGCGTATCGGCTCGCACCCGTCCGGGAGCGGCGTTCGCGCGCTCCGTACGCCGGCGGCTCCTACCGGTGACAGGATGCCCGGGTGATCCGCCCGTCTCGCTCCGGACAGCTCCTCCTGATGCGCCACGGCACCAGCCGGGCCAACGTCGAGGGGTGGACCGCCGGGTGGTCGGACGTCGGCCTGGTGCCCGAGGGCGAAGCGGACGCCCGGCGCGCCGCCCGGATCCTGGCGGCCGCCGACCTCCGACCGGACGTCGTGCACACGAGCATGCTCACCCGGGCCCGCCGGACGGCCGAGCTCGTGGTGGAGGCCCTCGACCTCCCCGCCGACGCCGTTCACGCCACCTGGCGGCTCAACGAACGCCACGCCGGCGCCTTCGAGGGGGCCACCCGTGAGGAGCTGCAGGCCGCCTACGGGCGCGCGCGGGTACGGGCCTGGCGGCGCACGCCCGAGGCACGGCCGGTGCCCCTGGCCGGGGGGGACCCTCGGCATCCGGTCCACGATCCCCGTTATCGCGGCGTCGACCCCGGGCTGCTGCCGTCGGGCGAGTCGGCCCAGGACGTGCTCGGCCGTCTGCTGCCCTACTGGGAGGGACACGTGGTGCCGGATCTGCTGGCCGGCCGGCGGGTCCTGGTCGTCACCCACGAACACGTGCTCCGGGTGCTCGTGGCCCACGTGCGGGGGGTGCCGTCCCCGCAGACGGGCGAGGTGCCCGGGCGGGTGCCCTGGCTGTTCGAGCTCGATCCGGCCACCGGCCGGGTGGAGCGGGCCGCCCCGCTCGCCGACCCGGAAGGCACCACCCTCTGAGCGGGGGTCCCCGCCGACGGTGTTCAGCCGGCAGGCACCGTTGCTCCGACGTTCGTCCACTGCAGGGGCGGCCAGACCACCGGGTGGAACCCGAGCGGTGCGCCCCGCCCGATGCCGTAGACGGTGAAGCCGGCCGCCGTCCACGAGGCCAGGTCGAGCACGCCGGCCGCGTCGAAGGCCACGGCGCCCTCCATCACCGCCGCCGCTCCCCGGGGGTCGAGTGAGGCGAACTCCTCGGCCGGTGTGGTGACCACGACGGCGTCGGCTCCGACCAGGGCCTCGGCGGCGGTCGAGGCGCGTCGGCCGGCACCCCGGACCGGCGCCGCCAGCGGGTCGTAGGTCGACACTTCGGCGCCGACTCCCTCCAACAGCTCGACCAGGTGCAGGCCGGGAGCGTCTCGGGTGTCGTCGGTGCCGGCCTTGAAGGCGAGCCCGAGGACGGCCACGCGCCGGCCGGCCAGGGAGCCGAGGGCCAGCTCGAGCCGGGTGGCCACACCGGTCCGGGCCATCTCGTTCTGGTCCTGTGCCGCGGTGGCGAGCGGTGTGGGCGCCCCCAGGGACCCGCCGAGGGCGATGAACCCGGCCACGTCCTTCGGGAGACACGAGCCCCCGTAGCCCGGTCCCGGGCGCAGGAACGCGGGACCCACCCGGTGGTCGGCGCCCACACCGGCCAGCACGGTGGCGGCGTCAGTCCCGAGCGCGTCGCACAGACGGGCCACCTCGTTGGCGAACGAGACCTTGACGGCGAGGAAGGTGTTCGCTGCGTACTTGACCAGCTCGGCCCCCCGCCGGTCGCACCGCACGACCGGGGAGGCCGGCGGGTAGAGGCCGGCTACCAACTCGACCACCTCGTCGTCCTCGGCCCCGACCACCACCCGGTCGGGCGCCAGGAAGTCCTCGACCGCACGCGACTCGCGCAGGAATTCCGGGCTCGAGGCCACCCGAAGGCGCACCCCGGGCGGGGCCTCGTCGGCACAGACCAGCTCGAGGGCCTCGCACGACCCCGGTGGCACCGTGCTCTTGACCACCAGGACCAGGTCGCGGGTGGCGGCCCGGGCCACCTGCCGGGCGGCGCGGGCCAGGGAGCTGAGGTCCGGCTCGCCCGAGGGCTGCGGTGGCGTGCCCACGCACAAGAGCACCACCTCGGCACCGTCGAGCCCCGGGGCGACCTCGGAGGCGAAGGACAGCCGGCCGCCGGCCAACCCCTGGCTGACCAGCTCGGCCAGGCCCGGTTCGTGGATGGGCACGCCACCGGTGCGGAGCACGGCCAGGCGGGACGGGTCGGCCTCGACGCACCGGACGCGGTGGCCGAGGTGGGCCAGGCAGGCGGCCGCGGTGAGGCCGACGTACCCAGCGCCGACCACGCAGACGCGCCGCGTCGGGGGCGCGGCCGGGACGGCGGCGGGGGACGGCGGGGTTGTCGTCATCGATTCCTCCTCGAAGGGTGCGGTCACCGGGCGGCGGGGACGGGGTTGCCGACGGGCGTGGCGAAGTCGTGGGGGATGGGGAGCGGCTCCTGGCGGCGGGGGGCTCCAGCCGTGTACAGGCCGTGGTACGCGGCCCCGGCCCGGAGGAGCTCGTGGTGGGTGCCGTGCTCGATCATGGAGCCCGATGAGAGCACGGTGATCCGGTCGGCCGAGTGGACGGCGGAGAGCGCGTGGCTGACGATGATCGTGGTCCGTCCGTCGCTCAGGCGGTCGAGGGCGTCGACGACGACGGACTGGGTGGCCGCGTCGAGGCCGGTCGTGGGCTCGTCGAGCAGGAGCACCCGGGCGTCGCGGGCCATGGCCCGGGCGACGGCCACACACTGGCGCTGACCTCCGGACAACCGCGAGCCGCCCTCGCCCACCTCGGTGTCGAAGCCCTCGCGCAGGTCGGCCAGCACGTCGTACACACCGACGGCCCGGGCGGCGGCCATGGCGTCGGCCCGGGCCCTGCCCGACGAGCCGTAGACGACGTTCTCCCACACGGTCGGCCGCAACAGGGCCATCTCCTGGGGCACGAGGGCGACCTGCTGCCGCAGCCAGCCGAGGTCGAGGGCGCGCAGGTCGACGCCGTCGAGGTAGACGGCCCCGGTCGTCGGGTCGAGGAAGCGGGGGACCATCCGCAACAGGGTGCTCTTGCCTGCGCCCGTGGCCCCGACGAGGGCCTGATGCCGCCCGGCGCCGATCTCGAGGTCGATGTCGCAGAGGACCGGGTCCCCCCCGGGGTGGGCGAAGTGGACCCGGTCGAAGGTGATCCGGCCGGCGGTGCGGCGCGGGTGCGCGGGCCGTGCCGCCTGGGGCACCTCCTCGTGGGTGGCCAGCAGCTCGGTGACCCGTTCGGCCGAGGCCTGACCCACCCCGATGGTCCCGGCCAGCTTGGCCAGCTGGCGGGCCGGCGTGTACATGGCCCCGAAGTAGGCGGAGAAGAGCAGGAGGTCGCCGGAGGTGAGATGGCCGTGGAGCACCTGGAGGCCACCGACCAGCATCACCACCGCCGTCGACGTGGTCATGAGCAGCGTGACGAGGGGGGTGAAGCGCGACTGGAGCAGCACCGAATGGCGGTTCGCGCCCAGGGCGGTAGCGGAGAGTTGGGCGTACCGGCCGACCTCGCTGTCCTCGGTGCCGTACGCCTGCACCACCGGCAACGACGCCAGGGTCTGCTGGGCTGACGACGTGGCCAGGCCCTCGTTCCGGCGCGCCGTCCTCTGGGCCGACTTGATGGCGCCGGTGTAGTGCCGCATGACCAGGCCGAGCACGGGGAGGATGCTCAGGGCCAGCAGGCAGAACTGCCACTGGAGCACGAACATGATCACGAGCATGCCGGCCACGGTCAAGGTGTTCTCCACGACCACCGGGACCACGTTGACGACGACGTTCTGCATGGCCTGGACGTCGCCGCCGAGCCGGGCCAGCAGGTCACCCTGGCGTCGCCGCTGGTGGAACCCGATGGACTGCCCGGTGAGGTGGCGGAAGAGCAGGGTGCGCAGGTCGAAGACGACCCGCTGTCCGGCGCCCGCCAGCAGGGCGTTGGCACCGTAGGCGGTGAGGCCGAGCAGGACCGCCACGGCCAGCATGGCGCCGACCAGGAGGTAGAGGCGCTCGGTGTGGTCGGCGGGCAGCCAGGCGAGGGCGGCCGGCAAGGGATGATTGGCGAAGACGCTGTCGAAGATGATCTTGAGGGGCACCGGCGCGACCCACTGCAAGGCCGCCCGGAAGGTGGAGAAGGCCACCCCGCCGACCAGCGCGGCGCGCACCGGTCGGAGGTCGAGCCCCCAGGCCGAGATCAGGCGGGGACGGCCGCCCGTGGACGCGCTCACGCCGTCGCCCGGGAGTTGGGGACGCGCCCGTCGTCGACCAGTGCCACCGTCCGCCGGGCCACGGACTCCCAGTCGAGCCGATCGACCGCCCGCGCCCGCCCGGCTGCTCCGAGCCGAGCCCTGCCCGGGGGGTCGGCGGCCAGGCGGCTGAGGGCGCCGGCCAGGGAGCCGACCTCGCCCGGCGGGACGAGGACGCCGGTGCTGCCGAGGAGCTCGCGCACCGGGGGGAAGTCGGAGGCCACGACCGGGAGCCCCGCGGCCATGGCTTCGGCGATCTTGAGAGGTGAGAAGTAGAACCCGCTGCTCGGCAGGTAGGGGGCGGCGGCCACGTCCATGGCCGCCAGGTACCGGGGCACCTCGGCCGCCGGCACTGCCCCCGTGCAGACGGCCCGGACCCCGGAGGGGAGCATGGTCACCGACTCCTCCACGACCGCGCGGCGGGGCCCGTCCCCGACGATCAGGAGACCGAGCTCGCCGTGGGCGGCGGCCATGGCCGTGACGAGGTTCTCGACCCCGTGCCAGGGCTTGAGGCTGCCGGCGAAGCCGATGACGGTGGTGGCGTCGGAGAATCCGAAGAGACGCCGGAGGGGTGCCCGGTACCGGGCCCACCGCTCCGGGTGGCGCTCCCCGGTGTCCGCGCCATTGGGGACGACGGTGGCCTCTGCCGCACCGCAGCCGAGGGCCCACGCGGCCAGCGGCCCCGAGACGGCGGCAACCCGAGCGCCCGCCAGGGCGGCGCGTTCGGCGGCGTGCGCGTCGTCCACCAGCCGGAGGCCGACGTGGGTGCGCCGTTCGTCGGCCACCGGGGCATTGACCTCGACGAGCCTCGGGAGGCTCCGCGCCGCGGCCATTGGTGCCCCATCGCCGGCAAAGAGGCTCAGGCGCTCGTGGATCCAGTCCGGGGGGTCGGCGTCGAGGGCGTCGCCGACGGCGGCGAAGAACCGGCGGGCGGACTCGATGCGGTCGCGCTCGCCGTCCGGCCCCGAGCGCACGGAGCCGGCGTCGATGGGCACGACCCGGACGGTCTCCGACCCGACCGACACCAGGGGACCGACCACCTTCGGGGCGTAGAGGGTGACCGAGGTGCCGATCCGTGCCATGGCACCGCACAACGCGTCGACGTGCACCGAAGCCCCCTTCGTCCCGCCCACGGGGATCCCCGGATCGGGGAGCACGTAGGCCACACGGGGCCGCTCCGGGCCGGACGGCACGGCGGCGGGCCGGCTCACGCCGGGACCGGGTCGGCGGCGGCGGTGCACGCCGGTGGCCTGGCGAGGACGTCGAGAAACAGGCCGGCCGGGAGCCGGACGCAGGCCCGACGGTCGTGGTGCTCCTCGACCGATCGCCGGGCCGCCGCCCCGAGGCGGACCCGGCCGTCCGGATCCTCGGCCAGCGACCGGAGGGCCGAGGCCAGGGGGGCGGCCCGGCCCGGTGGGACCAGGAGGCCCGTGACACCATCCTCGACGACCTCGGGGATCCCGGCCACGGTGGTCGCGACGACTGCGGTGGCCGAGGCCATGGCCTCGAGGAGCGAGTTGGGGATGCCGTCCCTGTCACCGTCGCTCGTGACCACGCTGGCCTGGACGAAGACGTCGGCCCAGTGGTACTCGGCGATGATCTCCTGCTGGGTGCGGCTGCCGCAGAAGGTCACCCGGTCGTCCAGGCCGAGGGTTCGGCAGAGAGGTTCGAGCTCGGAGCGGAGGCCGCCTCCGCCGATGATGCGGCACCGGGCGTCGACGCCGGACTGGGCGAGGTCGGCCAGGGCGCCAAGCAGCACCGGGTAGCCCTTCTTGGCGACGAGACGACCCACGGCCAGGATGCGGAGCGGTCCGCCGCCGCCACCCTGCGGTCCGTGGCCGGACCGGGGCGCGAACCGGGAGATGTCGACCCCGTGGGGGGCGAGCACCACCGTCCCCCCGGACGCCGTCGGCGTCGCACCGTCCGGCGCGACGATGCGCTCCAGCTCGGCGGCGGCGCTGGCCGAACAGGCCGTGACGAAGGAGGCGGCCCGGATCTTGGCGGCGAGCCCCTCGGGCGAGGAGAGGTAGAGGTCCTTGGCGTGGGCGGCGAAGCTGTACGGCCACCCGGTCAGCAGGTGCAGGTAGTACGCAATGGAGGCAGGACCGTGGGCGAATGCTGCATGGAGGTGCACGCCGCCGGCCCGGTCCATGTCCCGGGCCAGACCGCCGGCCTCCAGGAAGTGGCGCAGGGCGATCCATTTCCGACGGGCCCGGGCCAGGCGGTAGACGGCGCCGACCCAGCGGCGGGGGTCTCGGCGCGCCAGCCACGCGTGACCGGCCAGGAAGCGCCGGTGGTCCCGGATCCGGTCTCGCAGGCGGAGGCCCGTCCGGAGGTAGGTCACCGTGCTGACGACACGGTCGACGTCCGGCTGGACCTGTGGCTCACCGGGGTCGGCGACGGCGAAGAGGCGCAGTGGCACGCCGTTGGCCTCGAGTCCGAGGATCTCGTCGAGGATGAAGGTCTCCGACAGGCGGGGGAACCGTTTGGTCAGGTAGCAGATGGTGGGCCGGGGCACCGGAGCACCCTCCGGTCCGCTCATGCGGGCGCACCGACGGCCTCGGCGCGCCGGACGGTCGGCGGGGCGGGGAACCGGGTCACCCGGTCCCCGACGAGCTCCTCGAGGGACGCCACGACCCGTTCGCGGCCACGCAGGTCGAGACCGGTCGGACTGGCCGACCGGGCCGGTGCCTGGGCCAGCTCGCCGGCGAGTCGGCCGGCGAGGTCGTGACCGTCGCCGTCGACCACCCGGACCAGCCCACTGGCCGCGAACACCCGGGCCCGGAGCACCTGCTCGAGCCGTGGCCTGGCCCGGGGGACCACGATGGTGGGCACACCGAGGGGGACGAGCTCGCACAGGCTGTTGTAGCCGCCGCGGGTGACGACGGCCTGGGCGCCGGCCGCCACCTGGGCCACGCTGCGCAGGTGCTCGACGACCACCGTACGGCCCAGGGACGAGGCCAGCCGTTCCAGGCGCTGGCGCTCCCCACGGGACATGAGGGGGCCGGTGCACAGCACGCTGGCCGTGCCCAGGGCCGACGCGGCCCGGGCCGTGGCCGTGAGGACCTCGGTGCCGTCGCCGCCACCACCCACGGTGCCGAGGACGTACCGCTCGCCCGGGGCGATCCCGGGCGGCCGTACCGCACGCGCGGCCCGATCTCCGGTCACGTAGCCGCAGTACTCCAGCCGCGAGGCAACGGGCTCGGGGATCCGGTAGGCGCTGGCGAGGTCGAAGACGTCCCGGCTGCCGTAGACGAGGATCCGGTCGTAGACCGACGCCAGCGTGTCGTAGACCCCCTCGGACCGCCACGTGGCCCGCACCCGTTCCGGATCGTCGAGGATGTCGCGGAGTCCCAGCACCACCCGGGTGCCCGGGCTGCAGCGAGCGAGCGCCTCGAAGACGGGCAGGAGCTCGCCCTTCATGCCCTGGGGCGCGTGATCGACGAGGAGGACGTCGGGGCGCCACCGGGAGACCACGTCGAGGAGGACGGCGCTCCGGGCCCGACGCACCAGGGAGATACCGAGGGACGGGTCGAGCGACTGGTACTCGCCTTCTCCCGTCTTGACCACGGGAGGCAGCTGGACGCAGTCGAGCCCACGTGGCCGGTCGATGCGGTCGATGACCGGTGAGCCGGAGGCCAGCACCACCCGGGGTGGCCGGTCGCCGGAGAGGAGGTGGGCGGCCAGCACGAGGTTCCGCCGGAGATGGCCGAGGCCGTAGGTGTCGTGCGAGTACAGCAGCACCCGTTGCAGCGCGGAGCGGGCGGTCACGCCGGCACCGGCACCCTGCGGTCGAGGCGCCCGCGGACCCACGCCACCTCGCGCTCGAAGCCGGCGGCGAACGGGACCCGGGCCTCGAAGCCGAGGAGCCTCTGGGCCCGGCCGAGGTCGGCCGACGTGACCCGGACGTCGCCCTGGGCGAAGGGCCGGACGTCGAGGACGAGTTCGTTCCCGACCAGGTCGCGCAGGAGGTCGAGCACGTCGAGCACGCTGACGTCGCAGCCCCCACCCACGTTGACCGGTAGCCCGTCCGCTGGAGCGTCGGCGGCGGCCACGGTGGCGGCCACCACGTCGCTCACGTAGGTGAAGTCCCGTCGTTGCGTGCCGTCGCCGAGCAGTGTGACGGGCCGTCCGAGGACGGCGGCCTCGGCGAAGAGCCGAAGGCCCATGTCGGGACGCTGGCCAGGGCCGAACACGGTGAAGTAGCGCAGGGCCACCGCCTCGAGCCCGTGCCCGGAAGCGCCGAGGCAGCGCTGCTCGGCCTCGAGCTTCGTCCTCCCGTACGGGGAGATCGGTCCGGGCACGGCATCCTCGTGGAAGGGGGTCTCACCGTTTCCGTAGACGGAAGACGACGAGGCGTAGACGATGCGGCGGACACCGGTCCGGCGGGCCGCGGCCAGGACCCGCTCGGTGGCCGTCACGTTGTCGTGCTCGTAGCGGTCCACGTCGGTGAAGCTGGCCCGCACCCCGGCCCGGCCGGCCAGGTGGAAGACGACGTCGGCACCCGCGAAGGCGGCGTCGAGGTCGAGCTCGCAGAGGTCACCCACGACCAGCGAGATGCCCTCGGTCCGGACCAGGCCGGCTGCACGCATCACCTTCTCCACCGGGTCATAGCTGTCCGTGAACCCGTCGATCCCGGTGACCGACCAGCCGTCCCGGACGAGCCGGGCGCAGAGCTGTGCGCCGATGAACCCGGCGGACCCGGTGACCACGCACCGCCGTCCGGGGATCAGTGGGCGGGCCGGATGGGGCGGACCGACGGCGATCTCGTGCATGGGGACCTCTTCGGGCGGGGAGCGGCCGGCGGCCGGCTGCTCGGGCGGTGGTTGACGGGTCCGAGCATCGGACACCGACATGAACCGGCCATGAAGGTCGCGTGAGACCTTCCTCATGGGAGGGCTCTCATCGGACGCCGCCCCGGCTCGGCCCACGCGGTCGCCGCCCCCGGTTCCCCTGCCCCTCCGGGGGCTACCGCCGGCTGCCGTCGCCCAGGCGGTACCCGAGGCCTCGCACGGTCTCGATGACCGCCGCGCCGAGCTTCTTGCGCAGGGCGCGGACGTAGACGTCCACAATGTTCGACCCGGCCGCGAAGTCGCGGCCCCAGGCATGGCTGAGCAGCTGCTCGCGCGAGAGGATCTGGCCGGGGTGACGGAGGAAGGTCTCGAGGACCCGGTACTCGCGGGACGACAGTTCGACCGGCGCACCGTCCAGGAGCACCCGACGGGCCCGGGCGTCGAACTCGATGTCACCGAACCGGAGGGTCGACTCGGTCGGGAGGTGGTCGACCCGGAGGCGGGTGCGGACCCGGGCCAGCAGCTCGTCGAAGCGGAAGGGCTTGGCGATGAAGTCGTCCGCCCCCGCGTCGAGGCCCTCGACAAGGGTCGCGGGGTCATCCCGTGCGGTCAGGATGACGACCGGGATGGCGACCTTGGCCTTGCGCAGGGCGCGGAGCACCGAGAGTCCGTCCCGTCCGGGCAGTCCGAGGTCGAGCACCAGCAGGTCGTACTGGCCGGAGCGGGCCTCGAACAGTGCGGTGTCACCGTCGGCAGCGTGGGATGCGGTGTAGCCGTTGGCCCGAAGCCCCTTGAGGACGAACGAGGCGATGCCCCACTCGTCCTCGGCCACCAGGATGCGGCTCATTGGTCGGTCTGCCGTGGGTCGCCGGTCGGCAGGTGCATCGTGAACAAGGCGCCTCCCAGCCGGCCGTCCTCCACGGTCACCGTGCCGCCGTGGGCCTCGGTGATCGCCCGCACGATCGGGAGTCCGAGGCCGAAGTGCTCGCCGTTCCGGGGTGCTCCGGACGGCCGGGCGAAGTCCCGGAAGATCGCCTCGCGCCGTTCCTCGGGGACCCCCGGCCCCGAGTCCTCCACCCAGAGCTCGAGGCGGTCGTGGCGGAAGCAGGAGCCGATCTCGATCGGATCCCCCGGCCCGGTGTTCTGGGTGGCGTTCTGGGCGAGCTGCATCCACGCCTGGGTCAGCCGCTGCCGGTCGGCGACGACCGTCCCGTCGGCCCGGCCACCCGAGAGCCAGGTCCGGTCGGCCAGGGCCGACGCCTTGGCCTGGAGCTCGGCCGTGAGCCGGGCGGTGTCGACTGCGGCCGCGTGCAGGAAGTCAGGGCGTTCCGCCCGGGCGAGCAGCAGCAGGTCGTTGACCATCCGCCCCATCCGGTCCAGCTCGTCGAGGATGATGCCCCGCACCTCCTCGCGTTCGCCGGCGTCGTCACCCAGCAGCTCGAGGTGGCCGCGGATCACGGTGATCGGGGTGCGCAATTCGTGCCCGGCGTCGTCGAGGAACTGGCGCTGGGAGCGGAAGGCCGACTCGACTCGGTCGAGCATGGCGTTGAAGGCGCGGGCCAGGCGGCCGAGTTCGTCGTCGCTCTTCACCTCCAGACGGTGGGTGAGGTCGACGTCGCTGACGGTCCGGGTGGCCACCTCCAGGTCGCGTACCGGGGCCAGGATGCGTCCGGCGATGAGCCAGGCCAGGAGGATGGCCACCCCGAGCGAGGCCAGGCCGACCACGGCGGCCGTGCCCACCGTTCGGTTCACGCTTCCCTGCTCGGGGGCGAGGAACGCGGCGGCCACGAACACGTCCCTGCCGGGGCTGGGGTCGGTCGAGAGGGCCACGGGCACGGCCAGGTAGCGAACGGTGCCTGCAGGGGTGGCGATCGTGCCGAAGGTCGATGAGGTGACCGAGGACCAGGATGCGACGAGGGCCTTGTTCCGCTCGAGGGGGAGGATGGGGTGCGGGGGGCGGGTGCCGACCACGGCACCATCCACGATGGCCACGAGTTCCTCGCTGCGCCGGGGCACCGAGCTGGACAGGGCCACCTGCAGGAGGTCGTCGGTCTGGACGAGGGGCGCCTTGCTCACGGGGTCGACCCCTGCGGTCCGCAGCTGGTCGACCTCCCGCACCTCGTGGACGAGCTCACGGTCGGTTTCGCTCCCCAGCTGGCGGAGGAGGATGAACCGGGTGGCCACCACCGACGAGGCGAGGGCCAGGGCGACCAGGAGCGCGCACCACAGGAGGATGCGGAACCGGGCGGACACGCCGGACCGTCCGGGCCAGCCGCGCTGGCGCGGCTCGGGGGCGTCAGTGCCGTTGACCACCTGCCCGGGTCTATCACGGGTGACCGTCGTCACCGTCCGCGTCCGGCGCCCCCCGGCGGTGGCACGAGGCGGGAGGTGGCGCGGTGTGGCTCTCTGCAGCTCGCAGACGGCCGGGTGGGCAGGGAGGTCCTCCGCCGATCCGACGGGGTCGAGGTGGTCTGGGGGTCACGCGGCCACCGCAAGGGGGCGGACGCACCCGTCCGGATCGACCTGACCCTGTCGGCCCCTCGGTCGAGCCCCCCTGATCCGGGCCGGTCCGGCAGCGACCCGGAGAGGGAGCCGCCCTCCCTGCTGTCGGGTCTCGCACTGCCCGGTGCGGACGTGCCCCCGTCGCTGCCGGGCCGGGAGCGAGGATGCCCCCCGGCCCGGCCCGCTCAGTGCAGGGTCATGACCGGCTCCCCCTGGGCGTCGAGACCGGTGCCGCTGATGGTGCAGGTGCCGCCCCTCGGGGCACCGCCGTCGTAGGCCTGCCGGGCACAGTCACGCAGCGCGAGCTGGCCCCAGTAGTCGGGGTGGAGCGATTCCTGGAGCTGGTACGGACCGAAGAGCGTGGTGAGGGTGCGGATCTGGTTGATCCACTCGGTCTTGTTGACCGCCCCCGGGTTGGTCCAGCTGGTCAGCCCTTCCTCCTCGAGGAGACCCACCGTGTTCTCGCAGAGACGGTGGCCGTTGAAGGCGCTCGAGATGTCCATGATCTTCACGTCGGTGGCCCCGACCGCGGCGGCCGCGGACTTCACCGCCCCGTTGATGTCGGGCAGAGCCGTGTTGTTGGCCCAGTTGGCATCGGTGTTCCAGAAGCCGCAGCCTCCCACCGCCTGACGGGTGTACCCGTCCTGGCTGTACCGGAATCCGGAGGCGTCGGGGATGGGCGACGGATAGTCCTGGACCACGACGGTGTACATCGAGGGGGTGTAGCCGTCGTCGGTCATCGCCGTCCGGATGTTGTCGATCGCCCCCTTGATGGCGCCGACCTGGGAGGCGATGTTGGAAGCCGTGAAGTTGGCGGTCACGGACGCGTCCGTCGAGCAGTAGTCGGGCCACCACGACGGCGAGAACAGCCAATCCTCCACACAGGTCTGGACGATGCCGGCAAAGTTGAAGTTGTTGCCGCCGATGGAGAGCATCACCATGCGCACATTGTGGGTGGCGGCGAAGTCGCGGAGCATCAACGCCTGGCCCTGGTCGCCGCCGGAGTTGTAGAAGTCGATGCCCGGTTTGAAGTCGCCGTTCGAGTCCGTGAACGTCGACGTCTTGGCGCCGGAACAGGCGAAGTTGACGCTCCCGACGCCGCCGCCGATGTGGATCTCGGCCGACTTCGACCGGTGGCAGCCCGGGATGAGCTCGGCGGTGTCGGTGGCGTTGTCGTAGTAGGCCGTCGGCCCGAGGGCGTCGATCTCGGTTGAGCTCTGGTTGGTGTTGCCCGCCCAGCGCCCGGCCTCACCGGAGATGTACGAGTCACCCAGGCTGGCCACGTACGGCGTGCCCACCCCGGGCCCGGAGGTGGCCGCCCCCGCCGGGGGGGCCACCTCCCCCACGGCGAGACCTCCGCCGAGGGCCGTGGCCAGGACCACCCCACTCACGACGAGTGCTGATCGGAACCTCCGCATGGTCCCTCCTTCTTCCTGTGCCGGCGCCGGTTCCCCTGACGGGCGCGCCGACGCCATCTTAGGGAGGGGTGGGCGCGGGTGCCGGGACCAGGCCGTACCGACCCGCCCGCCTCCCACCGTCGGCGGACGACCGTCCGGATTCGACGGCAGGCCTCCACCACGGACGTCCCGTGGCCCGCGGGCGAGGTCGAGGCGGCCACCGCGATCCGGGACGGATCCTGGCCCGATCGGAGTGAGGCTCCTACCCTGGGGTCGGCAGACCGCGCCACCCGGGAGGTGACCATGGAGCCGACACCGACGCCGTCGGCGAGTCGCACCGGGCCGGACGCGGAGCTCGGTGGCGACGCCGACGGGGACCGGGTGGCGGTCGTGGTCGGGTTCGACCCCGGCCCCGGGAGTCTGACCGCCCTGGTCGCCGCGGTCGACTTCACCCGGCGGCTCTCGGCCCGGCTGGTCGTCGTCCACGCCGTCGCGGTCGAGGACTACCCCGTCGATCCCGACGCCGAGGAGTGGGAGTTCGGAGCGCACGAGGTGCTCGTGGCCGAGCGCGCCGCCGCGGTCGGGGCCCTGGAAGGGTGCGGGGTCCCCTGGAGCTTCCACGCCTGGCACGGGGACCCAGTCCACGTGCTCGCACGGGCCGCCGACGAGGTCGACGCGCTCATGATCGTCGTCGGTGCCCACCCGGACAGCTGGCGCCATCTGCTCGAGCGCCTCGGCTCCCCCTCGGTCGCCCACCGTCTCCTCCACCGGACCACCCGGCCCGTGCTCGTGGTGGGGCACCACACCCGTCACGGCCTTCGGACGGACGGGTAGTCGGACCGCTGCGGCCTGGTCGGTTCAGAGCGCGGCCAGGGCCAGGCCCGCGGCCGCGGCGGCGAGCGCCCCGACGAGGGTGCCCCCACCGGTGACCAGGGCGGCCCGCACCTCCCCCTGGTTGAGGAGCCGGACCGTCTCGAAGCTGACCGTCGAGAAGGTCGTGTACCCCCCGCAGAACCCGGTACCCGCCACCAGGACCACTTCGGAGGGGGCGCCGTGGAAGAGGGCGAGCCCGGTGAGGAAGCCGAGCAGCAGCGATCCGGAGAGGTTGATGGCCATGGTCCCGATCGGCACCCGGCCGGAGGTGCGGGTCCGCACCGCCCCGTCGACGACGAACCGGGCCACCGCCCCCACGCTGCCGGCGCCGCTCACCCAGAGCACGTCGCCGAGGTTCACCGGCCGGCCTCCAGGGGATCGGCCTCCGGGTCGATCGGGAGCTCGGGCCCCCGCCGCCACGGGCCCAGGGCGCCGAGCGCGATCCCGGCGCTGGTGGCCAGGACCCCGCCGAGGACGGTCGCCGCCGCATAGGCCACGGCAGTCGCCGGCCGGCCGGCCCGCACCAGTAGGTCGGCCTGGACGGCGAAGGTCGAGTAGGTGGTGAACGCCCCGAGGAAGCCGGTGCCGCCGAGGAGGCGGGCCCGTCGTCGGCCGCCGCTGTCGTCCCCGGCCCGCACCAGACCCTCGAGCAGCAGGCCGAGGAGGAAGGCGCCCGAGAGGTTGATGAGCAGGATGGCCACCGGGAAGGTGCCCGCCGCCGCCGGCAGCGCCTGCCCGACGGCCTCCCGGGCCCCGGCCCCGAAGAGGCCGCCGACGGCGACGAGTCCGACGGCCCCCCACCGGAGGGGCAGCAGTCGGGCCCGCCCGTCGGCCCGGCTCACCGTCTGCCCATCGTCCGGTCGTCCGTGTGGGTGCACGGTGCTCCTACCATCTCGGGCCGCGGCGGCCCGGCTCGTTCCTGGTAGGAGTCATCAGCCTCGCGGCGGTTCCGGCGGACTCCATCGCCGTCGACGAGTGTAGCGTCCGCCACCGGTCGGATCGGGGAGAGCCGTCGTGGCCGCGCCGCCACGACACCCCCGCCGGTGCGCCGGCGTGGGCTGTCGTGCGGGCCGCGGGACGGGCCGCGGTCAGACCCCCGAGCGGAGGGAGTGGGATTCGAACCCACGGTGCCTTGCGACACAACGGTTTTCGAGACCGCCCGATTCGGCCACTCTCGCATCCCTCCGCCGCAGAGGTTAGCCGCGGGCCGGCGACCCCCTCCCGGCGGCGGTTCGCCGTGGCGGGGTCGGCCGGCGCACCCCGGCCGCCCGTCTCCTCAGCCGCCCCGCCTCCCGGCGAAGAACGCGGCGAGCTGCCCGGCGGCATCCGACTCGCGGACCCCGGCCGTGATCGGCACCTCGTGGTTGAGTCGGGGGTCGGCGCACAGGTTGTAGAGCGAGCCGCACGCCCCGGCTTTGGGGTCGGCCGCCCCGTAGACGAGGCGACCCACCCGGGCGGCCACCAGGGCGCCGGCACACATGGGGCAGGGTTCGAGGGTGACCACCAGGGTCACCCCGTCGAGGCGCCACGTTCCGAGGACGGCCGCGGCGTCGGCCAGGGCCAGGATCTCGGCGTGGGCCGTGGGGTCGGCGCGCCGTTCGCGCTCGTTGTGTCGGGCGGCGAGCACGGTCCCGTCGCGGACGGCGACCGCCCCGACGGGGACGTCGCCGTGGTCGACCGCCGCGGCCGCCTCCTCGAGGGCGAGGGCCATCAGCGCGTCGTCGTCCGGGACGCCGCCGGCGGTCGGGTGCACCGCACGAGCCTATGGTCCCCAGGCACACCCGGCGGGGTCCGCCGGCCCCCGGTGGCCAGCCGACCCCGACCCCTCACCGGTCGCCACGGACCTTCGGCCCTTCCGCCGGCCCGCCGGAGGTCGCACACTGGCGGCAGCGAGCGACGGGAAAGCGCCATGGGACGAGGACCCGGTCGGACGACGAGTGCGGGGTTGGCCGTCGGCGCCCTGGCGCTGGTCGGGGTGCTGGCCGTTGGATGTGGAGGTGGTACGGCCAAGAGCGGGCCGGCGACGGCCACGTCCGGGTCGGCCACCTCCCGGCCAGCGCCGTCGACCGGTACGGAGCCCAGCGCAGCGTCCGACCTGGCCGCCTTCGTCTCCAGTGCCGGGACGGTCGACCGGAGGCTCCGGGCGGCGGCGGCGGCGGTCAACGGCGGGATCACCGCCGACCTGCTCACCATCACCCAGCCCACCCGGGACGCCATCGCCACCGCCGATCCGGCGGCGGCGGCGGCCACCATCCCGGCCGGGCTCGGCCCCGACCTGATGCGGACCGTCCTCCTGGTGCAGAGCGATCTCGTGGCGCGCTCCTGGGCACTGCGCGGGTTCGAGCGGGCCTTCGAGCCCACCGGAACGGCGACGGTGGCCCGGTCCGATCCCAACGCCGAGGAGGCCATGAGGTGCCTGGGCAACGGGTCCGCGGCGGCCGCGGACTTCGCCGCGGACCTCCTCCGGGTCCGAAGCGCCGCCGCCGCCGCTCCACCGGTGCCGGCTGTTGCTCCGGACTCGCGGGCAGCCGGCGATCTGGCTGTCTGGCTGCGGACCGTCAACCTCCGGAACTCCGGGTGTGGAAGCTGCGGCGGACAGCGGATGGCGTCGCTTCCCCCGATCACCTGGGGCGAGACGGGCCCGCAGTTCCCCGGGGACCTCGATTGGAACGGCGACATCGACGGGGTGGCCTTCCACGCCACCTTTGTGGCCGGTCAGGGCTGGACGGTGGTGCTGCGGGCCTGTTGACGGCGACGTCCGTCCGGGGGGCCTCCCTGCGGCAACCGAGACGGCGCATCGGC
>DAHVAJ010000027.1 GCA_027314705.1 Acidimicrobiaceae bacterium
CCAGGACCACCAGGAGGGCGGGCAGGAGGCGGCGGGCCCGGCGCAGCCAGAAGGCGGGGAGGTCGATGCGGCCGCGCCGCGCGTACTCGCCGAGCAGCAGCCCGGTGATGAGGTAGCCGGACAGGACGTAGAAGATGTCGAGGCTGAAGAACCCGCCCCCGAGCCACGACACCCCGAAGTGGTACCCCATGATGATGAGGAGGGCGACGGCCCGCAGCCCGTCGAGGGCGTCGATCCGGTTGCGGCCGGTGGCCGAGGTGCGACGGTCGGTCCGGGCCGTGTGGGCGTGGGCGCTCACGACGCGGCTCGGGTGGCCCGCACCGCCAGGCCGTCCTCGGCCACCACCGGCAGCACGCGCTGCTGCAGCCACTCGCCGCCGGCCACCGTGATGTGGACGCCGTCGGGCCAGCGCACGGTCCGGCCGTCGAGCTGGGCCGCGTACTGCCCGGTCGGGTCGAGGAGGCGGTTGAGGTCGACGAGCGTGGCCGCGCCGTGGCTGGCCGCCACCACCCGGGTGAGGATCCGGTTGAAGGCGACCACCCGGGCCGGCTGGTCCTCGGGCCAGACGGCCCCGTCGGGCTGCTCGTTGGGCGGGCTGAAGAAGGGCAGGGTGAAGACGACCACCCGGGCCCCCCGGGAGGCGAGCACGCGGACCACCTGGGCGTACTCCGCCTCGAGGTGGGCGTCCCAGGCCGGCTGGCCGACGTGGACGACGGCGCCGTTCACGATCCGGTCGCACACCGACCAGCGGGCCATGAGCAGCCCGACCACGTCCGGCCGGTAGCGGGCCAGCTCGGCCGTCCACAGCGCCGGCCAGTCGACGCAGGGCGAGGTCGGGGTGATGTGGAGCCCCTCCCAGATGGCCACCGACGTGTCGGGGTCGCACCCGAACTCCCCCTTGTTGATGACCCGGACCCCGTAGGAGGGCACGCTTCCCGCCCCGAGGCCCACGGCCATGGTCATGGCCAGGGAGTCGCCCACCAACAGGAAGCGCAGCGGCCGGGTGGAGAAGGCGTGGGTGGCCACGAGCGACGCCTGCGTCGCGGCCGGGAGCCCCCGGGTGGTGCCGGCCGTGCGGGACACGGCCGACGCGGCCGGGGCCACGGTGCCGACCACCACCACGGCCACCGTGCCGGCCAGGAGGGCCGCCGCCGGGAGGGCGGCCCGGACCGAGCGCCAGAACGTCCCCTCCAGGACCGGGCGCTCGACCAGGTAGTAGCTGGCCGCGGCCAGGGCGACGGTGGCCGCCACCCGGACGGCCAGCAGGGCCGGGCCGGCCAGGCCGGTGCGGGCCGCGTCGAGGAAGACGGCCACCGGGAAGTGCCAGAGGTAGACGCCGTAGGAGACGGTCCCCAGCCACACCAGGGGGCGCACCGAGAGCACCCCGGCGAGCGGTCCTCCGGGGACGGTGGCGGCGGCGGCGATGACGGCGGCCGACGCCCCGCCCACCACCAGGAACCCGCCCCGGTAGGTGGCCGCCGCCGTCCCGGTGAACCACCACGAGGCGAGGAGCACGACGGCCAGCCCGGCCAGCCCGGCCGCGGTGAGGACGGCCCGCCAGCGCGCCCGGTGGGCGACCGGGGCCATGCCCGGTTCGCCCCGGCGGCGCTGGACCATGGTGAGCACGCAGGCCAGCGCGGCCCCGATCAGGATGGACT
>DAHVAJ010000028.1 GCA_027314705.1 Acidimicrobiaceae bacterium
AGTCCATCCTGATCGGGGCCGCGCTGGCCTGCGTGCTCACCATGGTCCAGCGCCGCCGGGGCGAACCGGGCATGGCCCCGGTCGCCCACCGGGCGCGCTGGCGGGCCGTCCTCACCGCGGCCGGGCTGGCCGGGCTGGCCGGCACCCTCCTGCTCACCGTCACCGTGGCCGGCACCGCGCCCTTCGCCTACCGCGGCGGCTTCTTCCTCTCGGCCCTCTCGGCGGCCGGCATCGTCACCGCGGCGGTGACCGTGCGGGGCGGACCCATCGCCGGGGTGCTCTCCCTGCGTCCCCTGGTGTGGATGGGGACCGTCTCCTACGGCGCCTACCTCTGGCACTACCCGGTCTTCGTCGAGCTCGACGGGGCCCACACCGGCCTGGCCGGCCCGGCCCTGCTGGCCGTCCGGGTGGCGGCCACCTTCGCCCTGGCCGCGGCCAGCTACTACCTCGTCGAGCGTCCGGTCCTGGAGGGGACGTTCTGGCGCTCGGTCCGGGCCGCCCTCCCGGCGGCGGCCCTCCTGGCCGGCACGGTGGCCGTGGTGGTGGTCGGCACCGTGGCCCCGGCCACGGCCGCCCTCCCCCCCACGACCCCGGGGGCCCTGCCGGCCGCCGAGCGCCAGGCGCTCGCCGCCGACGGCGCCTTCACCAACCACCCGGTGCGGTACCTCCTCCTGGGCGACTCCCTGGCCGTGACCCTCGGGGTCGGGCTCCAGATCGGCACCGTGGCCAACTACGGCGTCGACGTCGTCAACAAGGGCGTGCTCGGCTGCGACCTCGACGACACCCCCGCCCTCGTCTCGGGCCAGGTGGCCCTCCCGGTGTCGGCCTGCCGGCACTGGCCCACCCTGTGGGCCCACGACGTGGCCACCTACCGGCCCGAGGTGGTGGGCCTCCTCCTCGGACGGTGGCTCATCACCGACCATCTCGTCGGTGGGCGCGAGGTCGACATCACCCAGCCGGCCTGGCGGACCCACCTCGAGAACGAGCTCGACTCGGTGGTCCGGGTGCTCGCCGCCGGCGGGGCCCACGTCGACCTCCTGACCATGCCCTACATCGTCCCGGTCCTGGAGCAGCCCGACGGCTCGCTCTATCCGGAGAACCGGCCGTCCCGGGTCGACGCCTACAACGCCCTGCTGCGGGTGGTGGCCGCCCGGCATCCGGGGACGGTGTCGGTGGTGGACCTCAACCACGTGGTCGATCCCTCCGGCCACTTCCAGCAGACGGTGGACGGGGTGGCCGTGCGCTGGCCCGACGGCATCCACATTTCGAAGCCCGGCGGGGTGTGGCTCCAGGCCTCCCTGCTCCCGACCGTGGCCCAGCAGGGCCTCGACGTGCGCGCCGCCACCGGCCTGTGAGCGGACGGGCTCGGGCCGGAGACGGCCGGGCCGGTCGAGCGGTATCGCGGACACGAGCGGAGTGCGGTGGCCGGGGCCGCGAGCGCGTCGCGGGGGACCGATACTGAGAGGTCACTCCACAACCTGAGCTGGAGGACCGACGAGGAGTCTGATCCGGCGCGCGTGATTGGGCGGATGGTCGGACGACCAGAAGTTGCGCCCCTCGGCGTCGGGGAAGGCCCCGTGGCGCGAGGAAGATCCACGGAGAGACGGTGGCGGGACCCGTCGGCCACCTATGCTGAGGTGCCTTCGCCCGACTGCTCATCCGGCCGATTCGATCGAGCATGTCCTAGGCTTTCCGGCCGACGCCTTCGGTGCAGGCCAGGTGCCACGTCATGGGGTTCATTAGACCCGGGGTAGGCCGCAATCCCTCGACGACGCAGGCCGGTTCGAGCCGTCTGTTCAGTTCCCTATCTGGACCCAGGTCGATCGACATGAACCGCATGGTCATCTGCCGACTCGAACCAGGGACGGTGCGAATGGAGTTCCCGTGTCAGAGTCGGCGCCACAGATGAGAACGCTGGGCCTTGAGGGTGCGACGCGGGCAAGGGTATTCACGTACGGGCTATTTCTCGCCGTCGCGATTGCGGCAATGATCGCCGTCTGGAACACGTACCCTGACGACGCCTACATCACCTTCCGGATTGCCAGGAACTTCGCCGATACAGGGCATTGGCAGTACAATCTGGGCCGGCAGACCGGCAACGCGGCCACTTCTCCCTTATGGGTGCTCCTGTGCGCTGGGGCGATCGCTGCGCACCTCAATGTTACAGCCTTTGCTGTGGTGGCGACGGTCGTCTGCCTGACGGCCAGTGCCGTGTTCCTGTCTGAGGTGTTTCGCCGAAACGGACACGTGCGCGCCGGCCTCTGTGCCGGCGTTCTCGTGGCCGGGTCCGCGATTCTGGCCGTCGATCACGGATTGGAGATCCCGCTCGTACTGGCCCTGACGGCCGGTTCCCTCTGGGCCGTCGACCGCGAACGCTTCGGCAGTGCTGGCGTGATGCTCGGCCTGGTTGTGATTGCCCGCGCCGACATGCTCATCTACAGCGTGCTGCTTGTGTTCGGACTGTTCTTAGTGCAGCGCCGGATGCCGTGGAGAATCCTCACCGGTGCCGTAGGGGTGTTCGCCGCCTATGCAGTCTTCGCCCAGACCGTCATTGGATCGATCATTCCCGACACGCTTACGGCCAAGATCGATCAGGGAAGGTCTGGGTACTGGGGTACCCATCCGTACCTCCTCGAGATTCCCAAGCTGTACCGCATTGCGCCGTTCGGGAATGGAGGTTGGCTGGATGGTGCGTGGTTTCTCGCGACTGCCGTGCTCGCCATCATCGGACTTATCTCTGGATGGAGGGACACCGCTCTGCGTCGGCTGGTAGTGCTCCTCGTGGCGCTGGCATTCTTCTACGTCGTGGCCTACGGAGTCGTGCTCAATGTTCCGAATTACGCGTGGTACTACGGAGTACCGGCATTCTGCGGCCTGGTTCTTGCCGGTATCGGAATCGACACCGTCATGCCGAGAGTGGGGTATTACGGATTGCTCACGGGAGCCGTAGCTGTCGCGCTGGTAATCGTGCCGCTCACCCAGATGCCGGCCACGCCGGATCGCGGCTTGAGCTACACGATGGCTATGGACTGGCTGAACGCTCATTCATCGCCCACTCAGTCCGTGGCGTCCTTGGAGATCGGAAAGATTGGATGGGAGTCGCCGAACCGCCGGATCATCGACTACCTGGGGCTCCTTTCCAACAGGGCGGCGGCGAAGGTCGCTGCCGACGACATGCTGTGGTGGGCCTCGGCGTACCAACCCGACTACTGGCTCGTCGAGAAGCCCCCGCTGAATCAGGACAAACCGATGCTCGAGGCTCCGTGGTTCGCAAGGGTGTTTCGCGAGGTGTGGGCCGATCGCGAGGTGGTCCTCTATCACCGAGTGGCCCCGGTGCCGGCGCACCGCTAGTGGCACTCCGCCACGACGGGGAGTCGACTCGCACGTGCAGACGATCCGGTGCTGCCGTTCCGAGACGTCATCGGCGACGACGCTCACGGAACCGCGATCGCTGAACCACCCGCGGGGCGGGCTGTCTCCGGTGGGCGCTGAGCCAGGCCGCAGCGAACTCGACCGGCGTGAGCTGGCCGGGGACTCTGGGGCCCGTCGGCGATGTTGCCGATCCGCCTGTCCTCGACGAATGCCCGGTCACGCCGCGGCGGTCCCGGCCCCCTCGGGCCCGGGTCCGGTGGTCGGGGCCGCCCCCGGGCCCCGGCGCCGGGCGGCCACCCACCGCACCGCCTCGGTGACGACCACCGTGGCCAGCACCAGGGGCACCGGTCCGAGCTCGAAGCGGAAGCGCTCGTTCTCGCCGATCTCGACGAGCGAGCTGGCGGCGAAGGCGTAGAGGGCGGTCCACCACAGCACGGCCACGGCTCCGGCCACGGCCGGGTCCCGGCGCCGCCGGCGCCAGGCCAGGACCGGGGCGGCCGCCAGGGCCAGGAGGGTGACGGCGGTGGCCTGGAGGGAGAGCCAGCTCCACCGCCACCGGCTCCGGTCGAAGACGGCCAGACCCGGGGCCGGGTCCTGCGCCGGTTGCCACTCGACGACCCGGTCGTAGAGCCGGGCGTAGGGGGCGACGTGGGGCCAGTTGGGCGAGTCGGTGAAGTTCTGATCGGTGCCCACCAGCCACAGGCGGACCGACCCGGCCACGTCGCGGGCGTAGCGGCCGGGGTCGGCCCGGATCCAGGCCAGGTCCTCGTGGAGGTAGCGCGACGACACGGTGATGTAGAGCGGGTTGTTGAAGTTGGGGGCGCCGTTGGCCTTGTAGCGGGCACCGAGGGCCGGGTCGGCGTTCGGGCGGGCCGAGGCGAACCGGGGCACGTAGACGGCCGGGCTGGCGAAGGGCGGGATCGAGGCCAGGGGGCCGAGCACGCCGGTGCGCTGGAGCTCGGCCACCCGCCCGGCCGGGGCCCGGTACAGGACGGAGCGGGCCAGGTTCATGCCGAACCAGCTGCTGGTCGTGGTGGTCCCGAAGAGGACGAGGTTCTTGGCGTACCACCCGGTGACCACGAGGAGGGGCACGGCCGCCGCCACCACCACCGTCCGCCACCGGGGCCGCAGGGCCACCAGGGCCAGGACCACGATGCCGGCCAGCCACTCGATCTGGTACGTGCTGTCGAGCAGGACCACCCCGGCGTAGGCGGCGAAGGCGCAGACGCCGGTGGCCACCCGACGGGTGCGCAGGAAGCGGGCCAGGCACCCGGCCCCCACGATCCCGCAGGCCGCGGTGGGCTCGGCGTAGTTGAACCAGTTGGCGTACAGGAGGAAGGCGGGCGAGGCGACCACGCCGACCAGGGTCACCCCGAGCGCCACCGGCCGCGGCACCCGGAGCTCGGCGAGCAGGAGGTAGGTGCCGAGCACGAGGGCGAGGCCGAAGACCAGCGACCCGGCCACCTCGGCCGGCCCCTGTAGGCCGCCGGGGAGGTGGAGGACCGCGCCGGCGGCCAGGTTGTAGAGGGGCGGCTGCATGGTGAGGTGCCACACCCCCTCCACCAGGCCGTGGCGGAGGACGGCGACGTCGAGGAGCTGCCACTGGTCGGTGAGGCGGGTGCCGGAGAGCACGCTGGCGTCCATGCGCACCCCGACCAGGGCGCCGACGATGCGGCTGAGGGCGAAGGCCCCGGCCAGGGCCACGAGGTCCCACCGGACGGGTCGCCCCCGGCGGCCGGCGC
>DAHVAJ010000035.1 GCA_027314705.1 Acidimicrobiaceae bacterium
CGTCCACCACGGCCGCCCCTCCGCCGCCACCCGCCCCCGCCGCCACCCCGGGCACCCCGGACGCGCTCGGCGCCGCCGCGCTCGCCCTGGTGCGCTACCCCTGGCAGCGGATCCCCGGGTACTCGATCCGGTTCCTTCCCATCAGCGCCGCGCCCTCGCCCGGCTTCTACGGGAACACCGACTTCACCTGGGGTCAGGCGGGCGGGCTCTCGACCTTGTACGTCTTCCCGGGGGAGACGGTGGGCCAGCTCGCCGGCATCGTGGCCTTCGAGATCGCCCACGAGGTCGATGCCGCCGCCGTGGAGCCCCAGGGTGGACACGTCCAGATCGAGAACCTGCTGGGCATCCACCCGGCCAGCTGGGCGCCGTCGTGCGACTGTGCCGAACAGGGCTATCTCTCGGGCTGGTACGCCGCCGCCTTCTCCAACTACTGGTCGCCCGGAGTCGGCCAGTGGAGCACGGTCGCCCCTGAGCCCTCAGGCGCCACCCTGACCGCACTCCAGCCCTGGCTGGACCCGAGCCTTCCCTAGGGACGTCGTGACCCGACCGACGGCACGCAGCCGCTCCGGATCGCCGCCGCCGGAGATCGCCGACACCCCGGCCCGTGGGGGGGATCCGTACCCGCGCCCGGCCCCCGGTACGCTCGGTCCGTCGTCGAACGGACAGGCATGACACGCATCGCACTCCTCCCCAGCGCCTACCCCCCTTCGCTCGGCGGGGTCGAGGAGCTCACCCGCCATCTGGCCCTGGCCCTCGTGGCCTCGGGCGACGCGGTCGAGGTGTGGACGGGTACGGGCGACACGGGCGTCGAGATCGCCGAAGTGCGGGACGGCATCGTGGTCCGACGCCTGCCCTTGCCGCTGCCGGCCACCAATTGGCCGGCGGTGGTGCGCACGGCCGTCACGGGCAGCCGGACCTTCCGCTCGCTGCGCAACGCCGTCCGTGCCTTCCGGCCCGACGTCCTCCACGTCCAGTGCTTCGGGCCCAACGGCGCCTACGCCACCGCACTGGCCCGGGCCACCGGTCTGCCACTGGTCGTCTCGCTGCAGGGCGAGACCCTCATGGACGACGCCGACATCTTCGAGACCTCCCGCTCGCTGCGGGGCGCCCTTCGGGCCGGCCTCCGGACCGCGTCGGCCGTCACCGGCTGCTCGGCGTTCACCCTGGCCGACGCCGAGGCCCGTTTCGGGCTCGAGCCTGGTCGCGGCATCGTCATCCCCAACGGGGTCGACCTGTCGGCGAGCGCGGCGAGCGCGATCGCGGCGGGGGTCCCGGCCATCGAGGCCGCCGTGGGGGGGCGGCCCTATGTGCTCGCCCTCGGACGCGTCGTGGCGAAGAAGGGGTTCGATCTGCTCCTCGACGGCTACGCGGCCATGGATCCGCGGCTGCGCTCCGCCGACCTGGTCATCGCCGGTGCCGGGACTGCCCTCGAGGATCTCGAAGGCCGGGCGGAGCAGTCGGGCCTGGTCTCCCGGATCCACTTCGTCGGCCGCCTGACCAGGGAACAGGTGGCCGCGGCCATGGCGGGCGCCACGGTGTTCGTCATGCCCAGCCGGCTCGAACCGTTCGGTATCGTCGTGCTCGAGGGCTGGCGGGCGGGCACGGCGGTGGTGGCCACGTCGCGGGGCGGCCCGCCGGAGTTCGTGCGAGACGGCGAGGACGGGCTGCTGGTCGACCCGTTCGACGCCTCGGCCGTGGCCCGTGCGCTCGAACGGCTCCTCTGCGACGCCGACGGCCGCCGAGCCATGGCCGCTGCCGGCCGCCGCCGGGTCGAGGACTTCGCCTGGCCGGTGGTGGCCGGCCGGTACCGGGACCTCTACGCGACCCTCGCGGGGGCCCGTCCCAAAGGTGTCCACGGGGTGGTGCCCGAGGGGGCCCGGCCGTGAGCCGGCCGGATCCGGGATCGCTGCGCGTCGGCGTCGATCTGGTGGCCATCGATCAGGTGGCTGACGCGGTGCGGGCCTTCGGCGAGCGGTACGTCGAGCGGATCTACACCGAGCACGAGCGGTCGGTATGCCGCCGTCGGGCGCGGGGTGTCGAGCCGGCCGATGCCACCGAGGGCTGGGCCTGTGACTCCCTGGCCGCCCGGTTCGCGGCCAAGGAGGCCGTGGTCAAGGTGTTGCGGCCCACGGCCCATCGACCGGAGTGGCGTAGTATCGAAGTGCACCGCACGGCAGCAGGATGGTGCGAGATCCGGCTCACCGGCCGGGCCGCCGCGCTGGCCGCCGCGGAGGGCATCACCGAGTTCGCCGTCAGCCTGACCCACGAACCGCCCGTCGCCGCCGCCGTGGTCGTCGGTCGCTGCCTCGTTGCCGAAGAGAGAGTGAGATGACTGTGGACGAGACGATCCGCCAGGTCCTCGGTGAGCACGGCCGCCTGGCCATTCCGGTGGAATCGCTGGCCGACGACACCGACCTGTTCGACGCCGGGATGACGTCACATGCCAGCGTCAACGTGATGCTGGCCCTGGAGGATGCCTTCGACTTCGAGTTCTCCGAGCAGATGCTGCAGCGGTCGACCTTCGAGTCGATCGCCGCCATCCGGGCCGGGGTGCTCCAGATGACCGGGGAGCTGGCCGGAGAGTGA
>DAHVAJ010000040.1 GCA_027314705.1 Acidimicrobiaceae bacterium
GGCCTGGGCGTCCACGATGGCCCGGGTGCTGAGCGATCCCGTGACCAGGACGACCATGACCACGGTCATGCCCAGGGCCGCCTCGTAGGAGATCATCTGGGCCGAGGCCCGCACCGATCCGAGCAGCGGGTACTTGGAGCCGGACGACCAGCCGGCCAGCATGATGCCGTAGACGCCGATGGAGGACACGGCGAGCAGGAAGAGGATGCCCATGGGCGGGTCGGCCAGCTGGAGCTCGAAGGTGTGGCCGGCCACCGTCACCTCGCCGCCGATGGGAACGATGGCGAAGGCCAGGAAGGCCGGGATGATGGTGAGGTAGGGCGCCAGTTTGAAGACGAACCGGTCGGCCTGGTCGGGGAGGAGGTCCTCCTTGAAGAAGAGCTTGATGCCGTCGGCCAGCGTCTGGGCGATGCCGAAGGGGCCGGCCCGGTTGGGTCCGATCCGGCTCTGCATGTCGGAGATGACCTTGCGCTCGAACCAGATCATGAGCATGACGGACACCATCAGGGCGCCGAAGACGACCAGGACCTTGATGACCACGATGAGCAGGACGGCCCAGTCCACCCCGTGGGCGAAGAGGGGGTCGCCGGCGCCCACCAGCAGGGCCGGGCTCACGGCGTCTCCATCCGCAGGTCGACCACGGGGAAGGTCCGGTCGATCAGGTCGGCGACGGCGCCCCCGGCGAAGGGCACGTTGAACTCGGTGGCCACCACCCGGCGCGGCAGCGACGGGTCGGGCACTGCGGTGACGACGACCTGGGCGGTGGCCGAGCGCAGCCGCACCGCACCGCCGGCGCCGATGCCGAGGTCGTCGAGGTCGTGGGGGTTGACGCGGAGGGGGGCCTCGGCCACCAGGGAACGGACGGCGTCCACGGCGCCGACCGCCGCGCCCCGGTCGTAGAGGGTGCGGGCCGCCACCAGTCGCACCGAGTAGCTGTCGGGCGGAGCCACGTGGGGCACCTCGATCTCCACCGGCGCCACCAGGGGAGCCGGAAGGGTCGGCCAGCCGGCGTCCGCCTCGGCTCGGACGCCGGTGGTGCCGGCCCCCGGAGGACCGGCCAGCCCGGCCCGGGGCGGGGCGCCCTGACGCTCGACGGACTCGACGCCGGGGACGGCGATGGGGTCGAGCGGGGCACGCCGGTGGGACAGGCCCACCGGGCGGGAGGAGAGCGGGGCCACCACGCCGTCGTCCCCGAGCGCGTCGAGGACCGCCGGGGTGATGCCCCGGTGGAGCGCCGAGACCCGTTCGATCTCGTCCCACACCCCGGCCACCGCGTCGTACCCGAGGTCGCAGCCCAGATGGACGGCCAGCTCGGCCGCGATCATCCAGTCCGGCCAGGCCTGCCCGGGGGGCACCAGCTTCTGGCCGAGCCGGGTGATCCGGCCCTCGATGTTGGTGGTGGTGCCCGCCCGCTCGTGGGCCTCGGCCGCCGGCAGCACCACGTCGGCGTGGTCCAGCGCCCCGCCCGGGGCCGAGGCCACGACGACCAGGAAGCCGGTCGCCTCCAGGGCCCGGCCGGCCAGGCGGCGGTCGGGGAAGTCGGTCAGGGGGTCGGCGCCCAGGAGCACCAGGGCGTCGACCCCGGGCCCCTCGGCCTGGTCGCCGGCCGCCGCGGCCAGGATCTCGGCCGTCCCCCGACCCCGGGTGGCGGGCACCGCGCCCCAGGCCGCCTCGAAGAAGGCCCGGCCCTCGTCGAGGGCGACCCGGCCGGGCAGGATGCCGGGGGCCAGCCCGAGATCGAGGGCCCCGAGCACGTTGCCCCGGCGGAGGGCGGGCAGGAAGCGGGCGTCGGGCAGGGCCCGGGCCAGCTCCTGGGCGGCGTCGGCCACGAGCTCCCCGTCCTCGGCCAGCGACGGGCGGCCCAGGACCACCACCACCGGTCCCTCGCCCACCAGCCGGCGGGCCTCGGCCAGGGCGGCCGGGTCCTGGGCCGCCGCCGGGGCGGGGGCGCCGGTGGTGACGGCCCGGACCAGGGCGGCGGCGTCCCCGGGGCCGTAGCGCAGGGAGCAGGCGGCGTACGGGGTGAGCGAGGTGGCCTGGGGCGAGAGCTCGACGAGGCGGGACCCGCCCGAGACGGCGGCGGCCCGCAGGCGGAGGAAGAGCACGGGGAGCTCCTCGCGCACGTCCCCGGCCAGGAGGACCACGGTGGGGGCGGACGCGGCCTCGTCGATGGTGGCCCGGGGCAGGCCCAGGACGACCTCGGCGGGCAGGCCGTCGCCGACCTGGGCGTCGACCGAGTCGGTCCCGAGCACCCCCTTGGCCACCCGGGACCAGACGTAGGCCCCCTCGTTGGTCAGCCGGGCGCCGCCCACCACGGCCACGGCCGCGGCGCCGGCCGCGTCGCGGACCCGGACCAGGCCGTCGGCCGCGGTCTCGAGGGCCTCGTGCCACGACACGGGCACCAGCTCGCCGCCCTTGCGCACCAGGGGCTCGGTGAGCCGGTCGTCGCGGTTGACGGCCTCGGCCACGAACCGGCCCTTGTCGCAGAGCCAGCCGTGGTTGACCGGGTCCACGTCGATCCCGAGGAGGCGGGTGAGGCGGTTGGCCGACGACTGGACGGCCACCCGGCACCCCAGCGCGCAGGTGGTGCAGGTGGACTCGACCTGGTCGAGGTCCCAGGGCCGGGCGGTGAAGCGGTAGGGCGCGGCCGTGAGCGCCCCCACCGGGCAGATCTGGACCGTGTTGCCCGAGAAGTAGGAGGTGAAGGGCAGCTCGGGGAAGGTCCCGATCTGGAGGAGCTCGCCCCGCCCCACGAAGTCGATCTGGGCCTCGCCGGCGACGTCGGCCGCGAACCGGGTGCACCGGCTGCACTGGATGCACCGCTCGCGGTCGAGCAGGACGAGCTCGGAGATGGGCAGGGGCTTCTCGAAGTGGCGCTTCTCCTCGACGAAGCGCGTCTCGCCGGGTCCGTAGGCCAGGGTCTGGTCCTGGAGGGGGCACTCACCCCCCTTGTCGCAGACCGGGCAGTCGAGCGGGTGGTTGATGAGCAGGAATTCGAGCACCCCGTCCTGGGCCTTCTTGACCTTGTCGGACTCGGTGACGACCGTCATGCCCGGCTGGACCTCGAGGAAGCAACTGGGTTGGAGGGACGCGCCCCGGGGCCCGCTGACCTCGACCAGGCACATCCGGCAGACACCGACGGACGCCATGCGCGGGTGGTAGCAGAAGCGCGGGATGAAGGTGCCGACGCGCTCGGCGGCGGCGATGAGCAGCTCGCCCTTGCGGGCGGCGACCTCGCGGCCGTCCAGCGTGAAGGTGACGGTCTCCTCCTCCGCCGCGCCGGCGGCGTCCGCGGCCGGGGTGGGCTCAGCCATGGGGGCAGCCCCCCTCCTTGATGTGGACGAGGAACTCGTCGCGGAACATGCTGATGGCCGAGGAGATCGACGAGGGGATGGACGGGCCGAGCACGCAGATGGTGGTCTGCTGGGGTGGCCAGGCCACCCCGGGCGAGATGTTGTCGCAGGCGTCGAGGAGGAGGTCGAGGTCGTCCTCGCGGCCGCGCCCCGTCTCGATCCGCTCCATGATCCGCTCCAGCCAGCCCGACCCCTCGCGGCAGGGGGTGCACTGGCCGCAGGACTCCCGGGAGAAGAACCTGGTGATGCGCCAGGCGGCCCGCACGACGCAGGTACGGTCGTCCATCACCACGATCGACCCCGAGCCGAGCATGGAGCCGGCCTGGGCCACCTCGTCCTGACCGAGCGGGAGGTCGACCTGGTCGGGACCGAACCAGGGGGCCGACACGCCGCCGGGGATGAAGGCCTTGAGCTGGCGGCCGTGGCGGATGCCGGCGCCGAGGACGGGGGCGTGGATCAGGTCGGCGAAGGTCGTCTTCACCATCTCGAGCTCGTAGACCCCCGGCCGGTTGACGTGGCCGGCCAGGGCGAACAGGCGGGTGCCGGTGGAGCGGCCCTCGCCGAGGGCGGCGAAGGCCGCACCCCCGTGGACGACGATCCAGGGCAGGTTGGACATGGTCTCGACGTTGTTGACCACCGTGGGGGCGCCGTAGAGGCCGATGGCGGCCGGGAAGTACGGCGGCTTGATGCGGGGGAAGCCCCGCTTGCCCTCCAGCGACTCGAGCAGGGCCGTCTCCTCGCCGCAGATGTAGGCGCCGGCCCCGGGGTGGACGACCACGTCGACGGAGAAGCCCGACCCGAAGATGTCGCGGCCCACCGCGCCGTGGGCGTAGGCCTCGTTGAGGGCGGCCTGGACCCGCTCGAGCCCGAGGGCGAACTCGCCCCGAAGGAAGATGAAGGCCCGGGTCACCTGGAGGGCGTAGGCGGCGATGAGCACGCCCTCGACGAGCTGGTGGGGGTCGCGCTCGACGAGCAGGTGGTCCTTGAAGGTGGCCGGCTCGCTCTCGTCGCCGTTCACGACCAGGTAGGTGACGGGGCTCCGGCGGAGCATGGCCCACTTGCGACCGGCCGGGAAGCCGGCCCCGCCGCGGCCGAGCAGGCTGGCCGCGTCGACCTCGGCAGCCACCGCCTCGGGCGTCATGGCCAGGGCCTTGCGCAACCCCTCGTACCCGCCGGTGGCCAGGTAGCGCCCGAGCGTGTGGGCGTCCTCGAACCCGAGACGGGACGTGACGATCCTGGGGGCCTCGGTGACGGCCATCAGGCACCCCCCTCCGGCCCCGACGCCGCGTCGCGGGCCGCCCGGGCCTCGGCGCTCAACCGCCGCTCCTCGGCCACGGCTGCCGGGTCGGCCTCGATGCCGGCGGTGCGGCGGACCCGGACGAGGGTGCCGTGCGGTGGGATCTCGCCGTCGCGTGCACCGGCCCGGAGGTCGGCGACGAGCTGGTCGAAGGCCTCGGAGGTCCGGGCCACGACGTAGCGGTGGTTGACCTGCACGCAGGGGGCCCGGTCGCAGTCGGCCAGGCATTCGGCCTCCTCGAGCGTGATGGTGCCGTCCGCGGTGGTCCCCCCGACGCCGATCCCGAGGCTGTCCTCGGCATGCTCGAGGAGCTCGACCGCGCCGTCGAGCAGGCAGGCGATGTTGGTGCACACCGAGACGACGTAGCGGCCGACCGGCTCGGTGTGGAGCATGTCGTAGAAGGTGGCGGTGCCGAGCACCTCGCCCGGCGTGACCCCGACCAGGCCGGCGATGTCCACCATGGCCTCGGGGGTGAGCCAGCCGTCCTGCTCCTGGGCCAGGTGGCACAGCGGGACGAGGGCGGAGCGGGGCTCGGGGTAGAGGGCGAGGAGCTGGCGGGCCCGGTGCAGGATGTCGCCGGTGAGGTGGGTCGGGGCGGGCCCGGCCCCCGACGAGCGGCGAGGTGCGGCCACCGGGGTCGGCTCGCTCACCGGTCCACCTCTCCCATGACCGGGTCGACCGACGAGCACACGGCCACGGCGTCGGCCACCAGGCCGCCGCGCATCATGAGGGGGAGGCCCTGCAGGTTCACGAAGCTCGGCCCCCGGATGTGCATGCGGTAGGGCTTGGGCGAGCCGTCCGACACCAGGTAGCACCCGAGCTCGCCGCGGGGCGACTCGACGGCCACGTAGACCTCGCCCTCGGGAACCCGGAAGCCCTCGGTGTACACCTTGAAGTGGTGGATGAGGGCCTCCATCGACTCGTCGATGCGGGCCCGGGGGGGCGGGGTGACCTTCTTGTCCTGGACCCGGTAGTCGCCGGCCGGCATCTTCTCCACGATCTGGCGGATGATGCGGACGGACTCGCGGATCTCGTTGAGGCGGATCGAGTACCGGTCGAAGTTGTCACCGTAGGTGCCCACGATGACGTCGAACTCGACCTCGTCGTAGCGCAGGTAGGGCATCGAGCGGCGCAGGTCCCACGGGACCCCGGTGGAGCGCAGGATGGGCCCGGTGAGCGAGAGGGCGAGGGCCTCCTCGGCCGAGATGTTCCCGATGCCCTCCGAGCGCTGGCGGAAGACGGGCTGACCGGTCAGGAGCTCGTCGTACTCGTCGGTGCGGGGCAGGACGGTGTCGCAGATGATGGCCACGTCGTCCTCCCACCCGTCGGGGAGGTCGGCCGCCGTGCCGCCCGGGCGGATGAAGTTGTGGTTCATCCGCAGCCCGGTCGTCTTCTCGAAGAAGGCGAGGATCATCTCGCGCTCGCGGAAGCCGTAGATCATCATCGAGGTCGAGCCGATGTCCATCCCGTTCGTGGCCATCCACATGAGGTGGGAGGAGACGCGGTTGAGCTCGACGAGGAGCATGCGGATCCAGTCGCAGCGCGGCGGCATCTCCACGCCCAGCAGGGACTCGACGGCCAGCGACAGGACCAGCTCGTTGTGGAGGGGCGAGAGGTAGTCCATCCGGGTCACGTTGGTGGACCCCTGGACGTAGGTGAGCTCCTCGGCCGTCTTCTCCATGCCGGTGTGGAGATAGCCGATCACCGGCTTGGTCCGGAGCACCGTCTCGCCGTCGAGCTCCAGCATGAGCCGGAGCACCCCGTGGGTGGACGGGTGCTGGGGGCCCATGTTGATGATCATGGTCTCGTCGTCGGACTGCTCGACGTCGATCTCGGAGGGGTCGACGGCCACGCCCTCGGGCAGCCGCAGCACGGCACCGGCCTCCCGACGCAGCTCGGCACCGGCCGTTGCCGTGCGGCGGCCGAGCTCCTGGGGACCCTCGGACGTCTCGACCACCAGGCTGCGGGGGCCGCCGGCGGCGGACCGGTCGTCGTCGGAGGCCCCGCCCGACGGGGGTGGCGGCAGGTGGGCGTCGGGATGGGCGTCGGGGGGCGTGGTCTCGCTCATCGCGGCCCTGGCGCGCCCTTGAACTGCACGGGCACCCGACCGACCCCGTAGTCCTTGCGGAGCGGATGGCCCTCCCACTCCTCGGGCAGGAGGATCCGGGTCATGTCGGGGTGCCCCTCGAAGACCACGCCGAACAGGTCGTAGGCCTCCCGCTCCATGGCCTCGGTGCCGGGGTAGACGTCGAAGAGGCTGGGGAGCACGGCGTCGTCGGCCGGCACCTGCACCCGGACCCGCACCCGGCGGGCCTGGCTGAGGGAGAGGAGGTTGACCACCACCTCGAACCGTTCGGGCGTGACGCCCTCGGGCAGCGTGCGCCCGGGGTGGGCGAGGTAGTCCACGGCGCACAGGTCGGCGCACATCTCGAAGCCCTCGTCGCGCAGACTCCGCACCAACCCCCCGTACTGGGCACGGGTCGGGAACAGGACCTCGCCGCCGGGTCGGGGGCGACGCGGCGAGGTGCCGCCGGCCGCGGCCGGGGTCGGGGTCGCGCCGGCGGCCGGGGTCGCGCCGGCGGCCGAGCTCACAGGGGCTCTCCCACGCTCCGGGCGATCACCGGGTTGCGCCGCGGCGTGCCGAGGTGGACGGCCCCGGGACGGTCGGGTGTCCAGAGCCCCCGGTCCTCCCCCGGCGCGGCGTGGGCGTCGTCGGTGCCGGCGCCCTCGTCGTGCCCGAGGGTGGCCACGCCGGCCCGGTCGGCCGGGGTGGCGTCGGGACGGCGGGTGATGCCTTCGGCCTTGACCTTGGCGTGCAGGGTCAAGATGGCGTGCATGAGCGTCTCGGGGGTCGGCGGGCAGCCCGGGGCGTAGACGTCCACGGGGACGATCTGATCCACGCCCTGGACGATGGCGTAGTTGTTGAACATGCCGCCCGAACTGGCGCACACACCCATCGAGAGGACCCACTTGGGCTCCATCATCTGGTCGTAGACCTGGCGGAGGACCGGTGCCATCTTCTGCGAGACGCGCCCGGCCACGATCATGAGGTCGGCCTGGCGCGGGGAGGCCCGGAAGACCTCCATGCCGAACCGGGCCAGGTCGAAGTCGGCGGCGCCCACGGACATCATCTCGATGGCGCAGCAGGCCAGGCCGAAGGTGGCCGGCCACATCGAGTAGGTCCTGGCCCAGTTGACCAGGTCCTCGAGCCGACCGGTCAGGAAATTGTGCTGGAGGTCTTCGAGGCCCACGGCGCCGGACCCCTACGCGGCGCGACCGGGGCCGCCGGGAAGGACCGGACCGTCGCTGGCGACCGCGGCCGGGGCGCCGCTGGCGGCAGGGGCCCGTTCGGCGCCGAGGGCCGGGCGGCCGCTGATGCGGGCGATGGTCGACGCCGACGTCCGCGGCGGCAGGGCGTCGACCAGCCGCTTCGACGGTCCCCACGAGAGCGCCCCGTTGGACACGAGGAAGAGGAACGACACGAAGACCATCGCCGCGAAGACCACGACCTCGATCAGCCCGAAGGAGCCGAGCTGCCGGAAGATGACCGCCCAGGGGTAGAGGAAGACGATCTCGATGTCGAAGATGATGAAGATCATCGCCACCAGGTAGAAACGCACCGGGAAGCGGGTGGGGGGCTCGATGCCGGGCACGATGCCGCACTCGTAGGGGGCGACCTTGGCCGCCGTGGGCCGCTTCTTGGGGGCCAGCAGGGCCGAGGCCACGAACGACACCGAGGCGAAGAGCAGGCCGAGGACGAGGAGCACGAGGATGGGCAGGTAGTCGCTCACAGCACGCCGTTTCTACCACGCACCCCTTCGCGGAGGCACATCGACGCAAGGCCCCCGAGGGCCCACCCGGGCACGCTCCCGGCGTGCGACGGACGGTCGCCGGCACCCGTAGCATTGGTGCGTGCCCTCCCCCTCCCCCGCCGCTCCCCCGACCGCCGCAGGCTCCGACGACGGGGGCCCGGGTGCCTCCGCCGGACACGTCCACGACGTGCTGGTGGTGGGCGGCGGCCCCTCGGGCTCCTCGTGCGCCTACTGGCTGGCCGAGGCCGGCTGGGACGTGGTCCTGGTGGAGAAGAAGCGGTTCCCCCGCGTCAAGACCTGCGGCGACGGCCTCACCCCCCGCTCGGTACGCCAGCTCGCCGACATGGGGGTCGAGGGCGCCCTCGCCGGGGCCCACCGCTACACGGGGCTCAAGGCCCACGCCTTCGGGCGCATCCTCGACCTGCCCTGGCCCCAACACCCGTCCTTCCCCGACTACGGCTACGTGATCACCCGCCACGACCTCGACGCACTGGTGAACGAACGGGCGGCCAAGGCCGGCGCCACCATCTGGCAGGGCACCGAGGCCGTCGAGCCGATCGCGGCGGACACCGGCGCGGCCGGGGGACCGGCAGCGGAACTCCGCCCCTGTACCGGCGCGGTGGTCCGCGACACGGCCACGGGTGCCACCCGGGAGGTACGGGCCCGCTACGTGGTGGTGGCCGACGGGGCCAACTCCCGGTTCGGGCGGGTGCTCGGCACCGGGCGGGACCGGGCCCAGCCCCTCGGGATGGCCCTCCGCGGCTACTACACGTCACCCGGCCACGACCGGACCTACATCGAGTCGCATCTCGACATCCGCGACGGTGACGGCAAGGTGGTCCCCGGCTACGGCTGGATCTTTCCGCTCGGCGACGGTCGGGTGAACGTGGGCGTGGGCCTCCTGTCCACCGGGTCACGGTGGCGGGGCATGAACACCACCACCCTCATGGAGCACTTCGTGGCCGGGGCGCCCGAGGAGTGGGAGCTCTCCCCCGCCACCTGCCTCGGACCACCCACCGGCGGCCGGCTGCCCATGGGCCTCGCCGTCGGTCCCCGCGTCGGGCCGACCACGCTGGTGGTGGGCGACGCCGCCGGGACCATCAATCCGTTCAACGGCGAGGGCATCGCCTACGGCTACGAGACCGGGCGGCTGGCCGCGGCCACCCTCGGGGAGGCCCTGGCCGGCGGCGGGCCCGAGGCCCTCCTGCGCTACGAGGAGCGGTTGGAGGAGGCGTACGGCCTCTACTACCGGGTGGCCCGGGCCTTCATCCGTCTCATCAGCCACCCCGAGCTGATGCGGCTGTGCGTGGGCACCGGCATGCGCTCGCAGCCGCTCATGAGCTGGATCCTGCGCATCATGGCCAACCTGCTCCGTCCCGACGAGACCGGTCCGGCCGAGGCCGCCTACCGTGCCCTCGCCCTCATCGCCCGGCTCGCCCCCGAGGGGGCCTGA
>DAHVAJ010000042.1 GCA_027314705.1 Acidimicrobiaceae bacterium
CGGCCTCGGCGGCCGCCGCGTAGAGCTCGAGGTGGTCGGCGACCACCCGGTCCCAGCGGAAGCTCCGGGCCCGGCGTTCGACCCGCCGGGCCAGGTCCTCGCGCAGGGCGTCGTCGCGCAGGACCCGCCCGATGGCGTGGCTGAGCCCGAGAGGGTCGGTGGCGTCGACCACCTCGACGGCGTCGAACGCGTCGCGGAACAGGGGCTGGTCGGTGACGACCAGGGCACGCCCGAGGGGCAGGAGGAAGCGCAGGGCGGCGCTCGACGACTCACCGGTGTCGTGATAGGGCAGGGCGATGACGTCGGCGGCGCGGAGCAGGACCCGGGCCGTCTCGTCGGGCAGGTAGTCGGTGAGGAGGACGACGTTGCCCTCGAGGCCCCGGTCGGCGATCTCCCGGCGGATGGCGGCCTCGTACTCCCGGGAGTCCACGGCCGGATAGGCGGCGCAGAGCGCAAGCAGCAAGATGTCCGGGAACTCCCGCCGGAGCTGGTCGACGGCCACCACGAGGTCGAGCGTGCCCTTGTGGGGAAGGAGGAAGCCGAAGGTGGCGACCAGCGGTCGCCGGCCCACGCCGAGGGTGGCCCGCACGTCTTCCGGGCTCACCTCGGGCGGAGGGGCGCTGCCCAGCGGTACCAGCGAGACGTTCTCCTCGATCCCCAGCTCGGCGAGGTACCGGGCGTCGGACTCCTGGTGGACGATGAGACGGTCGGCCCGCCTCAGCGAGTCCGCGATCTCCCGGATGGTGAGCAGGGCGCCCTGGTCGTCGTAGTCGAGGGTCCGGTGGAGCGTCACCACGACGCCGCGCCGGCCGTGCTGGCGGTCGAGCACCGCGGCGAGGCGACCGAACTCGAAGA
Source organism: Acidimicrobiaceae bacterium (assembly GCA_027314705.1). GTDB lineage: Bacteria > Actinomycetota > Acidimicrobiia > Acidimicrobiales > RAAP-2 > Bog-756. The sequence goes on from DAHVAJ010000042.1 coordinate 856, forward strand.
ACCCGAAATTGAATTGGACGTGGACCACGTCTGCGTCGGAGAGGAGGAGCGCGTCCTCGAGACGGTCGAGCTCCGGCTCCCACCGGTTCTTCCAGGTCCGGACCACCCCACCCTCCGCCGCGGGGTCCACGACGTCCACGTCGACGTCGGCGTAGAGCTCGTAGTCGACCCGACCACGGGAGTGCTGGACCAGGTACCGGGTGTTCTCGGCGATGCCACACCGGGAGTTCCACGAGCTCACCATGGCCACCCGGAGGGGCGCGACCGCCGCCGCCCGGTCGATCAAGGCCCGCCACCTCCCGGCGGCCGCCTCCCACGTGTACTCGCGCCCGACGAGGGCATGGGCCGCCCTCACCCGGGCCGTCACCGCCGGGTCGTCGGGGGCGGCCACCATCGAGGCCATGGCCGCACCGAGCGCCTCCCCGTCGGGCTCGGCCCACTCCGAGCCCTCGATGGCCAGGTGGGTCTCGGCCGGGGCCAGGGTGAAGGGCACCGTGACCGCCGTCCGGTCCGAGACGAAGTCGGCCAGACCGCCGTGGGCCACGGCGATCACCGGCACGTCGGCCAGCATGGCCTCGGCCACGGGCAGCCCGAACCCCTCCCCCCGGGCCGCGTGCACGTAGCAGTCGGCCAGCCCGTAGAGGGCGTCGAGCTCGGCGTCCTCGAGGTCCCGGTCGATCCACCGGACGTCGGGTGGATCGACGTGCCCGGCCCGCAGCTCCTCCAGGAGCTGGTCGACCCGGTTGTGGGGATTGGGGAAGGTCTTGAGCACCAGCGTGACCTCGTCCGAGCCGGAGAACGTGGCGAAGTAGGCGCGCAGCAGCACGTCGACGCCCTTGCGGGGGAAGGCCGAGCCGAGGTGGAGGAAGGTGAACCCCCGGGCACCGGCAAGCTCGGGCGCGTCGATGGTGGCGGTCGGGTCGGGCACCCGGACGCCGCAGCCCACCACGCCGACCGGCACCGTCACCCCCGCATCGCGCAGGACGTCTCGTACGTAGGTCGAGTAGACGCCGATCCCGTCGAGGTAGGAGTTGAACTCGGCCACCATGGCCTCGGGCACGCCACTCTCCTCCCAGCCGAAGTACTGGAATGTGCGCCCACCCGGCGAGTCGATGACCCGGGGCGGCCACATCTGGCGGATGACCACGTCCGGGTAGGGGACCTGGGGCGACCGCCGGTGGAGGGCGGCCGCCTCGGGACGACGGGCCAGGTCCTCGGGACGGGGCTCGTAGTCGCCGGGTCCCTCGGTGGCATGGACCGAGACGGCCAGGTCCGTCGACGCATCGAGGGCGAGCGCCAGGCCCCGGTTCATGGCGGCCAGGCTGTAGCTCGTCTCGAACGGTCCCTGGACCTGCACCTCGAGCGGCGGCCCCTCGCCCGCCGCCCGGGCCAGGACGCGGCGCAGCGTGGCCACCACGTCGAACGCCCCGAGCTGCGCCACGCGTGTGTCCTGGCGTCGCAGCAGGCGGTCGCGCAGGCCAGGGTCCGAGAGGACGGCGTGGACCGTGGCGGCCACGGTGTCGGGGTCCTGGGTGCGGAGCAGCACGCCGGCACCGCCGAGCGTCTCGGGGATGGCCGCCGCCCCGTAGGCCACCACGGGGATCCGCGCCGCCATGGCCTCGAGGAGGGGGACGCCGAACCCCTCGTGCTCGCTGAGCGAGACGAACACCCCGGCCCCGGCGTACTCGGCACACAGGTCGCGGTCGGTGACCTTGCCCCGGAACACCACCCGGTCCTCCACACCGAGTTCCACAGCCTCCTGGCGGACCCGGCGGACGTAGCCCTCGTCGTACTGGCCACCGACCAGCACCAGCCGGGCGCGTCGGTCGAAGTGGCGGTAGTAGGAGGCGAAGGCCCGGACCAGCCGGTGCTGGGCCTTGTTGCCCACGATTCGGCCGACGTACAGCCAGTCGCGGCCCTTCGCCCCGGGAGCCCGACCGGCCAGGGCGAAGGCGGAGAAGTCGGTGCGGACGGGCAGGACCTCGACCCAGCGGAATCCGCAGGCCCGCATCTCGCGCCGGTTGTAGTTCGACGCCGCCACCCCGCACAGCGAGCGGCCGGCCAGGGCGCCGAGCTGCTCGCGCCCCATCCGCAGGTACCGGCGGACCGCCGGATCGTCGAAGTACCGGTCCGGCGTCACGTTGTGGTACACGGTCGCCACCGGGTTGGGGAGTGCCACCACGTCGTCCAGGAGGTCGTGGCCGCTCGAGTGGTGGACGAGGAGGAGCTCGTCGTGGGCGCCGGCGTAGGAGCCGAGCGGTCGGACCTCCTCGCCCAGTCCGGCGGCGATGTGCTCGGCGAAGACGTCCGACTGGTAGCCGAGCGTCTGCAGGACGTCGCGGAGCTCGAACATCTGGTTGGTCACGGCGTCGCCGACGGCGGTCCCGGAGTGGAACTGGTGGACTGCGGCGAACTCCCTCACCTGGTGGCGCAGATGACGTAGTCCTGGTAGCCGAACACGCTCTCGAGCAGGGCCTCGACCGCACCGCCCACGGGGCCCTCGGGCAGTGCCTCGCGGAACGCGAGCATCGGGTGGGGCGAGCGCTCCTCCAACACGACGTCGGAGAACCCGACCTGTTCGCAGAGGAAGCGCAGCGTCTCGGGATGCACCGGTCGCACGTGCGAGGTGTCGGCGTAGTAGTGGTTGCCGAGGGCGTACGAGCTGCGGGGGTTGATCGTCTCGACCACGAGGACGCCCCGAGGACGCAGGGTCCGGTGGGCCTCTCGAACGAACGCCTCGAGCTCGGGCGTCAGCAGGTGCTCGACCACCTGGGCCGAGAAGATGCCCTTCAGCGAGGCGTCGGCGGTCTGGGCCAGGAAGTGCAGGCCGTCGTCGAGCACGGCCGGGACGCCCCGTTCGCGGCAGGCGGCCACCATGCCGGCGTCGGTGTCGATGCCGAGGACCTCGTGGCCCTCCTTGGCCAGGAGCTCGAGCATCTCGCCCCGGCCGCAGCCGACGTCCACCACCTGACCGGGGCGGTCGGCGGGCGGGAAGAGGGACACGTAGTGCTGCTGGGCTGCGGAGATGACCGCAGGATCGCCCCGGAAACGCCGTTCGAACTCCACGTAGTCGAACTCGGCACCGGTGGCCCCGTGGGCGCCGAGGCGGTCGAGGAGGGCGGCCACCTCCTTGGCCAGGCTGCGCACCTCCACCTCCATGGCCACACCGGCGAGTGTCTCCGCGAGGTCCGAGACGGCCTCGGTCTGGGCCCGGTGCTCATCCTGGAAGCGCCGGAACCGCTCCGTCGTCGCCACCAGCTCCAGCCGGAGCCGGGCGTTCTGCTGCCGGAGGCGCTCGAGCTCCTCCTCCACCCGGTAGACGGCGTTGTACGCCTCGGCGGCGAACTCGATGGCCTTGGCGTCGAGCTGCTCCTGCGCCTGCCAGCGGGGCTCGACGTACCAGCTCGTGGCCCGCCGGACGGCACGTTTGACGACGCCGCCGGTCCGCGTCCTGACGCCGCCGCCGGTCGGGACCTCGGGCGGATGGATGCCCTGGTGGAGCAGGCGCATCTCGTGCACCGGCGTGACGAGGGACGGAAGCCCCAGGGCCGGCTGCTCACCGGGCACTCCTTCGCCGCCGTCGATCCGGGCGAGCAGCTCCTCCACCCGCGCCACCAGGTCGGACGGAGCGATGACCTGGCCGTCGACTTCGGCAACGTGTGCTACGCCGGAGGGTTCCGGACCGGCAGCCGTCATCTTGGAAGCATAACCCGACCACCCTCGTCGCCCGTCTGACCCACCGGGCGTGCGAGGACCTTCTGAGTACACTTCCCAGGTGCCCGGATCCGCCGAGGGCGTGCTTCTCCCAGACCAGCCTCACCAGGCGCTTCGCGCCTGACCGTCGTGGAGCACGCCCCGACGAGCCCGGCCGTCGAGCGCCGGCCGCCCACCCCGGAGGGGCGGCGACCGAGCGTCCCCGGACCCGACGGGGATGCACGCCCGCACGGCGCCCATCGACACGGCCGGCGACGACCCGGCCGCGAACCCAGGACGCCCTGGACGCCACGGCGCCGGCGCATGCTCCGGGTGGGCGGAGCAGGCGTCCTGGCCCTGTGGCTCGCCGGCCTGGTCGCCTTCTCGACCGTTCTCTACCAGCGCAACAACCTCACCGCCGACTTCGCCACCTACAACCAGGCGTGGACCCTCATCGGGCACGGCCACCTCAACCCGTACTCGACCATCTACACCGGCTACCCGTTCCTCAAGAGCGACTTCGAGCTGATCATGTGGCCGCTCGCGCTGGTGCACCTCGTGATCCCCCAGCCGATCGTCCTGCTCTGGATCCAGGACCTGGCCGTGGCGGCGTCGGCCTTCGTGGTCTACGTGTGGATCCTCGACTTCCTGGAGAGCCGGAACGTCGGCTGGCGGGCGGCGACGGGCGTCGGGGCGGTCGTCCTCACCGCGCTCGTCGTCAATCCGGGCGTGTACCAGACCCTTCTCTTCGACTTCCACATGGAGCCCCTGTCGACCGTCTTCGTCCTCCTGGCCGGCCGGGACATCTGGTCGGGGCGCCGACGTCGGGCCTGGCTGTGGGTCGGCCTCGTGCTGCTGTTCGGATCGTTCGCCGCCATCACCCTGGTCGGACTGGGGCTGTCCGCCGTGCTGGCCGGCGGAGCCACCCGCCGACAGGGGCTGGCCGTGGGAGTTATTGGGCTCGCGTGGGTGGGCCTCATCTCGCTGCTCGGGGCCAACGCCGGATCGGGCATCGACAACTACGCCTACCTCGCCGGTCGGGCCACGCTGCCCCACGGCACCGGGGCGGCCCTCGTCGTGGCCGGGATCCTCGCCCATCCGTCGAGACCCCTGCACCTGGTCACCGGCCGGCTCCACTTCCTCTGGGTCCTCCTCAAGCCGGCCGGCGTCATCGGACTGGCGTCGGCCTGGGGGTTCGGGGTCCCGGCGGTGGTCCTGCTGGTGAACGTCCTGAACGTCCAGGAGGGCTTCATCTTCCAGGCCTTCCAGAACTTCGTGGTGTTCCCCTTCGTCCTCCTCGGGACGGTGATGGTGCTGGTCTGGCTGGCCGAGCACCTCCGCTGGGGACGGGTGGTCGCCATCGTCGTCGGCCTCGCCGTGACGGCGCAGGCCGTCGTCTACGGTCTCGGCACCTCGCCGGGCAACGTCCGGTGGGCGGTGGACCGCGTCAGTGCCGCGACCGGGGCCCAGCTGAACAAGGCGTTGGCGCGCACGCCGGCGGACGCGGAGGTGATCGCCACCATCGGGATCATGGGGCGGTTCTCGGGACGACCGGCCGCCTACTGGTTCAGCCCGGGCGGCTCGTACCCGGTCAGTTCACGCCCGGTCGTGTTCGTCTTCGATCCGGCCAACGAGAACACGATCCCCAACGCAAACCCGGCCGACGACCGGGCCGGGGCCGAGTACGTCAGGACCGTCCTCCACGCGCGCCCGCTGGTCGAGCGCGACGGCGTCGCCGCGTTCGTCTGGTCGCCGCCACCTGGCACGTCGAGGCTGACGTTCCCGGCCCCCGTCAAGGTGCCGGGCGGCTGACGCCACCGGACGGTCCGGTGCTCACCCCACCAGTCCGGCCACCATCCCGTCGAGGATGTCGGCCTCGGACACCAGGCAGGCGTCGAACCCGAACCGGTGCATGACCCCGGCCAGGATCATGGCCCCGCCGGCGATGACGTCCTCCCGTCCGGGCACCATGCCGGCCCGGTCCATGCGGGCGGTCCGCGTCTCGCCGAGGAGCGCCCGGCACCAGGCGTCCACCGCCTCGGTCGTGAGGACGGCGTGGTGGACGCGGTCACGGTCGTACTCGGCCATGCCGAGGTCGAGGGAGGCGAGCGTGGTCACCGTCCCGGCCAGGCCGACCAGCCGGTGGGCGTCGCGGTACCGGGGGTGGTCGGCCACCGCCTCCTCGAGCCGGGCCGCCACCTCGGCCTCGGCCGCCCGGCGCTCGTGCGCCGCCGGCGGGTCGCCGTGGAGGAACCGCTCCGTCAACCGGACGCACCCGAGCTGGAGGGAGGTGACGGCGAGTTCGGGGTCGTCGGGGCCGGTCCCGGCCATGAGTTCGGTGGAACCGCCGCCGATGTCGAGCACGAGGAACGGCCCCTCCGCCGGGTCGAGGTCGGCCACCGCCCCGGCCAGGGAGAGCCGGCCCTCGTCGAGGCCGGAGAGGAGCTCGGGGTCGAGGCCGGTGGCGGAGCCCGCCGCGGCCAGGAACTCCTGCCCGTTGGCCGCATCCCGGGCCGCCGAGGTGGCCACCAGGCGGCCCCGGGTCACCCCGTGACGGTCCATCACCCGACGGAAGTGGGTCAACACGTCGAGGCACCGGTCGACCGCGTCGGGAGCCAGCACCCCGGTGGCATCGACCCCTTGACCCAGCCGGGTGATGCGCATGAGCCGCTCCAGGGTCCGGCCCCGGCCATCGGCCACGAGGAGGCGCGTCGAGTTCGTGCCGCAGTCGATGGCGGCTACCGCCGGGTCCGCTCCCACTCCCTTGTGTTACCACGCCGCCGGACGCGTCCTCCGTCAACCCGAGTGCACCACGTGGCGCAGGCGCGGCCACCCGCCCGACGCTCAGGAGGGGTGGAGGCCGATCCTCCGGGCCGTCCACTCCCCCACCGGGTCGTCGGCACCGGTCAGCCACCAGGCCAGGTGGGCGTGGAGGCACTTGACGCCCTGGCGCGTCCCCCCCACCCCTCCGGAGGGCCGGGGTCCGGTGTGCCCGGGCGGGACGAGGGCGTCGCGCTCGGCGGCGTAGCGCCGGTGGGCGGCGGCGATGTCGTCGGCGGCGATCTCGGCCTCGGCCGTCCGGACCCCGCCGGCCGACTCGAGGCGGCTCACCGCCTCCCGCAGGGCGGGATCGGTCAGCCAATAGCGAGTGGGCATGGGCGTCCCGTCGAAGAGGAACGGCGCGTTGGCGATGACCGCCGGCCTTCCGTCGGCCGCCCGGACCACGACCTCGAAGGGCCCCGCGGGCGGACGGCCGAGCTGGGCGGTGACGGCGACCACGTCGTCGGGCGCCACCCCGGTGTCGGCACCCGCCTGTCCCCCGTCACCGGCCCCGCCGCCACCGGGGTCCGCCCCGGAGCGGCACGGCCCTGGTGTCACTTCCAGAATTCGAGGGTGGAGGTGACCCGGGCCCAGAAGCTGGTCGGGACGGTGGCGGCGGCACCGCTCCGGTTCGCACCGGCCGCGGGCGTCGCCGAGGCCGCGGCCGTCGGCGCCTGGGGCAGGCCGGGGTCGGGCGTCATGTTGGGTGCCTGCGAGGGGGGCACCAGGGGCTGGTTGGCCGGGTCGCCGGCCATCGGACTTCCCGCCGGGAGCGTCGCTCGCTGGCCGGCCGGCGGCAGGATCTCGTAGAGGGACTGCCCGGCCGGCACGAGCTGGTAGTCCTCGCGAGCCAGGCGCCGGACCTCGGTCTGGTTGCTCAGCTGCTGCTGCTGCTCGGCGAGGAGGCTGTTCTGGTGGCGCAGCTGGGCCAGCTGGGCGGTCGCCGCCGAGAGCTGCCGGCCCTGGCTGAACAGGCTGGCGAAGGGGAAGTTGGTGGCCACCACGAACGCGGCGAAGCAGGCGGCGAGGACGACCGGCCGGCGGGCCTTCCGGGCGGCCGCCCTGGCCGCCGCGGTCGACCTCCCGCGCCGACCGGCCGCCGTCGACCCGGCCCTCGGGACGATCGTCGGGAACGCCGCGGCCAGACGGCCCCGCAGGCCGGCGCTCGCCGCGGCCGCCCGCGACCGGCCGGGGCGGGCCGACCTCGGGGGCGGCCGGTTGGCCGTCTTGCGGGGCCGGGTGGCGGCCGTCTTGGCCGGCCGGGTGGCCGTCTTGCCGGGTCGGTTGGTGGCCGTCTTGCCGGGTCGGGGGGTGGCCGCCTTGCCGGGTCGGGTGGTGGCCGCGCGGGCCGTCCGGGCCGCCGACCCCTTGGTGTGGCGGCCGCGGTTCACCGGCCGCCGGCCCAGCACGAGAGGGCCGCGCCGCCCCGGTAGGCAGCCGACTCGCCGAGCTCCTCCTCGATGCGCAGGAGCTGGTTGTACTTGGCCACCCGGTCCGATCGGGCCGGCGCGCCGGTCTTGATCTGTCCGCAGTTGGTGGCCACGGCCAGGTCGGCGATGGTGGTGTCCTCGGTCTCCCCCGACCGGTGGGACATCACGCACGCGTAGGCGTGGCGGGTGGCCAGGTCCATGGTCCCGAGCGTCTCGGTGAGGGTCCCGATCTGGTTGACCTTGACCAGGATGGCGTTGGCCGTCGAGGTCTCGATCCCGCGGCGCAGCCGGTCCTCGTTGGTGACGAACACGTCGTCGCCCACCAACTGGACGCGGCCGCCGAGCTCGGTGGTGAGGGCGGCCCAACCGTCCCAGTCGTCTTCGGCCATGCCGTCCTCGAGGGAGACGATCGGGTACCGCCCGACCAGGTCGACCCAGTAGGCCACCAGCTCGTCGGAGGAGAGGGTCCGTCCCTCGCCGGCCAACACGTACTGGCCGTCCCGGTAGAACTCGCTGGCAGCCGGGTCCATGGCGATGGCCACCTCGTCGCCCGGCACCCGCCCGGCGGCCTCGATGGCGTCGACCAGGATCCGCACCGCGTCCTCGTTGTGGGCCAGGTCGGGGGCGAACCCCCCCTCATCGCCCACGGCGGTCGACAGCCCCCGGTGGTGGAGCACCTCGGCCAGGGCGTGGTACGTCTCGACCCCCCACCGCAGAGCCTCGGCGAAGGAGGCGGCACCGACCGGCACGAGCATGAACTCCTGGAGGTCGACGGAGTTGTCGGCGTGCGCGCCCCCGTTGACCACGTTCATCATGGGCACGGGCAGCACGTGGGCGCCGGCGCCCCCCACGTAGCGGTAGAGGGGCAGGCCGAGCTCCTCGGACGCGGCCCGGGCCGTGGCCAGGGACACGCCGATGACGGCGTTGGCCCCCAGCCGGCCCTTGTTGGGGGTGCCGTCGGCATCGATCATGGCCAGGTCGACGGCCCGCTGGTCGAGGGCGTCGAACCCCTCGAGGAACTCGGCGATCTCGCCGTTGACGTGGCCCACGGCGGTGCGCACGCCCTTGCCCCGGTAGCGCTCGCCGCCGTCCCGCAGCTCGACGGCCTCGAACGATCCGGTCGAGGCACCCGAGGGCACGATGGCCCGACCGACCGCCCCCGAGTCGAGCACCACCTCCACCTCGACCGTCGGGTTGCCCCGGGAGTCGAGGACCTCCCGCCCGATGACTTGCTCGATCACGCTCACGCTGCGTCGTCGCTCCTGTTCGCTGTGTGGCGAACGCTACCATCGGCGGGCTCCCGGACCAGGGCATTCTCCCCCCGCCCGGACCGGCCGGCGCGGTCCCCCGGACGGCCGTCAGCCGGCCCGGTCGACCTCGTCCCGGAAGGCGCCGGCCCGGGCCAGGAGGGCCGTCTCGGGATCGACCCCGAGGACGCGGGCCACCCCGACGGCGGCGAAGAGCACCTCGGCCACGGCCGCGGCCCGGGCCCGACCACCGCCCGCGCCGTCGGTCACCGCCCCGGTGTCGGCCCGGCCCAGCACGGCCAGGCCGGCGGTCACCCGGGCCACCTCGTCGGCCAGGCCGGGCTGGACCATCCCCACGGCCGCCGCCTTCCGCTGGAGCTTGGCCGCCAGGGCCAGCGCCGGCAACGAGGCCGGGATCCCCTCGGTGACCCGGTCCCGGCCCTTCTCCGCCTGCTTGATGGCCTCCCAGTTGGCGGCCACGGCGTCGGCCGTGGCCGCCTCCACCTCGCCGAAGACGTGCGGGTGACGGGCCACCAGCTTGTCGTGGACCCCGCGGGCCACGTCGGCGAGGGTGAACCGGCCGGCCTCGGCGGCCAGGACGGCGTGGAAGTAGACCTGGAAGAGGAGGTCGCCGAGCTCCTCTTCGAGGTGGGCGACGGCCGCCTCCTCGGCCTCGGAGCCTCCGGTCCCGACCACGGCCCACCCCGCCGCGCCGCCGGACCCGACCGGACCGCCGGACCCGACCGGACCGTCGGACCCGGCGGCCTCGACGGACCCGGCGGCCTCGACGGCGCCGGCGGCCTCGTCCTCGGCGGCCTCGTCCACGGCAGCGACGGCGTCGATGGCCTCGAGCACCTCGTGGGCCTCCTCGAGCAGGTGGCGGCCGAGCGAGGCGTGGGTCTGGACCCGGTCCCAGGGACACCGGGCCCGCAGGGTGCGCACCAGCTCCTCGAGGGCGACGAGCTCGCCGGCGACGGGGGCGGCGAGGCGGGGCACCCACAGGGAGGTCAGGTGGTCGGGCTCGACCTCCCGGTCGAGGTCGTCCCAGGCCACCTCCGAGATGCGCTCGTCGGGGAGACCGAGGTGGTGGAGGACGGTGACCGGCTCGGCGGGGGCGTCCGCCACCGAGAGCTTGACCTCCGACAGCACCTCCCGGCTCCAACACTGGGCCACGACGAGGGGGCCGCGCTCGCCGGCCGCGCCCACGGCGAAGTGCCCGGCGTCCACCACGCGCACGCCGGTGGCCACCGGGTCGACCCCGAGCCGGGTGAAGGCCAGGTCGAGGAAGGAGAGGGCGGGGTGGACCTCGAGGGCGACCGCCCCGGACGCCACCCGGGGGTCGGCGACCAGCAGGGCGACGGTCCGCTCGGCCACCGAGGGCGAGCCGGGGACGGCGTAGACCACCGGCCCGTCGGCGAGGGCCGCGGCCACCACGTCGTCGGCGATGGCCCGGTAGACGTCCTCGAAGGTGTCGGCCCGCTCGTAGTGGGCGTCGAAGGAGCGGGCCCCGGTGGCCACCCGGGCAGCCGGGTGGCGGGCGGTCCGCAGGAGGACCGTGGCCCCGGACGTCAGGAGGGCGAGGGTGCCGGCGGTGACCAGGTCGGGGCCGGCCGGCCCGAGGCCGACGACGTCGATGCGGGGGCTCGGGGCGGGCCCGGCGGCCACCGCCCGCTCACCCCTGGCCGATCCCGGCGGCGGCATGGACCGCGGGCAGCTGCGCCGGGAGCAGGAAGCGTTCGGGGGGCGTCCGGGGCGGGGCGATGTGCAGGCCGGCCCAGGTGCCGTACTGCGGGTTCACGGAGATGTCCGACCGGCGGGCGAAGCCCACCAGCTCGGTGCTCACCCGGGCCACGTTGGCGTTCGCGCGCAGGAGCTCCTGGCGGATCGTGCCGGCCACGGCGGTGACGGGCTGGACCGACTGGTTGGTCACCTCGTAGATGAGCCACTGTCCGCTCGACGCCTGCACCGGCGCGATCGGCCGGCCCACCGGCACCGAGGTGAGCTGGAGGGCCTGCTCCACGCGGGACTGCGTGAACGAGCAGCCGAGCTGGCCCCCGTTGGGTGCCGTCTGGGTGTCGAGGGAGTCGGTCCGGGCCACCGCGGCGAAGGAGGCGCCCTGCTGCAGCCGCGTCACCAGCTGGTCGGCGTGGGTCTGGGTGTCCGTGGCGATGACGCTCACGCAGTCGACGGTGAACTGTGACGGGTTGGCTTCGTAGTAGGCCAGGACGGCCCGGTCGGAGAGGTCGGCCCCGCGGGCCAGCAGCGCATCGTCGACCGCCTGGTTGCGGATCTGGGCCGTCCGCACCGACGGCGGGAGGCCGGCCAGGAGCTGGGCGCCGGTGAGGGCCGATCCGTCGGGGTTCTGGCAGGCCGAGGCGGAGCCCACCGAGGAGGTCTGCTGCAGGTTGGCGCTGATCTCGCCGTCGAGCAGGGCGGCGTAGTCGCCCTCGGCGGTGGCCAGCGCGGCGTTGTCGACGGTCACGCCGTGACGGGCGGCGAACTGGACGGCCAGCAGGTTGCCGATCTGGTTGGACAGCACGCTGCCGGCGAAGGCCGTCGCGTAGGTGCCCGGCCCTCCGATTCCCACCCCCGAGTAGTTGACGAGCTGGGGGTTCTGGAGCTCGAGCAGGCACTGCCCGGCGGCCGTGCCGCTCAGGGCGGACAGCTCCTCGTTGAGGGTGGACACGGCGATGGTGTCGCCGTTGGTCCACGCCGCCGTGGGCGTCACCGTGCAGGCGGCGCCGATCGCGCCCGAGGCGAGGATGGCGGCGGCGACGGTCAGTCCGGAGAGGGTGCGCTTCACGGGCGGTCAGGGGCGCGGTGCCGGTGACGGCCCGGTTCCCCATCCCCCTCTCGCTCCGTGCGAGCGGTGGTCCCGCACACGACGTACCGACGGTCTTCTCGACATGGTCACGCTGCCTTCGGGTATCGGAGAGTTGTCTCGAGCTGGTGCCGGCCCTGGTCGTGGACCCAGGAGGCAGTCCAGTGGTTCACCGGTCCGGCACGCAAATTGCCTCCCCGCCTCTCGCTGCCCACCGGTCGCGGCCGCAGCAGGTGGAGCACCCGTCGATCGGCGACCCGCTGACCGACTGGGGACCGCACCGTCCCGTGGTCGATCCCGCCGGTGAGGTTCCGGTCGTCGGCCTCGAAGGCGGACGACGGTCCCTTCGGGAACGCCGCCCGGTCCTCGGCCCTCTGGCGATGACCCGGACGGGACTCGCACCCGCCGGTCTGGTCCAGCTTCGAGGACGCACCACTGCGGCGATGCTACCGGGTGCCCCGCACCGTCCCGGGACGGGCCGTCATCCCGACGGGACGAGCTCGCGCAGGAGGGCGACGAGGCCGGGCGCGTAGGCCCCGCTCCCCTCGGCGGGGGCGGCCGGGACCACCAGGCGGTGCTGGTCGGCCTGGTAGACGGCCCCCGGGGCGACGCGCCGGAGCCGAACCTCGGCGGAGGCCGGCAGCACGATGGGCGCCAGCTTGGCCGTGGCCTGCGGGGTCCGCGCCACCGCGCCGAACCGGGGCACGGTGACGGCCAGGTCGGAGACCCCGAGGCGCAGGCACTCCGCCCGGAGGAGGGCCACGTCGAGCAGGGCGAGCGCCGGTGGCGGCGGCGGGCCGAACCGGTCCTCCCACTCGCGGCGGACGTCGTCGACCTCGTCCGCCGTGTGCACCGCGGCGAGCCGTCGGTAGGCCTCGAGGCGGGCGTCCTCGGCCTCGACGTAGGACGGGGGCAGATGGGCGGCGTCGGGCAGGTCGAGGGCGAGCTCCACCGGCCGGGGCCGGGGCTCCCCTTTGAGCTCGGCCACCGCCTCGGACACCATCTGGACGTAGAGGTCGTAGCCCACGGCGGCGATGTGGCCCGACTGGTCGCGCCCGAGCAGGTTGCCGGCCCCCCGGATCTGCAGGTCGCGCAGGGCGATCTTGAAGCCGGAGCCCAGCTCGGTGTGGTCCCCGATGGTGCGGAGGCGCTCATAGGCCTGCTCGGTGAGGGCCCGGTCGGCCGGGTGGAACAGGTAGGCGTAGGCCCGCTGGCCGGCCCGCCCCACCCGACCCCGCAACTGGTGGAGCTGGCCCAGGCCGAGTCGGTCGGCCCGGTCGACGACCAGGGTGTTGACCGTGGGCATGTCGATGCCGGACTCGACGATGGTCGTGCACACGAGCACGTCGTAGCGGCCCTCCCAGAAGTCGAGCACGACCTTCTCGAGGGTGCCCTCGTCCATCTGGCCGTGGGCCACGGCCACCCGGGCCTCGGGCGCCATGGCCTGCACCTGGCCGGCCACCTGGTCGATGTCCTGGACGCGGTTGTGGACGTAGAAGACCTGCCCCTCGCGGAGGAGCTCCCGGCGGATGGCCTCGGAGGCGGCCGCCTCGTCGAACTCGCCGACGTGGGTGAGGATGGGCCGCCGGGCGGCCGGCGGGGTGTTGACCATCGAGAGGTCGCGGATCCCGGTCAGGGCCATCTCGAGGGTGCGGGGGATGGGGCTGGCCGTGAGGGTGAGGACGTCGACCCCGGTGGTCAGGGCCTTCATCGCCTCCTTGTGGGTGACCCCGAACCGCTGCTCCTCGTCGACCACCAGGAGACCCAGCTTCTTGAAGGCCACGTCGGGGCCGAGCAGGCGGTGGGTGCCCACCACCACGTCGACCGAGCCGTCGGCCAGGCCGGCCAGGACCTCGTTCGCCTGGGCGTCGGTGAGGAACCGGCTGAGCATCTCGACCCGGAGGGGGAAGGGGGCGTACCGCTCGGCGAAGGTCTGGGTGTGCTGGCTGGCCAAGAGGGTGGTGGGCACCAGGACGGCGGCCTGGTAGCCGTCCTGGACGGCCTTGAACACGGCGCGCAGGGCCACCTCGGTCTTGCCGAAGCCCACGTCGCCGCAGACCAGCCGGTCCATGGACCGGTCCGACTCCATGTCGGCCTTGACCTCGTCGATGGCCCGGCGCTGGTCGGCCGTCTCCACGAAGGGGAAGGACGCTTCGAGCTCGGCCTGCCAAGGCGTGTCGGGACCGAAGGCGTGGCCGGGCTCGGCCAGGCGACGCCGGTACAGCGCCACCAGCTCCTCGGCCACCTCGTGGACGGCGGCCCGCGCCTTGGCCCGGGCCTTCTGCCACTCGGCGCCGCCGAGGCGGTGCACGGCCGGGGCGTCGCCGCCGGCGTAGGGGGTGAGGAGCTCGATCTGGTCGGTGGGGAGGTACAGCTTGTCGTCGCCCCGGTACTCGAGGAGCAGGTAGTCGCGGGTGGCACCCCCCATGGTGCGGGTGACCATGCCGCCGTAGCGGGCCACCCCGTGCTGCCGGTGGACGACGTAGCTGCCGGGCACGAGGTCGTCGAAGAACCCGTCGACCGGGCGGGCCCGGGTCCGGGCCTGGCGGTGGGGCCGGCGCCGGCCGGTGACGTCCGACTCGGCCAGCACGGCGACCTTGCACCCGGGCAGGACGAAGCCGCGATCCAGGGAGGCCACGGCGATGCGGGCCCCGGGCCGGGACAGGTCCTCGCCCTCGGTGGCCACCGGCACGTCCTGGCCCTCTTCGGCGAGGAGCTCCGACAGGCGGGCGGCGGCCGGCGGGGAGGCGGCGCACAGCACGACGGCGTACCCGGCGCCGACCAGGGCGGACACCTGTCCGGCCATCCGGGCGCCGTCGCCCAGGATGGGCTCCCACCCCCGGCTCTCGACCTGGGGCACGCCGGGTCCCTCGGCGGTGGGCACGAGCGACAGGACCCCGGCCGGGGTGGCGGCGAGGAGCCGGTCGTAGGGCAGGTGGAGGCGGGGGGCCTCGACCCCGGCGTCGAGGCCCCAGGTCGAGGCCAGCGCCTCGGCCAAGGCCGCCTCCTCGTCGAGCAGCTCGCCGGCCCGGTCGCGCACCCGGCGGGGGTCGACCAGGACCACCAGCGACCCCTCGCCGAGCAGGTCGGTCACCACCTCGTCGCCCCCGGCCAGCCACGGCAGCCAGGACTCCATGCCGTCGAAGAGCTCGCCGTCGGCCACCCGCTCCCACTGGTGGCGGCCCCACGGCGCGTCGCCGACCAGGGCGGCGGCCCGGCGGCGGACCTCCTCGTCGGGGACGAGCTCACGGCAGCCGAAGACCACCGCCTCGTCGAGGTCGGCCACCGAACGCTGGTCGGCCACGTCGAAGCGGGTGAGGCGGTCCACCTCGTCGCCCCAGAGGTCGATGCGGACGGGCTCGTCGGCCGTGGACGGGAAGACGTCCACGATCCCGCCGCGCACGGCGAGCTCGCCCCGGTGCTCGACCACCGGCTCGCGCCGGTAGCCCCGACCGACCAGGTCGGCCACCAACCGGTCGAGGGACAGGCGGCCGCCCCGGGTCACCACCACCGGGCGGGCCGCCGTGGGCCACGGACCGAGGCGCTGGAGCACGGCCTTGACCGGGGCCACCACGATGCCGGGCGGGCCGGGCTTGGCCCCGGGCGGCGCCCCGCCCTCCGGGTCGCCGCCGGCCAGGCGCCAGAGCAGGCGGAGCCGGCGGCCCATGGTGGCCACGTCCGGGCTCACCCGCTCGAAGGGCAGGGTCTCCCAGGCCGGGAAGAGCTCGACCTCGCCGTCGCCGACGAGGGCGGTGAGGTCGTGGGCCAACTGGACGGCGGTCGCCCCGGTCGGGGTGACGACCAGCACCGGGCGGCGCGCCCCCAGGTGGACCAGCCCGGCCACCACCGCGGCCTGGGCCTGGCCGCCCACGGCCAGTGTGGCCGTGGGCGCGCCGACGGTCGCGGTCATGGCCGGCTCGTTGCGCAGCACCGGGGGGAGCGAGCGGAGACTCACCGGACAAGGGTACCGGCGCGGTCGCCGCCCGGCGGCCTCACCGGGCGGTGTTGAACCGGTGCATGGCCTTCTCGACGCCCTCGGCGGCGATGACCTCGACGGCGTCGGCGGCCAGCTCGACGGCCACGCGCAGGACCTGGCGCTCGGCGCTCCCCGGCCGCTTGAGCACGTAGTCGGCGCCCGACTGGCGGCCGGGCGGCTTCCCGATGCCGATGCGGACCCGGAGGTAGCCGTCGGTGTGGAGGTGGTCGTGGACGGACCGGAGGCCGTTGTTGCCGGCCGTGCCCCCGCCGACTTTGACCTTGACCCGGCCGCTGGGCAGGTCGAGCTCGTCGTGGACGACCACGAGGGCGGCGGCCGGCCCGTCGGACACGACCCCGGCCCGCCGCACCAGCGGGGCCACGGCCCGGCCCGACTCGTTCATGTAGGTGAGGGGCACGGCGAGGAGCACCCGGCGCTCGCCGATGCGGACCTCGCCGGCCCGGGCCGCGAGACCCTTCTCCGACGAGAGGGTGCCGTGGTGGCGCTCGGCCAGCAGGTCGACGGCGTCCGCACCCACGTTGTGGCGGGTGCCGGCGAACTCCGGCCCCGGGTTGCCCAGCCCGACCACCAGGAGGTCGGCCGGGGTCCCCCGCCTCGGGCCCAGCGGGCCGCGGCGCGGGCGGTGCAGGGCTAGTCCCCGGACGGCTCGGCCTCGGCGGCGGGCGCAGCCTCCCCGGCCGGGGCCTCGGCACCCTCCTCGGCCCCCTCGCCGGCGGCGACCGCGGCCACGCGGGGCGGCAGGCCGGCCACCACGGGGAGCTCGAGATCGGACTCGAGCTGGACCCCGGACGGCAGCGAGATGTCCGAGACGTGGAGGGTGGCCCCGATGGTGAGCGCCGAGATGTCGAGCTCGACCGCGGCCGGGATGTCCGCAGGCTTGGCCTTCAGGTGGAGGGCGAAGAGCTGCTGCTCGACGACGCCGTCGCCGTGGGCGACCTCGATGGCCTCACCCACCAGGGTCACCGGCACCTCGGCGCTGATGACCTCGTCGCGCCGGACGATGAGGAAGTCGACGTGGGTCACCACGTTGCGGACCGGGTGGCGCTGGATGTCGCGGGCGAGGGTCAGGTGGTCGGTGCCGTCGACCCGGAGGGCGAGCAGGGTGTTGAGCCCGGCCTCGCCGGAGAGGGCCACCTGGAACTCGCGGGCGCCCACGGTGACGGGAAGCGGGTCGGCGCCGTGACCGTAGACCACGCCGGGGATCTTGCCCTCGGCCCGCAGGCGGCGGGTCGGGCGCGAACCGGTGGGGCGGCCGGTCTCGGCGGTGAGCGTGATCTCGGGCATGCGGGAACTCCTCGGGGGAACGGCGACGGTGGCCGGACCGGGCCTCCCGGCCGGGCGTCCGGACGCCCGGGGCGGGTGCGGCCGCCACCTGCGGCCCGCCATGATACCCCCCGGCCCGTCGGGCGGGCCACACGCCCCCGGTGGAGGGGCCCGACGGGGCGCCCTACTGCTCGGCCAGGATGGCGGCCAGCTCGGCCAGCGGGTCGCGCACCACCGGGCCGCGGGCCTCGACCACGGCCCGGTCGATGGCCGCCGTGCACCGGAAGGGGGCCTCGTACCCCTCCCCCACCGGCGGACCCCATTCGTAGCCGCAGGTCAGCCCGGCGCCCACCCCGTTGAAGCCCGAGGGGGTGAACCGCTCGACGGGTCCTTCGCCCACCACCTCGCCGTCCAGGCGCAGGACGCCCCGGCCTCCGAGGCCGTCGTCCTTGGTGAACTCGTACTCGACCCGGTGGCGGCCGGGGCCGACGCCGGCGGCAGCCGCCACCACGTGGCGTTCCTTGCCGTAGAGGTTGTGCACGTACCGGGGTCGTCCGTCGAGGAGGTGGAGGGACCAGCCCCCGAGGGCCGAGCCCAGGGCCAGGAGCACGCCCTCGGGCACGACCCCAGCGGGCACGGTCAGGTCGACCACCAGGGCGTGCGAGCGGTTGCGCACGTCGACCGCCACCCGCTCGGGGACCTGGGCGCCACCGGCGAAGTACCGGGCCCGGTCACGGGCGGCCAGCCGGCTCGGCTTGGGGTGGGCCAGGGTCCACAGGACCCGGTTGTCGAGGGGCAGGACCTGGTTGCGCTCGGCCTCCTCCCACCACCGCCCGACCAGGTCCTCGAGCAGCTCGGGGCGGTCGGCGGCCAGGTCGTGGAGCTCGGCCACGTCCTCGGCCACGTGGTAGAGCTCCCAGACGTCGTCGTCGAAGGGCGCGTTGGGGTCGAGCCCGTCGTCGTAGAGGGGGCCGACGGGGTGGAAGGTGACCGCCTTCCACCCGTCGTGGTAGAGCGCCCTCGAGCCGAACATCTCGAAGTGCTGGGTGCGGTGCCGGCCCGGCGCCGTGGCGCCCTCGTGGCCCAGGAGGTAGGCGAAGCTCACACCGTCGATGGCCGACTGGGCGCGGGCGTCGAGCACCGCCGGCGGTTCGACGCCCACCAGCTCGAGCACCGTGGGCAGCACGTCGACGGCGTGGGCGAACTGGTGGCGCACGGCCCCGGTGGCCACCGGCCCCCGGGGCCAGTGCACGATGCAGGGGTCGGCCACCCCGCCGGCGTGGACCTCGCGCTTCCATCGCTTGAACGGCGTGTTGCCGGCCATCGTCCAGCCCCACGGGTAGTTGTTGTGGGTGAGGGGACCACCGATCTCCTCCAGCCGGTCGTGCATCTCGGCGACCGGGGCCGGGTCGAGGTTGCTCAGTCGGACGTCGTTGATCGAGCCCTCGGCGCCTCCCTCGGCGCTGGCCCCGTTGTCGGAGACCACGACGACCAGGGTGTCGTCGAGCTCGCCGAGGTCCTCGAGGAAGGACAGCACCCGACCGATCTCGGCGTCGGTGTGGGCCAGGAAGGCGGCGAAGCACTCCATGAACCGGGCGGCCACGGCGCGCTCGGCCGGCCCCAGGCCGTCCCAGGCCGGCACCCACGGCGGCCGGGGGGCGAGCCCGGTGCCCTCGGGGACGACGCCGAGCTCGAGCTGGCGGGCCAGGGCGCGGTCGCGCCAGGCGTCCCAACCGTCGTCGAACCGCCCCCGGAAGCGGTCGATCCACGGCCGGGGCGCCTGGTGGGGCGAGTGGCACGCACCCGGGCAGAGGTAGAGGAAGAACGGGCGGTCGCCGTCGACCGCCCGCAGGTCGCCGAGAAAGGTGATGGCGTGGTCGGCCAGGTCGGTGGTGAGGTGGTACCCCT
Source organism: Acidimicrobiaceae bacterium (assembly GCA_027314705.1). GTDB lineage: Bacteria > Actinomycetota > Acidimicrobiia > Acidimicrobiales > RAAP-2 > Bog-756. Next base: position 20,035 of record DAHVAJ010000042.1, read on the forward strand.
CCCCGATCGGGCGGGGCGGGCGGACCGAGTGGTTGTCGTGGTGGAGGGCGGGGACGAACTGGTGGGTCTCGCCACCGTGGAAGCCGTACCAGCGGTCGAACCCCCGCCCGAGCGGCCAGGTGGTGCGGGGAGCCCCCATGTGGGTCTCGTCGTCGGGGGTGAGGTGCCACTTGCCCACCGCGTAGGTGGCGTAGCCGCGGTCACGGAGGATCTCCGAGAGGAAGCCGTTCTCCTGCGGTGGGCGGCCCCAGTAGCCGGGGAAGCCGGTGGCCAGGTCGGCCACCCGGCCCATGGCGTTGCGGTGGTGGTTGCGCCCGGTGAGCAGGCAGGCGCGTGTGGGCGAGCACAGGGCGGTGGTGTGGAAATTGGCCAGCCGCACGCCGCCGGCGGCCAGGCCGTCGAGGACCGGGGTGTCGATGTCGGAGCCGTAGCACCCGAGCTGGGCGAAGCCCACGTCGTCGAGGACGATCAGCGCGACGTTGGGCGCACCGTCGGGCCACCTCGGCTCGGGCGGCCACCACGGCTCCGACGTGCGCCAGTCCCGTCCGATCCGTCCCTGGAACTCCGCGGCCATGGCTGCCGCACCTCCTGTCGGGGGCCTGGTCTGTCCGGGCATGGTAGCGGGGCCGGCCCTCGGCCCCCGGGGCCGCGCCGGGGCCGCCCGCCGCCGGAGCTGCCGGACACCGGTGCCCGCCGGGGCGGCGCGGTCAGCCGACGAGGTCGAGCCCGGTGACGGCGGCCAGTTCGGACAAGGCCGCGGACGGGTCGTCGACCTTGATGGTGTGCATTCCCATGGCCCGAGCCGGCTTGAGGTTGATCCCGAGATCGTCGAGGTAGACGACCTCCTCGGGTCCGACCCCGACCGCCTCGCAGGCCAGCCGGTAGATGCGGGGCTCGGGCTTGCGCACCCCCGCCGTGCGCGACTCGACCACCACGTCGAAGAGGTCGAAGGCGGCGGCCACCCCGGGTGGGGCGGCCGTCTCCTCGGGGGTGAAGTTGTTGGTGACGCACGCCGTGGCGAAGCGCGCGCCACACCGCCGCACCGCCTCGACCATCTCCGGGCGCAGGTCGCCGCCGAGCAGGCCCAGCACGTCGCGCCCGTCGACGCCGTGGCCGAGGGCGCGGGACTCCGCCTCGAAGGCCCGGGCGAAGCCGGCGACGTCGAGGTCGCCGCGCTCGAGCCGGGCCCAGGCGTTGTCGTGCGGGTCGGTCGAGTTGACCAGCTGGAGAAAGCCGGTCGGCAGGCCGCGGGCGCGCTCGAAGCGGGCGAAGGCCTCGAACGGGCTCGTGGTGAGCACGCCGCCGAAGTCGAACATGACCGCCCGGATCACCGGGCGCGACCCCGGGCTGGCCTCGGGGCCCGGGACCTCCCCACCGTCAGGCCAGGTTCTCGCCGCCGAAGATCTCCGAGACCGAGGTGTCCTCGAACACCGCGTCGATGGCGTCGGAGATGAGCCGGGCGACCGAGAGGATCTCGAGCTTGTCGAACTGCCGGTCCTGGGGGATGGGCAGGGTGTTGGTCACCACCACCCTGGTCAGGGCCGAGTTCTTCAGGCGGTCGACGGCCGGGTCGGAGAGGACGGCGTGGGTGGCCATGCACCACACTTCGGCCGCCCCCCGGTCGGCCAGGATCTCGGCCGCGGCGACGATGGTGCCGGCGGTGTCGATCATGTCGTCGATGAGCACGCACCGGCGGCCCTGGACGTCACCCACCACCTGGAGGGCCTCCACCCGGTTGGCCGCGCCCCGCAGGCGTCGCTTGTGCACCACGGCCAGGTCGGCGGTGAGCTGCTGGCTGAAGCGCTCGGCCACCTTCACCCGTCCGGCGTCGGGGGCCACCACCACCAGGTCGTCGCTCAGGTGGGCGCGGAGGTACTCGACCAGCACCGGGGCGGCGGTCAGATGGTCGAAGGGGACGTCGAAGAACCCCTGGATCTGCCCGGAGTGGAGGTCCACCGAGACGACCCGGTCGGCGCCGGCCACCGAGAGCATGTCGGCCACCAGCTTGGCCGTGATGGGCTCACGGCCGGTGGCCTTGCGGTCCTGGCGGGAGTAGCCGTAGTAGGGGCACACCGCGGTGATCCGCTTGGCCGAGGCCCGCTTGGCCGCGTCGATCATGATGAGGTGCTCCATGAGGGAGTCGTTCACCGGCCCGCAGTGAGTCTGCACGATGAAGACGTCGCTCCCCCGGATCGAGGTGTCGAACCGGCAGTGGATCTCGCCGTTGGCGAACTCGCGCAGGTTGGGCTCGCCCAGCTCCACCCCGAGCTGCTCGGCGATCTCGTGGGCCAGCTCGGGGTGGGAGCGGCCCGAGAAGAGCTCGAGGCGGCGGCGGGGGGTGAATTCCATGGCCCGACGCTACCGCGCTCCGCCGGGAGGGTCCGGGGGGACGGCCGCCGGGCCGACCGACGCCCCGGCGGGCACCTCGCTGCCCTCGGACAGCACGGCGAACGGCCCGACGCGGGCGTCGGCGCCGATCGTCGAGCGCCGGCACACGCTCTGGGCCACCACGGCCCCCTCGCCGACGGTCGAGTCCACGAGCCGTGCGTCCGGGCCGATCTCGGCGTGCTCCCCGACCACGCAGGCGCCCTGGAGGATGACCCCGGGCAGGAGGACGACGTCGGTGGCCAGCTGCACGTCGACGTCGACGTAGGTGGTCTGGGGGTCCCACATGGTGACCCCCCGGCGCATCCAGCGCTCGTTGATGCGGTCGCGCAGCTCGGCCTCGGCCACGGCCAGCTGGGCGCGGTCGTTGACCCCGGCCACCTCCATGGTGTCCTCGACCACCACCGTGCCGACCCGGTGACCGGCCTCGTAGAGGACCCCGACCACGTCGGTCAGGTAGTACTCGCCCTGCACGTTGGCCGGGCTCAGGCGGCGCAGCGACGGGGCCAGCACGCTCCGCCGGAAGCAGTACATCGAGGTGTTGACCTCCTGGACCCGTCGCTCCTCGTCGGTGGCGTCGCCCTCCTCCACCACCCGGGCCACGGCGTCGTCCCGGCCGCGCACCACCCGGCCGTAGCCGGTCGGGTCGTCGAGGACCGCGGTGAGCAAGGTGGCCGCCTGGTCCGAGTGGCGGTGGACCCGCACCAGGTGGGCGAGGGTGCCCGGCCGCAGCAGGGGGGTGTCCCCGGGGAGGACCACCACGTCCCCGTCGTCGTCGTCGGGCAGTCCGGTCAGGGCCACGGACATGGCGTCGCCGGTCCCGCGCTGCTCGAGCTGCTCGACGAACTCGATGGCCATGCCCGCCGGGGCGTGCTCGACGAGCGTCTTGGTCACCCACTCGGCCCGGTGGCCCACCACCACCACCACCC
>DAHVAJ010000045.1 GCA_027314705.1 Acidimicrobiaceae bacterium
CAGCTGGTCTCCAAGCAGCGCCACGGGGCCAAGGTCACCAAGCGCTACGACACCGCCCAGACCCCGTTCGCCCGGGTCCTGGCCGACCAGCGCGTCACGGACGCCACCAAGCGGTCGCTGCGGGCCAAGCACGCCAGGATCTACCCCGGCACCCTCTACCGGGAGATCCGGGCCCTCACCACACGGCTCGAAGGCCTGGCCCTCTCCAAGACTCCGGCCCCGGTCAAGCCCCCCGTCAACCGCTCCTTCAACCACCACGACGATCCGGAGGTTTTACGTGAGGCAATGAATCAGGCTTCGCGGAGGATTTGACGTGAGGCAACAGGACCTGGCCGCGGACGCCCGGCCGAGTGGGGGGGCACACGACGGTCTCGGGTGGCACCGCCAGCCCTACCAGGGAGAATGCTCAAGGACGGGCCCGGAATGGTCGACTTCGTTACTATGCCGTTGCTCGACCGATCGGCTCGATGGACGCAGGTCGTGCCGCCGGCATGGCCAAGCGGCTCCGGCGCCCCGCGTCCGGTCCCGCACGAGGAAGGCGATCACGGATGACCAGGACCGAGGCGCGCCCCGTGCTCCCCGCACCGACCACCACCGGCGCCTCCATGGGGGCCCCGGTCTTCGACCCGCTGGCCCCGGAGTGGGTCCAGGACCCGTACCCTCACTACGCGGCGCTGCGTGAGCGCGACCCCATCCACCGCCTCGACGGTCTCGACCTGTGGGTCGTCACGCGCTACGAGGAGTGCCGCACCCTCCTCCACGACCGCCGGCTGAGCTCGGACAGCCGCTCGCTCGACCTCGACCGGCCCGGGCCCTTCGGCGGCGCCCTCCTCGAGCTCCGTCCGTTCCTCTTCCAGGACCCGCCGGATCACACGCGGCTTCGGCGCCTGGTCAGCAAGGCCTTCGCCCCGCCGATGGTGGACGGCCTCCGGGCCAAGGCCGAGGGCATCGTGGTCGACCTCCTCGATGACGCGCTCGAGTCCGGGGTGATCGACATCGTCGAGGAGTTCGCCTACCCCCTGCCCGTGCGGATCATCTGCGAGCTCCTGGGCCTGCCCCTGGCCGACCGGGCCCTGCTCCAGTCCTGGTCGGCCGACCTGGCCCGAAGTCTCGACCCCGACTACCTCCTCACCGAGGAGACCATCGGGACCTGCCGGGAGACCGCCGCGGCGTTCACCGACTACCTCTCGGAGCTCATCACCGAGCGCCGGGCCCGGCCCGGAGACGACCTGCTCAGCCGGCTGGTCGAGGTCGAGGACGGTGGAGAGACCCTCTCGGAGGACGAGGTCGTCTCGACCGTCATGCTCCTCATGGTCGCCGGCCACGAGACGACCGCCCACCTGGTCGCCGGCGGCACCCACGTCCTGCTCCAGCGACCCGAGACGATGGCACGGCTCCGGAACGATCCCGGCGCCCTGCCCACCGCCGTCGAGGAACTGGCCCGCTTCGTCTCGCCGGTGCAGCTCACCGGGCGGGTGGTCACCGAGCCGGTCGAGCTCGGCGGGACCACGCTCAACCGGGGGGAGTTCGTCCTCCTGCTCCTGGCCGCGGCCAACCGCGACCCGGCCCAGTTCCCCGACCCGGACCGGTTGGACCTCACCCGCACCCCCAACCCACACCTGGCCTTCGGCTTCGGCGTCCACCACTGCCTCGGCACCCACCTGGCCCGCATGGAGACCGAGGTGGCCCTGGCCGGCCTGCTGGCCCGGTCGGCCGGCCTCGAGCTGGCGAGCGACGCGGTCACCTACGCGTCGTCCCTCGTCGTCCGGGGTCCCGTGGCACTTCCGGTGCGGTTCCGGACCTGAGCGCCGCCGCCACCGCCCCGCCGGGTCCCGGGCACCGCGGGACGGCCCATCGCTCCGACCGACCCCTCGTCTCAGGACCGGACCCGGGCCGGCTCAGACCCCGACGTTCCGCCGGGACGGCTCCCGGTCGGGCGCCCCGGCGTCGGTGCCCGAAGTGACGAGCAGGCACCCGGGGTCCGACCCGAGCGGGTCCCCGGTGGCGGCCAGGGCCCGGGCCCTCGACCCGCCGCACAGCTCGGCGTGCGCACACCCCCCGCAGGGGCCGACGAATTCGGCCGCCCGGATGGCACGGAGCAGGGGATGGTCACGGTAGACGTCGACCAGACGCTGCTCTCGCACGTTGCCCAGCTTGAGGGGCATGAAGCCCGAAGGGAAGACGTCCCCGTTGGCGGCCACGAAGATCACCCCCTTGCCGTCCCGGGTCGCCGCGCTCGGAGCCCTGACCGGGAGGGCGGGCTCGCCCAGACGATCGACGAGTCGGGTCCGGAGCCGCCGGTACAGTGCCCCGCCATCGGGCGGAGCGGAACGGCGAGCCAGTGCGACCCGGCGGAAGAACGGAGCCTCGACGGTCCGGACCGTCATGCCGTAGCGCGACGCGTCGACGAGGAATTCGCACACGTCCTCGTTCTGGATCGCGCTCGTCTCCGGCACGTCGGTCCCCCGTCCGGTGGCGATGAGGAAGAACACCTCCCAGATGTCGACGCCGAGATCGTGGATGGTCGCGGCCACGTCGGCGAGCTCCTCGAGGTTGGGGCCCATGACCGTGGTGTTGACCTGGACCGTCGACCCGTGGCCCTTGAGGCGTGCGATGGCCTCCACCGTGGCGTCGAAGTGACCGGCGATGCCACGGACCGCGTCGTGGGTGGCAGCGGTGGCGCCGTCCAGGCTCAGAGACATGGTCGTCACCCCGTGGGCGCGCACGGCCAGGAGGACCGGGTCGGCGAGCTGCGGGGTTACCGACGGGGCCAGGGCCACCGGCACCGCCAGCCGTTCGGCGTGGGCCACCAGTTCGAGGAGGTCCTCGCGTTTGAGGCAGTCGCCGCCGGTCAGGATGAGGATGGGCCGCGGTCGGCCGAGGCGGGCCAGATCGTCGATCAGCGCCCGGCCCTCCTCGGTGGTGAGCTGGCCCGCCCCGGGATCGGGCTGGGCCGAGGCCCGGCAGTGCCGGCAGGCGAGGTCGCAGGCCGTCGTCGTCTCCCAGAAGACCAGGAGCGGCCGATCCTCGAAGCGTGCCCGCCCCGCCCGGCCGGCGGTCGCGCCGGCGGGCACGGCCCGGTCGCTGTCGCGTGTCACGGTCACCGTCTGAGCCTGCGCCCGGGCACAGGCCTCCACCAGGGCCATTGGTCCCACCCGGGCCGCGAGCCCCGGCCCGGTCGGCACACGACGGGGAGCACGCTCGGACCCCGAGGCCGGCCCGGACGACGGTAGGGTCGTCGGTGGTCGCCGACCTGTCGGCCGTGGTGACCGCCGCGGCCGTGGCCCGGGAGTGCTCCCGGAACCCGAGGGACGAGGGACGGCCGGCCACCGGCTCGCCCGGGCCCGGGACGGGAGGTCACGGCCCGGCACCCGTGTTCGCGGGCGGTCGGGCGGCGAGACGGCTGCGGAGCGATCCACACCAACACGGAAGGGGAGGAGCCGAGTGACACCGTCCGACCCCGGGGGCCCGCGCCCTGCGCCCGTCCCCGCCTTCGGTCAGGCCACCGTGGCCGACCTGCTCGAGGCCCGCGCCGGGGACGACAGCATCGGGCTCGCCGCCGGGGACGGGCGGTGGACCTGGCGCCAGGTGGTCCAGGAGAGCCGGACCCGAGCCCGGTGGGCCGAGGCCCTGCGTCCGGAGGACCCCGACGCACCCTTCCACATCGGCGTGCTGCTCGAGAACGTGCCCGACTACCTCTTCTGGCTGGGAGGAGCCGCACTGGCCGGGGCCGTGGTGGTCGGCATCAACCCGACCCGGCGGGGCGCGGAGCTGGCCCGGGACATCACCTTCACCGAGTGTGCCGCCCTGGTGACTGACGCCCCGGGGGCGGCCCTGCTCGACGGCCTCGACACCGGCGTGCCTCAGGAGCGCACCGTCCGGGTCGACCGCGACGCGGCGCCGCCGACCGATGGAGACGTCGGCCGTGCCGGCGCCCGGCCCACCCGGGAACAGCTCTTCCTCCTCCTGTTCACCTCCGGGACGACCAGCACGCCCAAGGCCGTGCAGTGCACCCAGGGGCGCCTGGCCGACATCGCGCTCCGGGCCCTCGAGTACTACGAGTTCACGGCCGACGACGTCTGCTACTGCCCCATGCCCCTCTTCCACGGCAACGCCATTATGGCCCTGTGGGCCCCGGCGCTCGCCGCCGGTGCCCGGATGGCCCTCACGCCGAGATTCAGCGCCTCCGGGTTCATCCGTGACGCCCGCCGCTACGGCGCCACCCGGTTCACCTACGTCGGGAAGGCGCTGGCGTACATCCTGGCCACGCCCGAACGGTCCGACGACGCCGACACCGCGCTCACCCGGGGGTTCGGCACCGAGGCCTCGGCCCGCGACCGGGCCGAGTTCGCCCGCCGCTTCGGGTGCACGCTCGTGGAGGGTTACGGCTCGAGCGAGGGCGGGCTGGCCATCAACCGGGGACCGGACACGCCCGAGGGGGCGCTGGGTCGGCCCGGCGAGGGCGTGGCCGTACTCGACCCGGAGTCGGGCGAGCAGTGCGAGGCGGCCCGTTTCGGGCCCGGTGGGCGCATGGAGAACCCCGAGCGCGCCATCGGCGAGCTCGTGAACCGGTCGGGGACCAGCGCCTTCGAGGGGTACTGGCGCCATCCCGAAGCCGATGCCGAGCGGCTGCGCAACGGCTGGTACTGGACGGGCGACCTGGCCTACGTCGACGAGGACGGCTTCGTCTGGTTCGCCGGCCGCAAGGACGACTGGCTGCGAGTCGACTCGGAGAACTTCTCGGCCGCCCCTGTCGAGCGGATCCTCGGCCGCCACCCGGACCTGGTGGCGGCGGCCGTGTACGCCGTCCCCGATCCCCGGACCGGGGACCAGGTCATGGCCGCCGTCGAGCTGCAGCCCGGCGCCGACCCCGACCGGGTGGCCGGAGGGCTCGACCGGTTCCTCTCCGACCAGTCCGACCTCGGGACCAAGTGGGCGCCCCGCTTCGTGCGGGTGGTTCCGGCGCTGCCGCTCACCGCCACGGGCAAGATCACCAAGCCGGGGCTGCGGCGCGATGCCTGGGTCTGCACCGATCCGGTGTACTGGCGGCCGGGATGTGACGGCGGGGCCTACCGTCGCCTCGGCCCCGCCGACGTGACCGCGCTGACCGAGGAGTTCGCCCTCCACGGACGGGCAG
>DAHVAJ010000047.1 GCA_027314705.1 Acidimicrobiaceae bacterium
CCGGCGGCGGGCGGGGCCTCACTCCCTGGGGGTCCGCCCGTGCGCCACGGGGCGACATGGGGGAGGGTATCGGCCACGGCGCCGGGAGGACCCCTAGGGAGTGAAGCGGTAGCCGATCCCCCGGACGGTGAGGATGTGGCGTGGCGCGGACGGCTCGGTTTCGATCTTCCGGCGGAGCCGCTTCACGTGGGTGTCGACCGTCCGGCTCTGCCCGGTGGGACGGTCGCGCCAGATGCGGTCCAGGCACTGCCGGCGGCTCACGACGTGGCCGGTCTCGGACACGAGGAGGGCGAGCAGGCCGAACTCCTTGGCGGAGAGCGTGACGTTCCGGCCGTCGACGGTCGCCTCTCGGCGGGCGACGTCGAGGGTGACCGGGCCGAGGCGGTAGATCCCGTCGGGGGCGCCGGGCGGCGGCGCGGGCCGGGTGCCCGTGCGGCGCAGTACGGCCCGGAGACGGGCGCCGAGCTCACGGGACCGCACCGGTCTGGTGAGGTGGTCGGCGGCGCCGGCGTCCAGGGCCAGCACGGCGTCGAGCTCGTCGCCGGTGGCGGTCACGGTCACGACCGGCACCTCGGGCACGGCCGCGACGATCTGCCGGAAGACGCTGAAGCCGACCGGGTCGCCGAGCCGGGCGTCCAGCAGGACGAGGGACGGCGCCGGCGACGAGGCCAGGACGTCGAGGCCCTCCTCGCTGCCGTCCGCGGTCATCACGTCGAAGCCCTCGACGGACAGGGTGGCGGCCAGGTCCCGGCGCCCGGCGCCGTCACCGGCGATGACGAGGACGGTCGGCGGCACCTCCCCGGTGGGCTGCGACCGGTCGACTTCGCGGGACGCCAGGGTCACGACGGGCCCGTGGCGTCCCGGAACAGGACGCAACCGCCGGTGGCGCCGCTCCGGCGACGCGTCCGGGCGGTCGAGCCGCTGCTGGACCGCATGACCGGCGGGGCCGGGAGCGGCAGGGTTGCCGTGAGAGGCGGCGGGGGCCACGCCCCCGGACGCCAGGCCATCCCGGGGACCGGCGCCGTCCGCCGGCGGAGGTCCCGCACGGGGGTCGGGCAGTGGGCCTGGGGGTGGACTGCCATCACCGGTCACCCTACGGAGGTCGGGTGAACGGACCCTCACCGACGGGTCACCGGAAGGTGATCACTCGGTAATTCCTCATCGCGGTGCCGCAGGGACCCCTACAGTCGCCTCCCGGGGCCGTCACCCGACCCCCGGAGGCACGAGACGAGGAGGCAGGGCCATGGACGCGAGCGTGGCGGAGACGGACATCACCTCCACCGAGGAGTGGCGCGCCGTGCAGGCGCGGTTCGAGGAGGTGCGCGCCCGGCACCTCCGCCGGTTCTTCGCCGACGATCCCGAGCGGGGGACACGCCTGGTCGCCTCGGCCGGGGACCTCGTCCTCGACTACTCCAAGCACCGGGTGGACGACGGGGTCCTCGCTGCGCTGGCGGCCCTGGCCCGGCGGGCTGGGGTGGCCGAGCGACGTGACGCCATGTTCGCCGGTCGGCGGATCAACGCCACCGAGGACCGCGCCGTGCTCCACGTGGCCCTGCGCATGCCGCGGGGCACCACCCTCGAGCTCGACGGGCGCGACGTGGTGGCCGACGTGCACGCCGTGCTCGATCACATGGCCGAGGTGGCCGTGCGCATCCGGTCGGGGTCGTGGACCGGCCACACCGGCCGGCGCATCCGGGCCGTGGTCAACATCGGGATCGGCGGCTCCGACCTCGGTCCGGCCATGGCCACCGCCGCCCTGGCCGACTACGCCACCCCGGAGATGACCTTCCGGTTCGTGTCCAACGTCGACCCGGTCGACCTGTGGGCCAAGACCCACGACCTCGATCCGGCCGAGACGCTCGTCGTGGTCTGTTCCAAGACGTTCACCACGCTCGAGACGCTCACCAACGCGGCAGCGGCCCGGCGGTGGCTCCTCGACGGGCTCGGCGCCGGCGAGGAGGCGGTGGCCCGGCACTTCGTGGCCGTCTCCACCAACGACGCAGGCGTCCGGGCCTTCGGCATCGACCCGGCCAACATGTTCGGTTTCTGGGACTGGGTCGGCGGGCGCTACTCGTTCGACTCGGCCATCGGCTTCGCCCTCATGGTGGCCATCGGCCCCGAGGCCTTCGCCGACATGCTGGCCGGCTTCCACACCATCGACCGTCACTTCGCCACGGCCCCCTTCGAGGCCAACCTGCCCGTCCTCCAAGGGGTCCTCAACGTCTGGTACCGGGACTTCTTCGGTGCCGAGACCCACGCCGTCCTCCCCTACAGCGAGCGCCTTTCCCGCTTCCCGGCCTACCTGCAGCAGCTGGCCATGGAGTCCAACGGGAAGTCGGTCCGGCTCGACGGCACCCCCGTCACCACGGCCACCGGCGAGATCTTCTGGGGCGAGCCGGGGACCAACGGCCAGCACGCCTTCTACCAGCTGCTCCACCAGGGGACGACGCTGGTGCCGGCCGACTTCCTCGTCTTCGCCGAATCGACCCGTGAGGACGCCGACCGCCACGACCTCCTCGTGGCCAACTGCCTGGCCCAGACCAAGGCCCTGGCCTTCGGCCGGACGGCCGAGGAGGTGGCGGCCGACGGCACGCCCGCCGGCGTGGTGCCCCACAAGGTCATGCCCGGCAACCACCCGAGCTCGACCATCCTGGCCCCGAAGCTCACCCCCTCCGTCCTCGGTCAGCTCGTGGCCCTCTACGAGCACACCGTCTTCGTGGAGGGCGTCATCTGGGGGATCGACTCGTTCGACCAGTGGGGCGTCGAGCTCGGCAAGGTCCTGGCCGGCCAGCTCGGCCCCCTCCTCACCGCCACCGGGCCGCCCGACCTGTCCGGCCAGGACAGCTCCACCGCGGGCCTGGTCGACCGCTACCGCAGGCTGCGGGGCCGCTCCGTGTGAGCCCGCCGCCGGATGCCGGCACGGGGACGGCGGGCCCCGGTCAGGCCGAGGCCAGGGCCCGCCACAGCGAGCGGTAGCCGGGGTAGGTGATGCCCGGGGTCACGTAGCCGGCCCGGACCAGCTCCTCGTGGTAGCGGGGCAGGTTGCGCCAGGGGACTCCCATGTCGACGTGGTGGGCGAGGTGCCAACCGGAGTGGTAGGGCACCAGCCAGAACCGGGCGAGCCATCCCTGCCGGACGTTGTGGGTCGTCGCCCGACGGTCGGGGCTGGTCGTCAGGCCCCCGTGCTCGGCCACGGAGCGGAGCCGGTTGAGGACGCGCCACTGCGTCATCCACGGGAGCCACCACAGGACGGGGTAGACCCACCAGCGCCCGGTGGCGACCCAGAGCACGGTCCACAGGACGGCCTGGACGGCGAGGATGGTGAGGGAGACCCTCCGGTAGGCCGGGAGCCGCACCGACCGCAGCAGCGGCCGGAAATTCTTCCATCCCGAGATGCCCACCGCGTCCCGCACGAGCCGGCGGGCCAGGGCGCGCCGGTCGCAGGGGTAGCCGCCGTAGAAGGCGAGGTCGGGGTCGTCGGGACCGAACTCCTCCCGGTGGTGGGCGAAGTGGCCCCGCCGGTAGCGCCCGATGGGCGTCCAGGTCGGAGTGGCCACCAGCCAGGTGCCCACCCAGTCGTTCACCCGCTTGTCGGTGAAGAGGAGCTTGTGGGCGGCCTCGTGCATGAGGATGGCGAAGCGGGTGTAGAGGGGACCCATGAGCAGGAAGGCGACGACGTACGACCACCACCGGTCGAGCCAGACGGCCCCACCGATGACGACCGCCACCCACAGCCAGAGCGAGGCCACGGTGCCGGCGTTGCGGACGTCGTCGATACGGCGCAGGTCGCGCCGGACCTCGGGCCGGGCCATGCCGTTGCCGAGGAGCCGGTCGGTGGGGAGGACGTCGGGGCGGTCGGCCGGATCGGCCACCATCGTCGTCATGGGGGAACATTACAATCTCCTGCCAGATGACGCAATGGAGTAACAGCCACCCGGCCGCCGCACACCCCTTCACGGCCCGGTCGGTCCTGGCCAGCGCCCTTCTCGGCGAGGACCCTCCGGAGCTGCCCGTGGCCCACCTCGTCCACCTGGCCGGACTCTTCGGCATCGGCGAGAACCGGGCCCGGGTGGCCCTCAGCCGCATGGTGGCCTCGGGGGAGGTGACCACCGACGGATCCGGTCGGTACCGGCTGGCCGGCCGCCTGCTCGACCGCCGGGCCCGCCAGGCCGCCAGCCTGACCGGGGCGACGGCACCCTGGGACGGGTCGTGGCGCCTGGTGGTGGTGGTCGCGCCGGCCCGCTCGGCCGACCAGCGGGCCGCTCGGCGCCGGCGGCTGGCCGAGGCCCGCCTGGCCGAGCAGCGCGAGGGCGTCTGGCTCCGACCCGACAACCTGGTGCTCCGGCCCGACCCGGCCGAGGACCCGGACCTCGTGGCCTACGCGGCCGTGCCCGGAGGCGACCCCACCGCCCTGGCCGCCTCGCTCTGGGACCTTCCGGCCTGGGCGTCGCGGGCCGACGCGCTGTGCGCCGAGCTCGCGGTCCACCCGCCCGTCGGCCCCGACGACCTCGCCCCCGGCTTCGTGCTCGCCGCCTCGGTCGTGCGCCACCTGGTCGCCGACCCGCTCCTTCCGGCCGCCCTCTTGCCCGCCGGATGGCCCGGGGCGGAGCTGCGGAGCACCTACGCGGCGTGGGACCGCCGCTACCGGCGGGTCCTGCGGGCCTGGGGGCGCAGCGTCGAACCGGCCTAGGCTCCCGGTCGGTCGGTCGGTCGCGCAGGGGAGGCACCATGACGGAGTCGGTCGGGTCGGAGGAGTTCGCGGGTCGGGTGGCCGTCATCACCGGAGGTGCCCGCGGCCAGGGCCGGAGCCACGCGGTGGCGCTGGCCCGGCGGGGCGCCGACGTGGCCGTCTGCGACCGGTGCGCCGACCTGACCACGGTCGGCTACCCCCTGGCCACTCCGGACGACCTGGCCGAGACGGTCCGCCTGGTGGAGGCCGAGGGCCGCCGGTGCCTGGCGGCCCGGGTCGACGTGCGCGACCTCGAGGCCGTGGTCGGCTTCGTCGACGACGCCGCCGGCGAGCTGGGCTCGGTCGACATCCTGGTGGCCAACGCCGGGGTGTCCACCATGGCGTCGATCGACACCATGGACATGGCCCAGTGGAGCGAGACGGTCGACACCAACCTGACCGGCGTCTTCACGTCCCTCCGGGCCGCCGCCCCGCACATGCGCCGGGGTCGGTGGGGGCGGATGGTGGCCATCTCCTCGATGATGGGCCGCTCCGCCAATCCGCTCATCGCCGCCTACGCCGCCTCCAAGTGGGGGGTCATCGGCCTGGTCAAGTCGGTCGCCTTCGAGCTCGCCCATGCCGGGGTGACGGTCAACGCCATCGCTCCGGGCAACGTGTCGACGGACATGCTCCACAACGAGGTGCTCTACCGGATCATGCGGCCCGACCTCGAGCACCCGACCCGCGACGACGTGGCCGGGCCGTTCGCCTCGCTGCACGTCCAGCCGGTGCCGTGGGTCGAGCCCGAGGAGATCACCGCCGCCCTGCTCTTCCTGTGCTCGGAAGGGGCCCGTCACATCACCGGCTCCGTCATCGACGTCGACGCCGGCGCCTCGGCCCGGTTCACGGCCTGAGCTCGGGCTCCGGGCCGCCCGGCTACTGGCGGGACATGGCGGACCGCTCGCCCGAGACGGCCTCGGCCCGCGGGCTGCGGCCGACCACGTCGATCTCGACCCTCTCCAGGGTGCCCTCGAAGGCGAACGGGGCGGCGTAGCGGGGGCTGACCGCCGACCCGTGGTCGTAGCCGACGCTCGGTCCCACACTCGACATCATGGTCATGGCGAAGGGCACGGTCAGTGAGCCGTCGGGCTCGCCGTCCACGAGGAGGGTGAAGCCGCCCCCCCGGCCCTCGCGGTGGAAGCGCACGCCGAGCACGGTCGGACCGGACGGCACGGTTGCCCCGGTCTCCACCAGGTGGTGGTCACCGAAACAGTTGTAGTCGAGGACCAGCCGGTCGTCCTGCACGAAGATGCTGATCCCCGAGTTGGCCGTGCCCGAGGCGTAGAGGACGCCGCCGGCCCCGGCCGGCCGGTCCACGACGGCCCGCAGCTCGAACCCGCGCCCGGTGAGCGAGGCGGCGACCTGGCCCGGCAACGGGGTCATCGGCGGGTAGTAGGTGTAGCGGCGGCTCGGGGGGTGGACCGATCGCTCGCGGTACCGGGTGAAGAAGAGCTCGATGGTGCGGTCGTCGAGGGGGAGGACCCCCTGGTCCTCGGCCTCGGTCCACCACAGGTCCACGAGCTCGGCCACCACCTCGGGGAGCTCGGCGGCCAGGTCGGCGCACTCCGAGCGGTCCGCCTCGAGGTGGTAGAGCTCCCAGACGTCGTCGTCGAAGGAGGTTCCCGGCTCGTGGCGGGTGACCGCCTTCCATCCGTCCCGGTAGACGCCCCGGTGCCCCATCATCTCGTAGTACTGCACGCCCTTGCGGCTCGGGACCCCGGGTGCGTCGAACGTGTAGCGCAGCGAGGTCCCCGAGACGGGTAGCTGCTCGACGCCGCGGTAGACCTCGGGGGCCTCGACGCCGAGCACCTCGTAGATGGTCGGCGCGAGGTCGTTGACGTGGTGGAACTGGTCACGCACCTCGCCCCGGGCGGAGATGCCGTCGGGCCAGTGGACGATCAGGGGAACGTGGACACCGCCCTCGTGGGTGTTCTGCTTGTACCACTTGAACGGGGTGTTCCCGGCCTGGGCCCATCCCCAGGGGTAGTTGGCGTGGCTGTGAGGCCCGCCGATGTCGTCGAGGCGGGCCACTGCCTCGTCGGGCATCTCGACGAGGAAGTTGAAGTACTTCATCTCGTGGAGGACGCCGAAGGGACCGCCCTCCTGGCTGGCCCCGTTGTCGGACAGCAGCAGGAGCAGGGTGTTGTCGAGCTCGTCGAGGCGGGCGAGGCCGTCCACCAACCGTCCGATCTGGTCGTCGGTGTGCTCGAGGAAGGCGGCGAAGGCCTCCTGCAGCCGCGCCGCCAGCAGCCGGTGGTTCCCGGGGAGGGTGTCCCAGGCCTCCACGCCGGGGTTGCGAGGGGCGAGCCGGGTCTCGGGCGGCAGGAGGCCGGAGGCCACCTGCTTGGCGAACCACCGGTCGCGGGCGGCGTCCCACCCGTCGTCGAACCGGCCGCGCCACTTCTCGAGGTACGAGGCCGGCGCCTGGTGGGGCGCGTGCATGGCCCCGAAGGCCAGGTAGGTGAAGAACGGGCGGTCGGGTCGGACCGACTTCGTGTCGTGGACGAAGCGCAGGGCGTGGTCGACGAGGTCCTCGCTCAGGTGGTAGCCCTCCTCGGGCGTGGCCGGCGGTTCCACCGCGTGGTTGTCGTAGACGAGTTCGGGGTAGAACTGGTCGGTCTCGCCCTCGAGGAAGCCGTAGAAGCGGTCGAAGCCCCGCTGGCAGGGCCAGTGGTCGTAGGGACCGGCGGCCGAAGCGTCCTGCATGGAGCAGAGGTGCCACTTGCCCACGGCGAAGGTGGCATACCCCTGGGCCCGGAGGACCTCGGCGATGGTGGTGGCGCGCTCGGTGATGTGACCGCGCATGTGGGGGTAGCCGCTGTCGAAGTTCGAGATCGACCGCATGCCCACCGTGTGGTGGTTGCGACCGGTCAGGAGGGCCGCCCGGGTGGGCGAGCAGAGGGGGGTGACGTGGAAGTTGGCGTAGCGCAGGCCCCCGGCGGCCAGGGCGTCGATGCGCGGGGTGGTCAGGTCGGAGCCGTAGCAGCCGAGATGGGAGAAGCCGGTGTCGTCGAGGAGGATGACGACGACGTTGGGCGCGTCCCCTCCGGGGTGGGGCGGCGTGGGCCAGGCGGGCTCGGACTCGGTGTGGGTCCGGCCGATGACGCCGGCGAAGGGCTCGGGCTGGGGCATGGGCGGGTCCTCGTCCCGGGGCGGACGGTCGGCCCACCCCCTCGGCAATCAACTGTCAATGTGACTGACGATAGATAGCCCATCGACCCGTGTCCACCGGGCACCGGTCCGGGGCGCGCACGGAGCGGCGGCGGCGGCCGGCCGGTCACGGGGCCCCGGGATCGAGCCGTGCCGGCCGACCCCGGAACGCGGCGGGGGGTGCCGAGCTGCGGGGCCGGACCGGCCGGCCGGGGCGACCGGGAGCGGTCCGGGGAGGCCGACCCGAGGCGGGTCCGGGAGCGACCGCCCCCCGAGGCACCGGGCCGGTACGATGGCCCGCCCCGGTGCCCACGCGGGGCCCGCTCCTATCGCCGCCGGGCGTGGCATCCGGTCCAGCCCCGGATGCCCACGCCCTCCCGCCGGCTCCCTGGACCGCTGTGGCCCGGGATGTGTATCCACCGCCCGTGAGCGTCAGTATGGTCGCCGGAGCCCCGCAGTGCAACTACCAGTTGCAATATTTCTTCGATCGGGGAGGGCCGAGGTCCCTCCCCGGGCACGATGGACGAGAGGTGAGCGCGGTGCGGACGAGGGGCAGGCAGGCATCGGGGCCGGCGGCGGGAGCGCGGTCCCCGCGCCAGAGCCGAGAGGATCTCCGGGCCCTGCTGCTGGCCGCCGGACGGTCCATCCTGCTGGAGGAGGGGCTCGGCGCCGGGGCCGAACCACTGACGTTCAAGCGGGCCTTCAGCCGGCTCGAGGCCGAGCGCGGGCTTCGGCTGACCCACGCCTCGGTCATCCGCCGGGTCTGGGAGAACCAGGCCGACTACCGGGCGGACGTGCTGGCCTCCGTCGCGCTCGACGACGGGCTGGGCGAGTTCGAGGAGACGGTGACCACCGCGGCCGCCCTCCTCGGATCGGTCGACCGCTCGACACCGGCGACCCGGGCCACCGGCCTCCGGGAGATCATCCGGGTCGGGGCGGAGGCGAGCATGCGGGCCTTCTCCGAGTCCCCCCAGCGGTCACTGTGGATCGGGGTGTGGGCGCTGGCCACCACGCCGGCCCCCTCCCCCTACCAGGAGCGGGTCCGCCACGCCCTGCTCGAGGGGTACGACGCGCTGACCCTCCTCTGGGAGGGGACCTACCGGGACCTCATGGCCTTCTTCGGCTATCGACTGCGTCACGGCTTCGATCTGCGGACCTTCACCCTGGCCGTCGGCGCCCTGGCCGAGGGATGTGCCCTCCGCCACCGCGTGGACGCTTCCTTCGGGAACGTTCCCCGACCCACCGGCCCCGACGGCGACGTGCAACCCTGGACGGTCTTCGCCATCGGGTTCGAGGCGCTCGCCGACCAGTTCTTCGAGCCCGAACCGGGATACCGCCCGCCCGACGACGCGCCGCGCCCCCCCACGCCGTAGGGGTGTGGCCGGCCGCCGGGGGAGGGCCGGCTCCGCCCGGAGGGGGCGAGGAGGAGAGAATGGACCCGAGCATGTCCCGAGGAGCACCCATGACCGAGCCCACCCCGGGCGGCGACCGCTTCGACGTCCTCTGCGTCGGCGACGTCTGCGCCGACGTGTACCTGACCCCGGCCGCGGACCAGGTGGTGGTGGTCGAGGGTCCGGGCCGACCCCTCCTGGAGCTGCCCCTCGGCGGCAAGGTCCCCTGTGACGAGAGCGCGACCGTGGCCGCCGGGGGCAACGCCGCCAACGCCGCGGTGGCCTGCGCCCGGCTCGGCCTCCGGGTCGGGCTGGTGGCCTACGTGGGGGCCGACGGCCCCGGGCGCGACGCGGTGGACGCCCTGCACGCCGAAGGAATCGACTCCTCACTGGTCCGCCTCGACCGCCGGACGCCCACCAACAGGAACGTCGTGCTGCG
Organism: Acidimicrobiaceae bacterium; assembly: GCA_027314705.1. Taxonomy (GTDB): domain Bacteria; phylum Actinomycetota; class Acidimicrobiia; order Acidimicrobiales; family RAAP-2; genus Bog-756. Next base: position 9,710 of record DAHVAJ010000047.1, read on the forward strand.
CGTCGGGGCGGAGCGGACCATCCTCGTCCACCACGAACAGCATGAGTACCACTGGCCGCACCTCCGGCCTTCGGAGGTCCCGTCCTGGCTCTACCTGTCGTCGGTCGGCCGGGACGCCCACGCCTACGAGGAGCAGATCGCCGACTGGCTGGAGGAGCACCCCGACGTCTCGTTCGCGTTCGAGCCGGGGACGTACCAGATCGCCCACGGGGCGGGGCGCCTGGCCCGCCTCTACCGGCGTGCCGACCTCGTGGTGTGCAACCGCGAGGAGGCGGCGGTGATCACCGGCCGGTCGCCCGGGGAGGCGGCCGGCTCGCTCCTCGCCGCCCTCGCCGACCTCGGCCCCGGGCGGGTGGTGATCACGGACGGCCCGTCCGGCGCCTACGGGGCCGACGGGACCGGGCGCTACCGGGTGCCGTCCTTCCCCGATCCCGCGCCGCCGGTCGACCGGACGGGCGCCGGGGACGCCTTCGCCGCCACCACCACCGCCGTGGTCGCCCGCGGTGGGTCGCTCGACGCCGCCCTGGCCCGGGCCGCGGTCAACTCGATGCGGGTCGTCCAGTCGGTGGGCAGCCAGTCCGGGCTGCTCCGGACCGCCGAGCTCGAGGCGGCCCTGGCGGCGGCGCCCGGCGGGTTCGCCGCCACGGCGGTCGGGGACGGGCAGTGACGCCGGGGCCGCGGCTCCGCCGCCGGCCCGTCGCCCGGACCGCCCTCGCCGTGGCCGCGGCGATGGCCGTGGCCGGACTCGCCCTCGCCGCCTGCGGTGGTCCGGCGGCCACCGGTCCGGATCCCGCCGGTGGCCGGGGGCAACCGACCACCACCACCATCCCCCCCCGACCGCCGGCCGAACGGGGCCTGGCCGTCACCACCAGCCAGGTCGAGTTCGTCGACAGCACCCGGCAGGTGGTGCTCAACGGCACGGTGCTGGCCCCGGTGCGCGCCCTGCCGACCACCCTGTGGATCCCGGCCGGCACCGGGCGCGTCCCGCTGGTCGTCTTCGCGTCCGGTTTCGACGTCGGTCCGCCGACCTACGCCCGGTTCTGTGCGACCCTGGCCTCGGCCGGGTACCTGGTGGCCGCCCCGGCGTTCCCGCTGGAAGACCCGGCGCTGGGGTTCCCCCTCAGCCGGACCGATCTCCCCGATGAGGCGACCGACGTGTCGTTCGTCATCACCCAGCTTCTGGAGGGGTCCCTGGCCGGGCGCATCGCGCCGGGGGAGGTGGCCGTGGTCGGCCACTCGGACGGGGCCGACGTGGCCCTCATGACCGCCTACGAGGCCGGCCACGTCGATGCCCGGGTACAGGCCGTGGTGGCGATGGCCCCCGACCCCATCACCGACACCGTGGTCCCGTCGACGGTGCCGCTCCTGCTGATCCAGGGCACGGCCGACAACGTGGTGCCCTACTCGGCCAGCGCCGCCGTCTTCGCCCAGGTCGAGGCTCCCCGGTACCGCCTCTCGCTCATCGGCGCCGGCCACCTCCCACCCATCGTCGGCGGCACGGCGTGGACGCCGGTCCTCGACAGCGCCGTGGCCGACTTCCTCGACGCCGTGCTGGCCGGGCGGGGCCCGGGGGTGACCGCGCTGGCCGAAGAGCTCGGGGCCTCCCCGCTGGCGCAGCTCCAGACATCGCCGTAGGGTCGGCCCACCGGCCCGGCCACGGTCAGGTCGGCGCACGGGTGGGGCGGCGGACGCCGGAGCTTCCTTAGGAATTTCCTACCTTGTGCTCACCGGGTCCTTAGGCGTCGGGCGTCGAATGGACGGTGACGCCGCCACCCGCGGCACACGTCCCGGAGGTGGAACGACATGAGCGAGCAGTGGCCCCCTACGCCAGACCCCGAGGAACCGGCGGGTGCTGCTCCGACGCCACCGGCAGGGGCCGACCCGGGTGGGGCCATCCCCCTGCCGGGTCCGGCTGCCGAACCGGTCGCGTCCCCGCCGCCCGCTCCCCAGGCCTACCCCGCCTACCCGGTGGCCGACCCCTACGGGGGCCCGTCCTACGCCTCCGCCACCCCGGGTCCGACGCCCGCCGGGGGCTGGACCGCCCCGCCGCCCCCGCCTTGGGGCCAGACCGGGCCCCGGTGGGACCCGACCACCCAGCAGTGGGACCCGGCCGCCCCACCGGCCGCCGCGGGCTGGGGGGGCCTCCCCGGCGGCGGCCCGCCGCCCGCCGGCGCCGTGCCTCCCTACGGCTATCCCTACGTCCCGGCCCGCACCCGCGGCCACAACGGGGCGCTCGTGGGGGTGGCCGCCCTCGTCGCCGCCGTCGCCCTGCTGCTCGGGGCCGGCCTGGGCCACGCCGTGTGGCCCGCCGGCCAGGCCACCTCGGCGTCGGTGCCCACCGGGGGAGGCGCCCAGGGCGGGACGACCACCCCGTTCGGCGGCGCCTCGGGCAGCGGCTCCTCCACCGGTGCCGGCGCCCCGGCCGACATCGCCGGCATCGCCGGCAAGGTCGATGCGGCGCTGGTCGACATCAACACCAACCTCAGCTACCAGGACGCCCAGGCCGCGGGCACGGGCATGGTGCTCACCGCAGATGGCGAGGTCCTCACCAACAACCACGTCATCGACGGAGCCACCTCGATCAGCGTCACCGACGTGGGCAACGGCAAGACGTACAAGGCCCACGTGGTCGGCTACGACCGCACCGGGGACATCGCCGTGATCCAGATGGAAGGGGCGAGCGGGCTCCAGACCGTCACGCCGTCCAACCGTCCGGCCCAGGTCGGCCAGGCCGTGGTCGGCGTGGGCAACGCCGGAGGCACCGGTGGGACACCCAGCACGGCGGGCGGCTCGGTGACGGCCACCGACCAGTCGATCACCGCCAGCGACCAGGGTGGTGGCAACTCCGAGAACCTCACCGGACTCATCGAGACCAACGCCAACATCCAGCCCGGCGACTCCGGAGGGGCCCTCGTCGACACCAGCGGCCACGTGCTGGGCATGGACACGGCGGCGTCCACCGGCTCCTCCTACCAGATCACCGCAGCCCAGTCCTATGCCATCCCCGTCACGACCGCCCTCTCGGTGGCCCGGCAGATCTTGGCCGGCCATGCCAGCTCGACCATCCACATCGGACCGACGGGCTTCCTCGGCATCCAGGTCCAGGCCTCGACCGCCGGCTCGGCCCCCTCGGGCACCGGCGGCAACGGCTTCGGCTTCGGCACCGGTGGGGGCAGCGGCTCCACGGGCACCGGCCAGGGTGCGGTGGTGGTCGGTGCGCTGGCCGGATCGCCGGGCGCCCAGGCCGGTCTGGGCCAGGGCGACGTGATCACCGCCCTCGACGGCAGCCAGGTGACCTCGGCCTCCGACCTCACCAACCTCCTCCAGGCGCACCACCCGGGCGACGTCGTGCACGTGACCTGGACGGACTCCTCTGGACAGACCCATACGGCGGCCGTCACGCTGACGACCGGTCCACCGGCCTGATCGTCCTCCCCCCCGACGATCAGCAAGCGCCGGGCGCCGTGGCCATCGGCCACGGCGCCCGGCCGCGTCCGGGTCTCGGGCCCGGCGGTCCTCAGGCCAGGATCCGGCCCCATCCGCCGGGGGCGGGGGCCGCGAACACGGTGGTGAGGGCCATCGAGGTGTGCAGCCAGACCCCGTCGACCCGGGCGTAGGTGTCGTCCTCCCAGCCGCACAGCCACACCGGGGACCCGTCCCCGCGGGTGCACGGGCTGAGCAGGCCCCAGCGACCGGTGGCCCGCTCCCCGTCGACCTCGATGAGCGGGGTCAGGAAGAGGTGGCGGGCGAAGGTCACCGTGGGGGACCGCAGGCGGGTGGCGATGGCCGACCGGCCGCGGACCACGCCGAGGGACGGCCCCCCGTCCCACAGCGCGTCCTCGGTGAAGAGGGCGGCGGCGCCCTCGGCCGCGGCCGTCAGGGCGGCGTCGTCGACGGGCCGGCCCCCGGCGAAGCGGGCATCGACCAACGCGGCATACCGGGCCTTCAGGGCCTGGACGGCCAGGACGGCCTCGGTGGTCTCGACGCGGCGGCGCAGATCGGCCAGGTCGGTGGCCAGGTCGGCCGCCGTCCCGGCGCCCGGACCGGTCTCAGCTGGCACGGACCGTGGCGACCCGGGTGAGGTAGCTCCAGGCCTTCGGACCCCGGCCGTAGAATTGGGCGAGGTCCACGACCTCGAAGCCCGCCTCCCTCACCAGGACCAACGGGTCACGGGTCAGGTGGCAGCCGTCGGCCAGGCGGCGCTGGAAGGGCTCGGCCCGGCGCTGGAAGGCCACCACCCGGTCGTCGGGAGCCAGGCCGTGCTCCAGGAGGTGGAACCGCCCGCCGGGACGGAGCACCCGGCGCACCTCGGCCAGGGCCACCTCGGGCTCGGGGATGGTGCACAGGGCGAAGGTGCACAGGGCGGCGTCGCAGCTGGCGTCCTCGAGGGGCAGGTCCCGCCCGTCGAGGCCGACCTGCTCGACCGGGAAGGGGGCGGCCGCCACCCGGCCGGCGGCAAGCCGGAAGGCGGTGGCCGAGGGCTCGACGGCCAGCACCCGCTCGACCCCCTCCGGGTAGAGGGGCACGTTGAATCCCGAACCGAACCCGATCTCGACGACCCGACCGGAGAGGCCGGCGGCTGTCGCCTCCCGGAGGCCGCGGAACGCCTTGGTCCCGCAGGCCAGGGCCACCAGGCGGGGGACGATCTGCTCTCGGTAGAAGGCCATGCCCGCAGGCTAGCGAGGGCGGCCGGCGGCCGCCGGGCACTCTGGTGTCATCGACGCGGCCGGCACCCGGGCCACCGGGAGGGGTCGATGCCGTGCAGGTCGTGATCCTGGGCAGTGGGAGCCCCCAGCCCGCCCGCACGGGCCGGCCCGTCGACCCCGCCGGATGACCGGCCGGTCCTGACCGTGGGAGGCGTCGGGGGCGGTCAGACTCCCGTCCCGCGGGCGGCGAGGTCGGCCGCGGCGCCCGCCAGGACGGCGGCGCCGATGCGCAGGGCGGCCTCGTCGATGGCGAAGGTCGGACTGTGGTGGACCCCACCGGTGCCGTCGGCGGGTCCCGCGCCCACGGCGAGATAGCAGCCCGGGATCCGGTCGAGGAAGACCGACACGTCGTCGCTGGCCGCCACCGGCCCGGGCAGCTCGAGGGCGCCGTCCCCGACCACCCGACGGGCCGCAGCCATGGCCACGGCGGCCACGCCGGCGTCGTTGCGAACCGGGTCGGTGGACGCCATGGTCGTCACCTCGACCTCGACGTCGAACTCGGCCCCGACCTCGGCCGCGAGCTCGGAGAGTGCGGCGAGGGCGGTGGCCCGCTGTGAGCTGTCGAAGGTGCGAAGGGTGGCGTCGACGACGGCCACCGTCGGGATGACGTTCGACGCGGTGCCGGCCTCGAACCGACCGGGACTGCAGACGCAGCCCGTCCCGTCGGTGGCCATCCCGGTCACCACGCCGTCGAGCCGGTCGGCGATGCGGGCGGCGGCGAGCACCACGTTGCCCCGGTGGGGCTGGAGGGCGCCGTGGCCACCGTCGCCCCGGGCCGTGATCCGCAGCCCCAGCGCGGCGGCCATGAAGACCCCGGCCCGGGTGCCCACCACTCCCGACGGGGCCATGCCGGCGACGTGGCACCCCACGGCGGCGACCGGTGCGACGTCGTCGAGCAGGCCCCCCTCGACCATCGCCCGGGCCCCGTCCGCCAGCTCCTCACCGGGCTGGAAGACGAACAGGAAGTTGCCGGTCAGGCGCTCCGCCACCCCGGCCAGGGCGCCGGCCACGCCGAGGAGCATGGCCGTGTGCGCGTCGTGACCGCAGGCGTGCATGACCCCGTCCACCGTCGAGGCGAAGGAGAGCCCGGTCGCCTCCGTGACCGGGAGGGCGTCGATGTCGGCCCGGAGCAGCACCGTCGGGCCCGGCCGGCCGCCCCGGAGGGAGGCCACCGCCCCGGTCGGCGTGGGGCAGGGGCGCACCTCGAGGCCGAGCTCGGCCAGCCGCCCGGTGACCAGGGCCGTCGTGCGGTGTTCCTGGAAGGAGAGCTCGGGCTGGCGGTGGAGCTGGCGTCGGGTGTCGACGATCTCGTCCCGGCGTGCGTCGACTCCGTCCAGGATCGCTGTGGCGAGGTCCATCGGGCCAGCCTACGGGGTCACGCTGGCCGGCACCGCCGGCACCACCGGCCGCCGGGTCGCCTTCGGGACGTTGGGCCCTGGCCGGTGGACGCCCCGAGGTGCAGCATGCAAGGGAGGTGAGGACGATGCGGACGGTCGTGATCTTCGAGTCCATGTACGGCAACACCCATGTCGTGGCCGAGGCCCTGGCCGCCGTGGCCCGCGCCCGGGGCGACGCGGTGGTGATCCCCGTGGCCACGGCCGACGCCGCCACGGTGGAGCGGGCCGATCTCGTGCTCGTGGGGGGCCCCACCCACGCCCACGGCATGACGTCGTCGACCTCGCGCAAGGGGGCGGTCACCGACACGCCCGCCAGGAAGGGCCTCGAGGTCGAGCCGGGGGCGGAGGGACCGGGCCTGCGGGACTGGTTCCAGAAGGTCGGGCGGGCGCCGGGAACCTTCGCCGCCGCCTTCGACACCCGGCTCCAGGGACCGCCGGCCCTGACCGGCCGGGCCTCCCGCGGGATCGCCCGCCGGCTGCGTCGTCACGGGTTCACCGAGGTGGCCGCCCCGATGAGCTTCCTCGTCGACTCGACCAACCACCTTCTCCCCGGCGAGGAGGAACGGGCCAGGCAGTGGGCCGGCTCGGTCCTCGACTCGTTGGTGGCCGACGTCGCCAACTGAGCAGCCGGCCCGGCGGGCCGAGGGACCGGATCAGGCGGCCCGCTCCAGGATGTGGAGCCCGCAGGCCGAGCCCAGGCCGATGACGTGGGTCAGGCCGACCCGGGCGCCCTCGATCTGACGGTCGCCGGCCTCGCCGCGCAGGTGGGTGGCCACCTCCCACACGTTGGCGATGCCGGTCGCGGCGATGGGATGGCCCTTCGACTCGAGACCGCCGGAGACGTTGACGGGGAGGCGGCCGTCGCGCCAGGTGGCGCCCGACTCGAAGAAGTCGACGGCCCCGCCGTGCTCGCAGAGCATGAGGTTGTCGTAGTGGACGAGCTCGGCAGTGGCGAAGCAGTCGTGCAGTTCGACCAGGTCGAGGTCCTCGGGGCCCACCCCGGCCTGCTCGTAGGCCTGGGCGGCGGCGTTGCGGGTGAGCGTGTTGACGTCGGGGAGGATCTGGCAGGACTCCTCCCAGGGATCGGTGGTGAGCACCGACGCCGAGATCTTGACCGCCCGACGCTGCTGCTCGAGCGAGAGGGTGCGCAGCTTGGTGCCGCCGACCACCACGGCGGCGGCGGCCCCGTCGCAGTTGGCCGAGCACATGGGCCGGGTGTTCGGGTAGGCGATCATGACGTCGCCCATGATCTCGTCGAGGGTCATCCGCTTCGAGTACGCGGCCAACGGGTTGAGCACCGAATGGGCGTGGTTCTTCTCGCTGATGCGGGCGAACAGCTCGAAGCTCGTCCCGCCGAACCGTTGGCCGTACTCCATGCCGATCTGGGCGAAGACGCCGGGCATCGTCTCGGTGCCGACGCGCCCGTCCACCGGCGCCACCGCGCCGAAGCGACCGGACGGACTCCAGGTCCCCGAGTCCTGCGAGCGGGAACCGCCGGCCAGGAGGCCGGCCCCGGCCAACTTCTCGACGCCGAAGGCCAGGCCCATGTCGGCTTCGCCCGCCTTGACGGCCATGAGCGCCACCCGCAGGGCGGTGGCGCCGGTGGCACAGGCGTTGGCCACGTTGTAGACGGGGATGCCGGTCTGGCCGAGCTGCTTCTGGAGTTGCTGGCCGACGCCGGCGTTGGCCGCCATGAGGTTGCCGGCCCCGATGATGTCCATGTCGGACATGGCGACGCCGCCGTCGGCCAGGGCGCCGAGCACGGCCTCGGAGGCCAGGTCGACGAGGTCCTTGTCGGGGTGCTTGCCGAACTTGGTCATGTGGATGCCGAGGATCCACAGGTCGTCGGATGCCATCGTCAACCTCCCAGGGGCTCGAAGCCGAACCCGATCGCTTCGGTGCCCTGCTCGTCGGTGCCGATGACCTCGGTGGCCAGGCGGACGCGCATCCCGAGGCTGACGTGCTCGGGGTCGGGCGGAACGTTGATGAGATTGGCCCGCACGCTCGTACCGCCGCAGTCGACCATGGCGGCCACGAAGGGCACCGGGATCCCCGGCGCGGCGAACGACACGATGGTGAAGGTCCGGACCTCGCCTTCCGTCGGGACGTCGGCCGTGGTGAACTCGGTGCGGCCGCAGCCGGCGCAGGCGTTGCGCCGGTCGAAGAACCGGGCGCCGCACGAGGTGCACTCGTGGGCGACGAGGTGGGGCTCGTCACCGAGCACCAGGTAGTCGACCAGGGGGATCTGGTTGGCCATCTCCGTCCTTCACGTCCGTCGGGTGGGTCCGCCGACACCGTAGCGCCGTCGTCCGGCCGCCGCGAGCAGGACTGCGCCGTCTTGTAGCGTCGTCGCCGGGACGTCACGGAGGAGGGTCGATGCTCATCGAGGACGTGGTCGACCGCTGGCACCGCCATCTGCGGGGCGAGTTCCCCGGCGGCCTCGACGAGCTCCTCGACGAGGACGTGGTGTTCTACTCGCCGGTGGTGTTCACGCCCCAGCGGGGCAAGGCGGTCACCTCCCTCTACCTGGCCGCCGCCGCCCAGACGCTTCCCGGGGACACTCCGGCCGAGCCCGGACCGCCGGGCGGCACGGGCGCTGACGCCGGTGCGGGCACCGGCGGGTTCCACTACACCAAGCAGGTCCTGGCCGGTGACACCGCCGTGCTCGAATTCGAGACCACCCTGGACGGCACCTACGTCAACGGGGTCGACATCATCCGCTGCAGCGAGGCCGGTCGGATCGTGGAGTTCCGGGTCATGCTCCGTCCGCTCCGGGCCCTGACCACCGTGCAGCAGCGGATGGCCGCCGCCCTGGAACGCAGGGGCGGGGGCTGAGCCCGGACCCGACCTGTCGGTCCACGTCAGACCCTCCGCGACGCGTGCTTCATTGCCTCACGCCAGGCCTCCGGATGGTCCCGGTGGTCGAAGGAGCGGCTGACCGGGGGTCCGACCGGGGCCGGAGTCTCGGAGCGGTCCAGGCGTTCGAGCTGCACGGTGAGGGCCCGGATCTCCCGGTCGCGGGCTCCGGCTCCGGGATGGATCCCGGCGTACTCGGCCCGCAGGGACGTCCCGGTGGCGCCCGTGACCCGCTGGTCGGCCAGGACCCGTGCGGCGGGGGTCCGGGCGGCGTCGTCGCGCTCGGTGATCGCGGCCCCGTGGCGCTGCTCGGCGACCTGCTCCGGCCGGGCGAGCGGGTGATCGGTCGAACGCTGGTCGAGGGCTGAGCTGCCGTTCAGCACCTCCAGCTCGGCCTCGGTGCCGAAGGGCAGGGAGCCGACCGGTTCCCGGAGGTGGGTCCCGTGCGTCCGCTCGACGTGGGCTCCGCCGTCCCCGGTGCCCGGTCGGGACCGGGTGGAGGTGATCCGGTGACGGTCGCAGTCGGCGAGGAGGTGGTGGGTGCCGAACCCGGACCCGTCGATCGGGAAGGGGGACCGGCCGATCACGTGCGGAGGCGCCTCGAACACCCGGATGGCCGCCTCGTTCTTCACCGACCCGATGATCGTCCAGACCGAGGCGATGACTGGGTCTGCGCGGAGGTTTCGCACCGGGGCCGCCCTCGACCGGTCCACCCACCGGTGCCGGATCATCGGGACGAGGGGCGGGCTCCTGTCTCCGGGCGACCAGGACCGATCATCGCCGGGACGGTCGTCGTCTGGCCCACCGCCCGGGTCTGGCACATCTCATCCACGCCCGGCACCATCGCCTGCTGCGGTGGTGCCGGCATCGCCGTGCTCGCCGGCCTGACCGCGCAGGGCGGCGATGGTGGTCTCGATTCGCCGCTGACGAGTCCCGGGTCTCCTGGCGGCGTCGATCGCGTGCACGAGCATGCGGCGGCGGCTGTGGGTCAGGCCGTCGTAGGCGGCCCGCGCGACCGGGTCGGTGTCGAGGGCCTGCGCGAAGTCGAGTGGTTCGGCCACCGTCGCGGGCTCGGCATCCAGTTCGACCTCGACCTCGACCGTGTCGCCGGTCGCGACGCCGGCGGCCAGCCGGTTGGCGTTGGACAGACCGATGAGACACCGGCCGCGCATGATCGCGATTCGCGTCTTCCACGAGTGGCCGTTGACGGTGACGGTGACCCGTGGCCGCTTGCCGCCTCCGAGCGCCTCGACCATGTCCGGGGCGAGCTCCAGGCCGCGCATGGGCTGGTTGGGTTCGACCGCAGTTCTGAACTTCACCGGACCCCCGTTGCTCGCGTTGGCCCGAGGTCGGCGTCGATCTCCATCGTCGCGAGCACCTCGGGGTCGGCGATCAGCTCGATCTCGCGCACCAGGCCGGCCTCGATCTGGAAGAGGAATGCCACCTTGACGGTGCCGCGGACCAGCCAGGCTCCGGCGCGGTCGCCGTCAATGGTGACCGCAGAGGCGCCCTGGGCGCCGTCGAAACGTGCCGCCACGGACGCAGCGCCTTCATAGACCGGGTTGGCACCCAAGCGTTGGCCGATCAGGTCGGTCCGCATCATCGCGTCGGGGGCCAGGAGCGACAGCAGGGCCGCCAGGTCGCCTCCGTGCGCCGCATCGAGGAAGGCGTCAACGACTCGGCCGTTCTCGGTTCGCGCCGCGCGTTCTGCGGTGGACTCCGGGACGCCCCGAACCTTGCGTCGGGCGCGGCTGGCCAGTTGGCGTACCGCTGTACCGGAGCGGCCCAGCACCGCGCTGATCTCCTCGAACGGGTACCCGAAGACGTCGTGGAGCACGAACGCTGCTCGCTCGGCTGGTGCGAGGGTGTCGAGCACTCTCTGCATTGCGTCGCTGACCCGCTCGGTGGTCAGCGCATCCGCTTCAGGATCGCCCGAGGCCTCCGCTCCGGAGGCCCCTTCCAGGATCTGGGCCTCGACGGCGGCTCGCGTGCCTCGCTTCCGAAGATGGTCGAGGCACAGTCGTTTCGTCACGGTGGTGAGCCAGGCCGGCAGATCTTCGACGTCGTCGGTGGCCGCGAGACGCAGCCAGGCTTCTTGGAGCACGTCATCGGCATCGGCGGCCGAGCCGAGGATCCGGCTCGCGATGGCCGTGAGCCGGGGCCGCTGCGCCTCGAAGTCCGCTGGGTTCATGACGTCCGCACAGGGTAGCCGTGGGCCAGCCGGACTGTGAGCGCCCGATCGGCCGTCACATCGTCGTCGCGGCGCACGTCAACAGGACATGAACACCTTCGACAACATCATCTACACGACCACCGACCTCGAGACGGCCAAGGCCATCCACCGGGCCCTGCTCGGCGTCGAGCCGCACACCGACCAGCCCTACTACGTCGGGTTCAACGTCGACGGGGTCGAGATCGGTCTCACCCCCCGATCGCCGGACAGCCGTACGGTTCCGGTCGCGCACATCCGCGTGCCCGACCTCCGGGCGGCCCTGGCGGAGCTCCAAGGTGCCGGCGCTGCGCTCGTCGATGAGCCGCGAGACGTCGGAGGCGGCACCGTTGTCGCGGCGGTCAGCGATCCTGACGGCACCGTCCTGGGCCTGGTCCAGCGCAGCTAGCCCCAGACCGCCGGGGCGGGGTGACCGTCGGATCTCCCGCCTCGGACGGGCGCGCTGACCGCCGGCGCGAAACCGGCCGACGACCGACGACTGACGAACCGTCGTCCACCCCCGTCCCGCCGGCGGGCGCGCCGACTTCGGACGACCGAGCGCCGGCGGCCCACCGCCCGCACGATGGCCGCCGGTGATCTCGACCTGCCCCGACGACACCAGGGAGGACGCAGAGACGGCACCGTCGGGGCGATCCGGCACCGCCCGTTCCCGAGGCCGGGAAGGCGATCGGCGAGCTGGTCCTCGCCATCCCCACCGGGGCGTTCCCTCGACGACGCAGGTGCCTCTGCGCACGTCGGCCGCGCCGATCGGTGGAAAGGCCCTGAGCTGGGAGTATTGGCGTCGACGCCGTCGACCATCCCCCGGTCGTGGGGGCGGTCCCGTCCCTCGCGCCGCCGGCCGCGAGCATCGGACCGGGCCTGCTGCGACGGCCCGCCGGTCTGCCCTCCACGGCATCCCGTCCGCCGTGGCCATCGGCGGCGCCCACCGCGACGGCCCGGTGATGATCGCCCCACCGTCGCCACGCCCGAGCGGGAGGACCGCCCGCCCACCGCGGGACCCTCTGGCCGGACCGTGGTCACGACGCCGGCGTCGCCCGGGAACGCCCCGCCGAGCGAGACGTCGATGACGCCGTCATCGCCGGGAGGCGAACCAGGGGACTTCCGGGGCGCAGACGGACCAGCCGACGGGAGTGCGTCGGCCCGTCGAGCGCACCAACCCGTGGCCCTCGGACTCCGGACCCCGGCGGAGGGACACCGACCGCAGGAACGTCCACCGGCTCGCTCGGCTGCCGCCGGCCATCGTGTTCGTGCCCGTCGCCAGGCTCATCGACGGGCGGAAGCGCTGGTCACCGGCACCGCCGCCCATCCGCCGAGGTGCTCAGGCGAGTCAGCGCGCCCGACGCGCGGCCAAAGGACGCCGGACGTACACTCCCTGGTATGTACTACGGGCACGCCTCGTGGGTGGTCCTCGTCCCGTTGGCCATCGTCCTGCTGATGCGCCTCCTGGGCAGCCGCCGCGGCCGCCCGGTCCGGGGTCGCCCCGGGATGCCCCCGTCGGCCCGGTCGTTCGCCGCACCCCGTCTGCCGCCCCCCGCTCCCTCCCCGGGCGCCGCCCCGGGCGCCTCGGGCACCCCGGCCGGGTGGTTCGTCGACCCCTTCGCCCGCCACGACCAGCGGTACTGGTCGGGTACGGTCTGGACCGAGCACGTGACCGACGGCGGCGTACCGGCCAGCGACCCCCCGCCCGCCCCACCCGGCCCGGCCGGCTGAGCGGCCAGGGCGGTGGGTCACGTCCAGGTCCAGTTCGCGCTCGACGACCCCGAGCGGGCCGACGCCATCGTCGAGGAACTGCTGGCCGGCCGCCTGGTGGCCTGCGGCCAGCGCCTCGGGCCCGTCGTCAGCCGCTACCGGTGGCGGGGCGCGACGGAGCGGGCCGAGGAGTGGCTCGTCCTGGTCAAGACCCGGGCCGAGCTGGCCGACCGGGTGGTGTCCGCCGTGGTCGCCGCCCACCCCTACGAGACGCCCGAGGTCCTGGTCCTCGGCGTCGCCGGGGGTGCGCCCGGCTACCTGGCCTGGATCGACGCCGAGACCTGACCCGCCCGGACGCCGGATCGGCGCCGGCCGGCGTCAGTCCACCAGACCTGAGATGCTCCGGGCGACGAGGTAGGACCCGGCGACGAGCGAGACGGCCACGATCGCCTGATCGGTGTGGGAGTCGATCCAGGACCGGAGGTGGGCGATGCGCTCCCGGGTCCACGCCGGCCGGAAGGCGGCCGTGAGCTCAAGCACGAGGTAGACGCCCGAGGCCACCACGCAGAAGAGGAGAAGGGCCACGCCGCTCGCCCACGACTCGAGGCCGGCGTTGACGACGACGGCCACCCCGGAGGCCACCAGTCCCCAGGGCTGGACCAACGGTCCGAGCGCGAGGGCGAACCAGGGGGACACGTCGTCCACGCCCGCCTGCCACCGGGGGGTCCTCCTCGGCTTCTTGGGCCGGGCCATGCGTCGTCGCTGGCGGACGGCCACGAGGACGAGGGCCACGCCGACGGCCAGCTTGACGGCCAGGGAGGCGACCGACGGCGCGCTCGAGGGGGCCGGAGGCCGGTTGCCGGTGGCCACCAGGGTGCCCGCCACCACGACGGCCAGGGAGGCGAACCAGCCGAACAGGAAGGCGGCTCCCTTGCGGACCCCCGACGTCGAGACGACCAGCAGCAGGAAGGCGGTGAGGGGGATCGGCTCGAGCGTGATGGCGAGGCCGATGACGAGGAGGTCGAGGACGAGCATCAGGCCCAACCGAGCTCGTCGAGGCGCTCGTCGTCGATGCCGAAGTGGTGGCCGATCTCGTGGATGACCGTGGTACGGACGAGGCGGGCGAGGTCCTCGACGGTGTCGGCGGCCGCGCAGAGGGTCCCCATGAACACGGTGATGCGGTCCGGGGCCACCCCGCTGTACCCGTTCAACCGCTCGGTGAGGGGCACGCCCTCGTAGCGCCCGAAGAGGGCCCCCGGCGGGCTGGCCGCGTCGACCAGCACGGCCACGTTGTCGATCCGGCCACGCAGGCCCTCGGGGATGTCGGCCAGGGCCTCGGTCACCAGGTCCTCGAACGCCGCCACGGTGATCGCCACCACGGGTCGATCCTCCCAGACCCGGGCAGCCGATGCCCGGTGGGTGCCGTCAGTCGCAATGGATGAGGGTGGCGAGCAGCACCCCTGCACCGCGGAGGGCGACGACGTCCTCGGTCTCGACGACGGACTCGAGGTCGAGCAGGGCGCGGTAGAAGGCGGCCGGACCGGCGGGGTCGAAGGCGTCGAGGGAGACGGCCGCCCGCCGGGCGATGGGAGCCACGCCGTCCAGTCCATCCGGGTCGGCCCGGCCGGGCAAGCCGGACGCGCCGGGTCGATCGGTCCGGGGCCGACGCCACCCTGACTGGTCGGCGACCGGGCGCGGTCGGCCGAGGTGCCAGGCCTTGGCCCGGGTGAAGCCCTCGTCACTCAGCTGTCCGGCGTCGCGCAGCTGCGCTGGCTCGGCCAGTCGGTCGGCGGAGGACCCACCGGCGGCCTGCCGGACGGGCCCGTCGAAGGCCCGGTGCTCACGACGGGCCCGCCGGGCGCTGCGCTCGGTCATGCCGTGGCCCCGTGCGACGAGGTACGCGAACACCCCGAGGAGGGGGATCACGACGACGAACAGCACCCACATCGCCTTGGCCGGCCCGCCGACGTCGTGGCCCCGGAAGATGTCACTGAAGATCATCGCCAGGAGCCAGATCCAGACGATGAAGCCGAAGGAGATGAGCATCGACGAGAAGTGGTCGAGCAGGGGGTAGGTGGTGGCCACGGGTTCCTGGCCTCCCTCCGACGGTGCGGCCGGCCCGTCGCCGCCGCGGGGACCTCCCGACCTTGGGCGCGAGGAAGGACCGCTGGCCGCCTAGGACGCGCAGCAGACGTGGGTCGTGAGCGGCCGGCCGCCGTTCCAGGCCAGCGCGTCGCCGAAGGCAGCAGCCAGGTCGAGCTCCCGGCCGTCGTCCTCCGCGTAGGCGCGGTGGAGGTTGAGGACGATGCGCTCGGCGTCGGGCCATCCGGCGAATTCCCCGAGCCCGGCCCGACGTGCGGCCTCGAGCGGCCCGAGCCCGTCCCGGCGTCCGGCGGCGGCCGTGTCGAGGACGAACCGGTAGTAGCGGGCGTGCTCGCCGAGCACCCGGGGCAGGTCCGCGCCGGTGACGAGCGGGCCGTGACCCGGCACCACGAGCGCGGGGTCGAGCGCGGCCAGCCAGTCGAGTGACCGGAGGGCGCCGTCGACCGAGCCGGCGAAGACGAGCGGCGTGAGGCCGTGGAAGACGAGGTCGCCGGCGAAGAGGACCCGCTCGCCGGGTAGCCAGGCGACCAGGTCGCCGGTGGTGTGGGCCGGATGGCCCGGGTGGAGGAGCTCGAGGTGGCGCCCGCCGAGGTGGACGGTGAGGTCGCCGCGGGTGACGAGGTCGGGTACCCGTCTGGTCACCGGTCCCCACTCGGGCAGGGGCTCCCAGGCGGGCGGGCACCCGTCGATCACCGGGTCCACCAGGAGCTTCGCCCGCATGTTCTCGTGGCCGATGAGGACGGTGGCCTCGGGAAGGAGGCTGTTGCCGTAGGTGTGGTCGCCGTGCTCGTGGGTGTTGACGGCCGCCCGGACCGGGGCCCCGCCGGTGGCCGTGGCCAGGGCGTCGAGGAATCGCCGGGTGCGGATGGCCGTGGCACAGGTGTCGATCACGAACGTGCCGTCGGACCCGGTGACGGCGCCCGCGTTGCTGACCCACCAGGTGCCGTCGGGCTGGACCCAGGCATAGACGCCGTCGCTCACCTCGTGCAGGGCGCCGGTCCCGATCGTCGGGTCCGGCACCCCGTGCCTATGGCCGGCCACACACCGACGGTAGCGCGCCGGACCGACGTGGACACGGGCCGCCGCCCCGGCCCCGGCCCTGCGCTGCGCGGCGAGGGGAGCTACCTGTCAGAATTGCGCCATGCCAGAACCCACGACAACCGAGACCGACCGGGCCACCTCGACGGCCATCCACGACCTCGGGTCCGCCTTCATGTTGCACGCCGACACGATGCGCCGGGCCGCCGAGTACGGCTACGAGAACCCGTTCGCCTTCTACTTCGCCGGACGGGGCGGTGTGCTCGGCGACGTCGACGCCGAGGTGGTCTACGCCGCCTTCGGGTGGTTCGCCCCGACCGTCGTCCGGCCGATGTGGGAGGAAGGCCAGGCCATCCACGGAGCCACCGGGGCGGCCACCCGCTACTTCGCGGCCTGCGGCGAGTGGGGACGTGACCACCTCGCCGAGTGCGACGGCCTCGAGCGGTTCGCCGACCTGGCCGAGCGGGTGGTGGACGGGGCGGAGACGTCCGGCCGCTCGCTCTTCGCCGGCTGGAAGCGGGCGCCCCGGGAGGCCGACGGCGCCGGACGGGCCATGCAACTCGTCCACGTGCTCCGGGAGTGGCGGGGGGCGAACCACCTGGTGGCCACCACCGCGTCGGGCCTCAGCCCGCTGGAGTCCATCCTGGCCGGCGACGGCCCGGACCGTGCCACGTTCTTCGGTTGGGCCGAGCCGTTCCCCGAGGTGACCGAGGAGCAGCGTGCCCTGCGCCGGGAGGCCGAAGCGGTCACCGACCGACTCTGCGCTCCGGCCTTCGCCGTGCTCTCGGGAACGGAGCGGGAGGAGTTCGTGGCCCTGGTGCCCGCGCTCCTGGCCGCCGGGACGGCGT
The DNA here is from genome assembly GCA_027314705.1 of Acidimicrobiaceae bacterium. GTDB lineage: Bacteria > Actinomycetota > Acidimicrobiia > Acidimicrobiales > RAAP-2 > Bog-756. The sequence continues at coordinate 26,577 of DAHVAJ010000047.1, forward strand.
AGCCCCGGGACCGGCAGGTTCCCCGACGGTCCGGGGCGACGGTCCCGGACCCCGGGCCGGTCGGCCGGTGGCCGGTTCAGGCCGAGGTGAAGAACTGTTCGCGCAGCTCGCGCTTGAGGATCTTGCCCGACGGATTGCGGGGCAAGCGGTCCTCGGTGAAGGCGATCCGGCTCGGGATCTTGAAGGCGGCGAGCCGCTCGGACAGGAAGTCCTGCAGTTCGGTGGCGGTGAGCGTCTCCCCCGCCTTGGCGTGGACGACGCAGGCCACCTCCTCTCCCAGCCGTTCGTGGGGAACACCCAGCACGGCGGCCTCGTAGATACCGGGGTGGTCGTAGACGGCGCTCTCGACCTCGGCGCAGTAGACGTTCTCGCCGGCCCGGAGCACCATGTCCTTGGCTCGGTCCTCCACGTAGAGGAACCCCTCCTCGTCGACCCGGCCGAGGTCGCCCGAGGCGAGCCAACCGTCGACGATGGTCTCGGCCGTCTCCTTGGGCCTGTGCCAGTACCCACGGATGAGGATCGGACCCTTCATCCAGATCTCGCCGCGCCGGCCCACCGGTACCGGCCGGCCCGCCTCGTCCCGGATCTCGACGTCCATGATGGTGGTGCGGGCTCGACCCGTCGACGTCGGATGGGCCACGTAGTCGTCGCCGTTGTTCCCCGGGCCGAAGCCGTTCGTCTCCGTCATGCCGTACCCGATGTTGGGTCGGCCCTGTTGGAACCCCTGCTCGACCCGGTCGACGAGCTTGGCCGGGGCGGGGGCGCCGCCCCCGCCGACGGTGGTGAGCGACGAGGTGTCGTACCTCGAGAACGCGGGGCTCTCGAGCAGGTCCCAACTCTGGGTGGGGACGCCGACGAAGGCGGTCACCCGCTCGGCCTCGATGAGTCGGAGGGCGGTCTCGGGCTCCCACCGGTGCATCATCACCAACTTGAGCTTCAGGCCGAAGCACGTGAGCATGACCGGGACACAGCCGGTCACGTGGAAGAGCGGAACGATGAGGATGAAGCAGGGCGGGTGGCCGCCCCCGCCGAGGGGGTCGGTCCCCTGGCGGGCCGAGGCGATGGTGGCGTTGGCCCAGAAGGCCATGAGCGCCTGGGTCACGGCCCGGTGGGTGGAGACGGCGCCCTTGGGGAACCCCGTGGTGCCCGACGTGTACAGGATGGTGGCGTCGTCGTCGGGCGCCACCTCGACCGCGGGCATGGGGTCGCCGAGCGTGATCACGTCCTCGTAGCGCAGCACGCCGGTGGGCACCGGCTCGAGGCGGTCGGAGCGGGCCACGATGAGCGGGATCCCACGGTCGGCGGCGGTGCGGTGCGACCGCTCGACGCGCTCGGTGTCGACGAAGAGCAACGACAGACCCGAGTCGTCGACGGCGTACCCGACCTCCTGCTCGGTCCACCAGGCGTTGAGGGAGACCGAGACGGCACCGACCGAGACGATGGCGGCGAACGCCACGATCCACTCGGGCAGGTTCCGCATGGCGATGCCGACCCGGTCACCGGGGGAGATGCCGAAGTCGTGGACGAGCGCGTGGGCCAGGGCGTCGACGTGGCGCATGGTCTCGTCGAAGGACCACCGTTCGTCCTCGTAGACGACGAACGTCCGCTCGTCGCCCCGGGCGCCGGCGAAGACGTGGCCCAGCGTCTCCGGTGCATTCTTGAACAGGCGGTAGTCGAGCCCGCCGATCGTCCCGTCGACGACCTCGAACGGCTGGCCCGGACCGGTCACGTGGGCGGTGGCTTCCTCGTAGGTGAGCGGCACGACTCCCCCCTTCCCGGCAGCCCACCCGGCCACGTGGACCGCAGGAGCCGCCGGGCGGGGATGGTAGCAGGGGGGCGACGGGGGTCGGCGGCCCGTGGTGGAGGTGGCGCCGGCACGCGAGGGCGGGCGGCCCGGGCCGGACCCGCGGGCCTGCCCCTGGTGACGGTCGGGCGTCGCGGGGCGCCACGTGGGGGCTCCCCGGGGCCGGAGCGGACGTCGGCCGACGGAGAGCCGCACCGGTCTCCTCGACGTGATATCCGGTTCCTGCCCGGTGCCCGGTGCCCGGTGCCCGGCTAGCCCGGCCCCGGCGACCCGCTCCCCAGGCGGTACCGGCTCACCGCGGATCGGGCGCGGGCCGGACCGAAGAGTTGTCCCCACTTCACGTGGTTGTCATGTGGGAGGGTCAAAATGGCCGAGATGTCGCCGGAACCGCACCGTTGAGAGTCCCCGTGGCCGCCGCTCCTCCGTCCTTGTGCCCCGGGGTGGGCGACGCCCCATGCCCCGACCGAGGGACCCCCTGATGTCCTCGGTCACCTTCGACCCGCTGGCGGAGCCGACCGTGCGGCGGAAGGTCAAGCGGACCGCCCCGAGGTCCCGGCCCGGCCCGCCTCCGCGGCCCTGGGTCGGCCCCCTGGCGCTCACCGTGGCCGCGTTCGGCCTGGTCCTCACGGTCTGGTCGGCGGTCGGTGCCGAAACCGGGAGCGAGCTGTCGGCACCGGGGGGTCCGGCCATCTTCATCGGCAGCTTCACCGGGCTGGTGGGGACGTATCTCGCCCTCCTCATGGTGCTCCTGGTCAGCCGCATACCGGCGGTGGAGCACCTCCTGGGCCAGGACGGACTGGTCCGCTGGCACCGGCGTCTGGCGCCATGGCCGCTGAGCCTGATCGGCCTCCACGCCGTCTTCATCACCATCGGGTACGCGCAGTCCGCCAAGGCGGGCACCTGGCACGAGCTCGGCGTCCTGGTCAAGAGCTACCCCGACATGCTGGCGGCCACCGTCGGTCTCGCCCTGATGGCCCTGGCCGGGATCACGTCCATCCGGGCCATCCGCAGCCGACTGCGCCGGGAGACCTGGTGGGTCATCCACCTCTATCTCTACCTGGCCATCGCCCTCTCCTTCGCCCATGTCCTGGCGCTCGGCCCGTCGTTCGTCGGCCACCCCCTGGCCAGAACGATGTGGACGCTGGCCTGGCTGGCCACGGCCGGCACGGTCATCGGCTTCCGGTTCGTGGTGCCGCTGGTCCGGAGCCTGCGGTACCGCCTCGAAGTCCAGGAGGTGCGGCCCGAAGCGCCGGGCGTGGTGTCCGTCGTCTGCTCGGGGCGCCATCTGGAGAAGCTCGCCATCTCCGGCGGCCAGTTCTTCGAGTGGAGGTTCCTGGCCCGCGGGCTGTGGTGGCAGGCCCATCCCTACTCGGTCTCGGCCCTCCCTCGGCCCCCCTACCTGCGCCTGACGGTCAAGTCCGTGGGTGACCATTCGGCCGCCGTGGCCCGCCTCCGCCCGGGTACCCGCATCGTGGTGGAGGGCCCCTACGGTGCCTTCACCCGTCATGCCCAGCGCCAGCGGACGGTGGCCCTCATCGCCGGAGGCATCGGGCTCACCGCCCTGCGTGCACTGCTGGAGGACCTGGCCCCGAGGACGGCGCCTCAGGTGGTGGTCCGGGTGACGAGGCCGGAGGAATTCGTCTTCCGCTCCGAGGTCGCCGAGCTGGTCCGTCGTCGCAAGGGACAGGTCCACGAGGTCGTCGGGGGTCGGAACAGGGCCAGATTCGACGCCGCCGTGCTCCGGAGCATGGTCCCCGACATCGCCCGGCGGGACGTCTTCGTCTGCGGCTCTGAGCAATTCGTCGAGCAGACGGTGGCCAAGGTGCGCAGTCTGGGTGTGGACCCGAAGTCGATCCACTACGAAGTGTTCGGGTTCTAGGCCATGGTGAACGACGGGACTGCCACGTGAGACGGGCGCCGTTGGTCGCCGGGGTGACCCTGCTCGGTCTGATCGGGACCCTGACCTACCACCCGCCGCCCACGTCGTCGCCGGTGCTGGCCGCGCCCAAGAGCCAGATCCAGACCAAGAGCCCGTCCACCACGGCACCGAGCACGACCACCACGACGGCGGCCCCACCGGCGCAGCCGGGCGCGTCGACCCCTCCGTCGAGCGCCCCCCCGGCCGCCCCGGTGCTGAGGAGCGCCACGGGGCCCAACGAGCAGTACGGATACGGGACGCTCGCCGTCAAGGTGACCGTCAGCGGCAAGAAGATCACCGACGTATCGGTCCAGAACCTCCAGACCGCGGATCAGTACTCCCAGCAGCTGGCCGCACAGGTGATCCCCATGCTCCGTTCGCAGGTGATGCAGGCCCAGAGTGCCAACATCAACGGGGTGTCGGGAGCGACGTACACGGCACAGGCGTACGCGACGTCCCTCCAGGCCGCGCTCGACTCCCTCCACGTTCCTTGACCGGAAGCTGGGTCGGTGGCCAGGTTCCGGACCAGGACGCGACCAGCAACGCGATCGGGCCGGGCCGGGAGCTCGACGGACCCGGCGCCCTCGGATCGATCGACCCAACCGCCAAAGCACAGACTCGGAGGATGCCAACCGTGAACCCGTTCGCCCACGCAGAGACAGGTCCGAACGTGCCCGCCGGGGCCACCTCCTGGTGGGCACGGGTCGGCACCAGCATTTCGATCCGCACGCAGCGCCGGATGTGGGGGGAACGTGCCGAGACGTGGGACCGGCACAACGATGTCGGCATGGCCGATGTTGCGGCCACGGCCATGGACGCCTGTGACCTGCGGCCGGGCATGGACTGCGTCGACCTCGGCTGCGGAACCGGTCGGCTCGCGCTGATGCTGGGCGAGGCCGGAGCCAACGTCATCGGTGTCGACGTGAGCCCCTCGATGATCAAGCAGATGGAAGTGCTGGCCGAGGAGAAGGGCATCCACACCGTCCGCGGCATGGTGAGTCCTGTGGAGCGGCTCGACCTCCCGGAAGGGAGTGTCGACCTGATCGTGACCAACTACGCACTCCATCACCTACGCGACGCCGACAAGGAGAAGGTCGTGACCGCGGCCCTCGGGTGGTTGCGGCCGGGAGGCCAGCTGGTGGTGGCCGACATGATGTTGGGCAGGGGCGCCTCCCGTCGCGACCGTGAGATCATCGCCGGCAAGGTCCGGGTCATGGCCAAGAAGGGCCTGCCCGGCTACTGGCGGATCGCCAAGAACGCCGGTCGCTACCTCATTCGCGTGCACGAACGGCCCATCACCCCTGAAGCGTGGATGAAGCTCTTCGAGCAGGCCGGTTTCGGGGAGGTCGACAGCACCATGGTGGTGAACGAGGCCGCCGTGGTCACGGGCGTCAAACCCGGCAGCTGACCGGGCGGTTCGTTCGTTCGACCCCGGCCCCTCGCTCCGTCTCCTGACCTGCCGATCGGGCCGTCACGCGCTCCGCGCCGTCGTGCCCCCGGGTCATGACACCACGTGGATCCCCGGGCTCCATCGCTCGGTGCCGTCGGGCCGGATCAGGTAGGCGTCGTACCCGTCGAGACCGTCGATCCGGTCGAAGGCCTCATCACCACCGACGGCGAGCGCAGTGGCGTAGGCGTCGGCGAGGGCCAGGCTGGGGCCGGTGACCGATGCCGACGCGGCGCGGACCGCGGGCGTGCCTCGGTGGGGATCGATGAGATGGAGGCCCCGTTCGTAGGCCCCCGAGGTGGCGATGGCGCCGTCGACTTCGACGATGCATGCGAGCGCCTCCTGATTCCAGGGATGGCGGATCCCGATGCGCCACGCGTGGAGCGAGGGCGGGTGTCCCGACGTGGCGATGTCACCACCACCGTTGACCATCGCCGTGGTCAGCCCGGCGTCGATCAGGACGGCCAGGGCCCCCTCGACGGCCCATCCCTTGACCAGCCCGGTGGGGTCGTAGCCACCGGGCAAGGCCCAGGGGTCGAACCATCCACCCGAACGATCCCGCGCACGGGCGCACAGTTCGGCCACGTCGGCGAACTCCGGCGGGCACGAGCCAGCAGGCAGTGCACCGCGTCGCAGCCGGCTGAGCGGAGTGGATGGATCCCAGGTGCTGAAGAGTGCGTCGGCGTGGTGGAGCCGGCCGCACGCCGCGCGAAGGGCTTCGTCGATCTCGGGACCTCGGCCGCCGTCGGGGTAGACGGTGAACGACACCACCGTCCCCATCACCTGCTCGAGATGGACGACCGGAGCCGTCGCATCCGGGTCGACCTCACCGGACCGCTCGGATCCGGTCGCACCGTGCCTGGCCGGCCGCTGTCCCATACCGGCAGGCTTGCAGGTCCAGATGACGGCGGCGTGAACGGCCCCGCGGTCCGACCGACCCGGCGGACCCCGGGGACGGAACCTGCCCCCCGGCCGTGTGTCCGGACCCGTACCCTGGTCGGGTGTCCGTTCCCCTCCCCGAGCCCTCACCTCCCGCCGGACTCCAACCCGAGGCGGTCGACGCCTACCGGCAGCCGACCGAGTATCTCGATTCCGAGACTGCCGCGGTCGTGGAGTTCGCTCGACGGGTGACCGCCGGGGCGAGCCACGATGCCGAACGCGCCTCGCTCCTCTTCACCGCCGTCCGGGACGGCATCCGCTACGACCCCTATCGGGTGTCGGGCCACCGGGACGACTATCGGGCGTCGAGCGTCGTCGGTGTGGACGCTGCCTACTGCGTCCCCAAGGCGGTGCTGCTCGGCGCCTCGGCTCGCGCCGTGGGCATCCCGGCTCGGATCGCCTTTGCCGACGTCCGGAACCATCTGCAGAGCAAGAAGTTGTTCGAGCAGATGGGCACCGATCTCTTCGTCTGCCACGGATTCACCGAGCTCCATGTCAACGGCCGTTGGCTCAAAGCCACCCCGACCTTCAATGTCGAGCTGTGCGAGCGGTTCGGCGTCGCCCCACTCGCCTTCGACGGTACGGCAGATGCCGTGCTGCACGAGTACGACGCCCGTGGCGGGCGCCACATGGAGTACGTCAGGTTCCGGGGGGCCTTCGTGGATCTTCCGTTGGACTGGCTCCTCGCCGTGCTGCGCTGGCACTACGGAGACCGGTTCCCGACGGTGTCGACGGATGCAGCACGGCGCACCGATCAGATGTTCGCCCCCACAGGCCCGCGAGAGTCCGAACGCGGTACCCGGGCGTAGCCGTCGGCCGGGAGACGCAACCTGGCGATCCTTCCGCTCCCCGCTCGCTCTCCGCTCGCTCCAGGCCGGCGCGCCGTGGGCGGCGAGGAGCGGGTCCATGGTCGCCGCGGACCACCCACCGGTGTTCCCGGCCGGCACCCACCGGCATCCCCGGTCAGGCCTCGATCAGGTGGCCCAGGCCCTGTACCGACTCGATGAACTCATCGATCATGTCGTACACCACCTCGGCCGCTGGCCGCACCCGGTTCATCGTGCCCACGACCTGGCCCACGAAGTAGTTGACGAGTTGCTCGGAGCCGGACCCCTTGCGATAGGCGGCCCGGCTGATGCGGGTGAGCGCGTCGGCGACCAGGACCGGCTGCAGGGGCATGCCCAGCGGCATCGGGGTCTCCGGGTTCTCCCACTCGTCGGTCCACGCGGTCCGCAGCTGGCGGGCCGGCTTGCCCGTCAGCGAGCGGGAGCGGACGGTGTCGGCCGACGTGGCGCGCAGGAACTTCTCCTTCACCACCGGATGGGTCTCGGCCTCCTCGGTGGTCAGCCACACCGAGCCGCACCAGACGCCCTGGGCGCCGAGCACCATGGCGGCGGCCATCTGCCGGCCGCGACCGATGCCGCCGGCGCCCAGGACCGGTGTGTCGCCGACGGCGTCCACGATCTCGGGGATCAGCACCATCGAGCCGATCTCGCCGGTGTGACCTCCCGCCTCGGAGCCCTGGGCGATGATGAGGTCGACGCCGGCGGCCACGTGGCGCTCGGCGTGATGGGCCGCCCCGGCAAGGGCGCCGACCTTCCGGCCCGCCTCCTTGGTGCGCTCGATCATGTGCGGCGGCGGTGGCCCGAGGGCGTTCACCACGAGCGCGGTGTGGTGGTCGAGCGCGATGTCGAGCTGCGGACCTGCCCGGTTGGCCGAGAACATGGCATCCCCTTCGGGACCGAAGCGCTCGGCGCCTGCGGCGCCACGGTCGTCACGCTCCTCGAGTGCCGGGACGTCGTAGCGGCGCAGGATGTCGTCCACGAAGGCGAGGTGCTCGGCAGGGAGGTGGGCCCGGATGTCGGCGACGGTCAGGCCGCCCTCGTCCGAGCCGGCGTACCTGGCCGGCACGATCAGATCGACCCCGTACGGGCGGTCTCCGACCTGCTCCTCGATCCAGTCGAGATCGATCCGGAGCTGCTCGGGGGAGTGCGAGACCGCCCCGAGCACCCCCATGCCGCCCGCCTTGGACACCGCAGCCACCACGTCGCGGCAGTGGGAGAAGGCGAAGATGGGAAGGTCGATGCCGAACAGGTCGGTGGCGGTGGTCCTCATGGGCTCGGTGCTCCTTCTGGCGGTGGTCGTGGTCGGTGGGCCGGGCGGCCCTGTGCACTAGGAGGCAGGCTCGCCTCGCCCGGGTGGGACCCACGGGGCCGGCCGCTTCTCGAGGAAGGCGGCGATGCCCTGGCGGGCCTCGTCCCCGGCGAAGAGCCGGCCCGACACTTCCGAGGTCCAGGCGAACGCATCGTCGACGTCCAGGTGCGGTACCCGGTCGAGGAGCTCCTTCGATGCGGCGATGGCGCCGGGACCGCCGGCGAGGAGGTCGCCCACCACCGCGTCGACTTCGATGTCGAGCCGGTCGTCGGGAACGGCCGTGTTGATCAGACCGATCCGGGCCGCCTCGGCCGCACCGAAGCGGTTGCCGCGCAGGAAGGCGGCCCGGGCGTCGGCATCCCGGAGCTTGGGGAGGCACACCACCGAGATCATGGCCGCAGCGACGCCGATCCGGACCTCGGTGAAGCCGAACCTCGCGCTCTCCGCGGCCACGGAGATGTCCATGGCCGCGGCCAGACCCATCCCGCCGGCGACGCAGTGGCCGGCGATCCTCCCCACGTAGGGTTTGGGCGACCGGCGGAAGCGGGCGAACAGTGCCTCGGGGCGGTGCCGGGCCGGTGGCAGCGCCGGCGAGCCGGCCCGCTCGGCCAGGTCGGCACCCGCGCAGAAGACACGGCCCCGGTTGGTGAGGACGACCACGCGCACGCCCGGGTCGGCGTCGGCCCGGTCGAGGGCATCGACGAGCTCCCCCACCAGCCCCCTCCCCAGCGCGTTGCGGTTGGCCTCGTCGGCCAGTGTGACGGTCAGCACCCCGTGGCGGAGCTCCGTCTCGACGAGGGCCATCAGTCCGCCCCCCACGCCGGCCCCGGCGGAGCCCCCGCCCGCCGAGCGCCGGTGGCGGGCCCGGGGCACGCCCGTCCGGGTCCCGCCGGCAGGCCGCGCAGGACGATGTCGACGACGGCGTCGGCTGCGTCCTTCGGGGACGACCGCAGCGTGGGGATGACGTCGGGCCGGCTGAAGTCGCTGCCCAGGCCGGCGATGACCCGCCCCACCGCGGAGACGTCGAGATCGGCGATCTCCCCCTGCTCGACGGCCAGCTCGAGGAGGGTGCGCGTGACGGCGAAGAGGTAGTGGTTGTGGCCGGCTCTCAACCGGCGGGCGGCCTCCACCGCTTCGAGGTCCCGGGTGAACGCCGGGGTGGCTCCGCTGACGGCCACGGTGGCGGCCCCGAGGTAGGCGCGCAGAGCGTCGAGGGGCGCCATGCCGGGGTCGATCGCATCGCGTGCCGCCCGGCCGATCCGCCACAGGTTGCGGTCCACCACCATCAGCACCAGCTCGTCTCGGCTGTCGGCCAGGGAGTACAGCGTGCGCAGGGAGCAGCTCAGCGTGGCGGCCAGCTCGGCCATGGTGATCTGGGCGAACCCGTCGTCGAACATGGTGCCGAGCTGGTCGAGGATCTGGCGCTGGCGGTCGGTGAGCGACTCCTCGCGCCGCCGGTCGAGGACGGGGCGGGGAGCGGTGACGGCCCGGATGCGCCGGGCCATCTCGCCGCCGCCCGCCGCCCCGGTGGCCCCGGCATCCACCACTGCGGCTCCGGCGACGCTCACCGACCGCTCACCGTCGCGCTCACCGGTCCCCGCTTCCGGGCGGCACGTGGCGGACGTCTCCCGCCGTGCCACCGGCTGAGGAACCGAGCAGGGCGGCGGGAACGTCGGTCACCCGGGCCCGCAGCCACTCGCCCAAGCTCTTGGCCTGCGCATCCTGGCGGGTCGACGCGGCCACCCCCTCCTGGAGGAGGCCGTGGACGACGAAGTTGAGCGAGCGCAGGGCAGGAAGCCGGAACCGTTCGACCTCCAGCGGCGCCGTCTCGGGGAGCAGTTCGGCCAGACGCTCGAGTGTCAGGAAGCCGTCGAGCCACGTCCACCCCTCGTCGGTGCGGGCGAAGACCCCGAGGTTGGCGTTGCCCCCCTTGTCCCCCGAGCGGGCACCGACGACGCGGCCGATCGGCACCCGGACGGTCTCCGTGAGCCGAGTCGAGGACGGAGCCGGACCGGGTAGCGGATCGACGGTCACCGCGCCCGGCGGCGCCACCGAGTCAACCACGGTGCGCTCCCCGCCGAGAACCACGACGTGCTGGGGCACGAGATCGGCCGGAATGACGGCTGGGCGGTAGATGCCGTAGGGGCGGGCGCGCGGCCCACCGGCCCCCACGCCGAAGAATCCCGGGATGGTGGAGAGGCTCAGCTCCACGGTGGTGTCGAAGATGGCGCGCCCCACCTTGCGCTCGTCCGGATCTTTGAGGGTCAGGCGCCAGAGGGCGACCGCCTCTTCGTTGGTGCCCGGGTCCTCCTTGTCCGTGCGCACCACGGTGGTGGAGACCCCGGCGAACTCCTCCGGCCGGTGCGGGCAGGCCGCCCAGAACGCCTCCTCCACGAGCTGCGCCTTGGCCTCGATGTCGAGTCCGGTCAGGGCGATGGCGATGTCGTGCCGATAGCCCCCGAGCTCGTTCATGGCCACCTTCAGCGTGCTGGGCGGCGGCTCGCCCCGGGTGCCGGTGATGCGCACCCGGTCCGGCCCGGCCTCGGCCAGCTCGACGGTGTCGAAGCGGGCGGTGACGTCGGGTCCGAGGTAGGCAGGGCTGGCGATCTCGTAGAGGAGCTGCGAGGTGACGGTGCCGATCGACACCTCCCCGCCGGTGCCCCGGTGCTTGCCGATGACCGCGGAGCCGTCGGAGCCGATCTCCGCCCACGGGAAGCCGGTGCGGACCATCCCGGGCACCTCGGTGAAGAAGGCGTAGTTGCCCCCGGTGGCCTGGGTGCCGCACTCGACGACGTGCCCGGCCACGACGGCGCCGGCCAGTCGGTCCCAGTCGTCCCGTGCCCACCCGTGGTGCCAGGCGGCGGGGCCGCACACCACGGCCGCGTCGGTCGTCCGACCGGTGACGACGATGTCCGCCCCACGCTCCAGCGCGTCGACGATCCCCCAGCACCCCAGGTAGGCATTGGCGCTGATGAAGCGCGACAGGTCGCCCACCGGCTCGCCTGTCTCGAAGTGGGCCAGGTCGACCCCGGCGGCGACGAGGTCGTCGAGGCGGCCCATGAGATTGTCCCCGTCCACGTAGGCGACGGTCGGCGCCAGGCCCAGCCGGTCGGCGACCTCGGCGACGGCCTCGGCACAGCCGGCCGGATCGAGACCACCGGCATTGGAGACCACCTTGATCCCCCGGTCGAGACAGGTGCCCATCACCTGCTCCATCTGGGTGACGAAGCTCCGGGCGTACCCGGCACCGTCCCGTGTGGCCTGGGAGCGGGCCAGGATGAGCATGGTCAGCTCGGCCAGCCAGTCGCCGGTCAGGACGTCGATCGGACCCCCCTCGACCATCTCGCGGGCGGCCGACAGCCGGTCACCGTAGAAGCCCGAGCAGTTGGCGATGCGGATCGGATCGGTCACCTCAGCCCCCCTCCGCCACCGGCCCCGTCGGACCGGCGCCGTCCTGCTCGAACACCACCAGGAGCTGGCCGTTCTCCACCTGCTGGCCGGTGGCCACCAGGATCTCCGCCACCCGCCCGGCCGAGGGCGCCTTGACGTGGTGCTCCATCTTCATCGCCTCGAGCACCACCAGGGTCCGCCCCGCCCCGACCTCTTCGCCAGGGACGCAGGCCACCTCGAGCACCACCCCGGGCATCGGCGCCCGGAACCCGCCGGCCGCGTCCGCTCCCCCGGCTCCGGGAGGTGTGAACCGGGGGACGACGGCGAAGTGGACGGTGCCCCGTTCCACTTGGACGTGGAGGTGCTCCTCGCCACCGCCACCGCCAGCGGTGATCTGCATCCGGGCCCGCCGGCCGTCGATCTCCACGTCGATCTCCTCCGGCGACCACCGGTGGACCAGGGCGCTGCCGGATTCGCCGATGACGAAGGAACCGTCGCGCCGGGCCCGGTAGCGGACCTCGACGGTCTGGTCCCCGAAACGCAATTCGACCTGCTGGGCCGGAAGACGGGCGTTCCGCCACCCACTCGGGAGCCCGGTGAGGACGGTTGCGCCGGTCCGGTTGCGGCCCTGGAGCCACAGGGCGGCGGCGACGGCGGTGCGGTGGACCTCGTCGGAGGCGAGCACCAACCGGGTGGCCGGTGCATGACGGTCGATGAAGTCGGTGGTGGTGTCCCCGGCCAGAAAGGCCCGGTGGCGCAGCGTCGCCGCCAGGAAGTCGCGGTTGGTGGTGACGCCGCCCAGATGGAGTCGCTCGAGGGCGAGGGCGAGCCGACCGGCCGCCGCCGAGCGGGACGGGGCGTGGGCGACGACCTTGGCCAGCATCGGGTCGAAGTCGACCCCCACCACCGAACCGACCTCCACGCCGGAGTCCCAGCGCACCGCCGGCGCCGCCGCCGGGGCGAACGCCCGGAGGGTGCCGGTGGCAGGGAGGAAGCCGGCGTCCGGGTCCTCCGCGTACAGGCGGGCCTCGATGGCGTGGCCGGTGAAGGTGACGTCGTCCTGGGTGTAGCCGAGTGGCTCGCCGGCGGCCAGGCGCAGCTGTTCGGCCACCAGGTCGATGCCGGTCACCTCTTCGGTGACCGGGTGCTCCACCTGGAGGCGTGTGTTGACCTCGAGGAAGAAGAACTCGCGACGCTCCTCGTCGAACAGGAACTCGACGGTCCCCGCCGACCGGTAGCCGATGGCGCGGGCCAGGGTGAGGGCTGCGTCGCCCATGGCCAGCCGCAGCGCCGGGTCGACGACCGGGGACGGAGACTCCTCGATGATCTTCTGGTGGCGGCGTTGGACGGAGCACTCCCGCTCACCCAGGTGGACCAGGTTGCCGTGGTGGTCGCCGAGGATCTGGATCTCGAGGTGGCGCGAGCGGGCCACGTAGCGCTCGAGGAACACCCGGTCGTCACCGAACGCCCCGGCCGCCTCGCGCCGGGCGGCGGCGACCGCCTCGGCGAGGCCGCCCCGGGCCTCGACCACCCGCATGCCCTTGCCGCCGCCGCCCGCCGCCGCCTTCACCAGCAGCGGGTAGCCCACCGCACCGTCCTCGGTGGGGTCGTCGGACGACGGCAGCGTGGGCACACCTGCTTCCACGGCGGCTCGCTTGGCGGCGAGCTTGTCGCCCATCACCTCGATGACCTCGGGTGGGGGGCCGACCCACACCAGGCCGGCAGCGAGGACCGCGATGGCGAAGCCGGCGTTCTCCGACAGGAACCCGTAGCCGGGATGGACGGCGTCGGCGCCGCACCGGCGGGCCGCGTCGACGATCTCGGGGATGTCGAGGTACCCGCCGGCGAGCCGGATCGCCTGGTCTGCGTCGCCCACGAACGGTGCGTCGGCGTCGGCGTCGGCGTAGACGGCGACGCACCGCAGGCCGAGCTGGCGTCCGCTGCGGATGATCCGTCGGGCGATCTCCCCGCGGTTGGCCACCAGTAGCGTGGTGAACGGCCCGGTGGTGGGCAGGTCGGAGGGCGTGGGCGGCGCGAAGGTCATGGTCGGAACACCCCGTAGGCGGCGGCGCCCTCGACCGGCCGGTTGCGCACGACCGACAGACACAGTCCCAGCACCGTCCGGGTGTCTCGGGGGTCGATGATCCCGTCGTCGCTGATGGCGCCGGTGGCGACCAGGGCGAGCGAACCCTGCTCCTGGATCTCCTCCACCATGGCCACGATGCCGGCGTCCTCTTCCTCGTCGAAGGGGATGCCCTTGCGGGCCGCCTGGCCCCGTCGTACCTGGGACATGACCCCGGCGATCTGCTTGGGGCCCATGACGGCAATCTTGGCGGTGGGCCACAGGAAGGTGAACCGGTTGCCGAACGCCCGACCGGACATCCCGTAGGTGCCCGCGCCGTACGAAGAGCCGATGACCACGGTGAGATGGGGGACGGTGGAGTTGCTCACCGCGTTGAGCATCTCGGAGCCCTTGGTGATGATGCCCGCCGCCTCGAAGTCGCGACCGACCATGTAGCCGGTGATGTTCTGGAGGAACACCAGCGGGACATCGACCTGGTTGCACAGCTGGATGAACTGGGTCGCCTTCTCGGCCGCCTCCGGATAGAGCACCCCGTTGTTGCCGAGGACGCCGATCGGGTAGCCGTGGATCGACGTCCAGCCACAGACCAGGCTCGGGCCGTAACGCGGTTTGAACTCCTCGAACCGGGAGCCGTCGGCGACGCGGGCGATCACGTCGCGGACGTCGACCGGCTGACGAAGGTCGCGGCTCACCAGTCCGAGCAGCTCCTCGGGGTCGTACCTGGGCTCCTCCGCCGCGATCGAGGGCGGCGGGCCCGCCTTGCGCCAGTTGAGGTGGCCCACCACCTGGCGGCAGATCCGGATGGCGTCCATCTCGTCCTCGGCGAAGTAGTCACCCAGCCCCGACACCTCGGCATGGAGGCGGGCACCCCCGAGCTGCTCGTCGTCGCTCTCCTCGCCGGTGGCCATCTTCACCAGGGGCGGCCCGGCGAGGAAGATCTTCGAGTGCTCTTTCACCACGATGACGTAGTCGGAGAGTCCGGGTTGGTAGGCACCGCCGGCCGTCGACGAGCCGAACACGACGCACACCGTCGGCACGCCGAGCTTCGACAGCTCGATCAGCTCGTAGAACTGCCGGCCCGTCTCGGCGAAGTGGGTGGTCTGTACTTTGCGCCCGCCGCCGGCCTCCACCCGGAGGTCGGCGCCGGCCGACTCCACGAAGCTCACGTAGGGGATGCGGTTGTCCCGGGCGATCTCGATGGCGCGGGTCCACTTCTTGGCGGCGTAGGGGGTGAGTGCGCCCCCGAGCACCGACGGGTCGTTCCCCATCACCACGCACTCGACCCCGGCGATGACCCCGATGCCCACGACCATGCCGCCCCCGAGCGCATAGTCGGAGCCGTAGCCGGCCAGCGCGCTGATCTCGAGGAAGGGGGTGTCGGGGTCGAGTGCGTTGGCGATGCGTTCCCGGATGGGCAGCTTGTCCCGTGCCCGCATCCGCTCCATGGCGCCGGGCCCGCCGCCGGCCTCGGCCTCGTCGAGCAGCCGGTCGATCTCCGCCAGTTGTTCGGTCATGTCGGCCGTGTTCCGGCGGAACGCCTCCCCCCGGGTGTCGAGGGACGAGGGGAGGGGTGGGGCCAGCAGGGCGCGCCGCATGGGGCGGACTCTAGTGCGGTAATCTCGTCCTGTCATTGTTACCGGCTTCCCCGGCGGCGACCGTCGAAGCCGGCCGGTGGCGACGGGGACCCGTGGGCGACGCGGCCCCGGTCACCGCCGGCGGGAGCTGTGGTCCCCGGGGGAGGACGGCCGGCCGCCGGCACGGCCGGGGTCACCGGTGGCCAGCTCGGCCATCAGGCCGCCGGGCCGGCCGGCCGCCGCAGGGCGGGGGCGGGCAGCCGCGGCGTCCGCCCCGGCGCGAACGGCGCCGAAGGGGTTGGCCCCCGGCACGCCGGTGCGAGAGCGCACAGGGGATCCGGGTGTCCGAGACCCGGGCCGGGCCGTGGGGACTGCCGTGGAGCGGGTGACGGGAATCGAACCCGCGTTCTCAGCTTGGGAAGCTGATGTTCTACCATTGAACTACACCCGCAGCGAGGGGTCAGCCTACCGCGACCGCCCCGACCGCCCCTTCCGTCCGCCGGGACCCGGCCCACCCCCGGGGAGCGCGATCAGGCCGGCGCCGGGACGTACCCGACGCCGGGAAGTACGCCGGAGCTGCCGGTCCCCACTATCGTCTGTCCGTCATGGTGCTCTCCGACCGATCCATCCGCGAAGCACTCGCCTCCGGCCGGATCTCGATCGTCCCCGTCGACGAGTCGTGCATCCAGCCCTCGTCGGTCGACCTCCACGTGGACCGGTACTTCCGGCTGTTCCGCAATCACACGAGCCGCGTCATCGACGTGCGCGAGGACCAGGAAGACCTCACCGAACTGGTCGACGTGGGCGACGACCCCCTCATCCTCCACCCGGGCGAGTTCGTGCTCGGCTCGACGACGGAGAAGGTGACCCTCCCCGACGACCTGGTGGCCCGCCTCGAGGGCAAGTCGTCCCTCGGCCGCCTCGGTCTCCTCATCCATTCCACGGCCGGCTTCGTCGATGCCGGGTGGGACGGTCACCTGACACTCGAACTCTCCAATGTGGCCAATCTGCCCATCACCGTCTACCCGGGCATGAAGATCGGGCAGATCAGCTTCCTGCAGATGACCACGGCGGCCGAGCACCCCTACGGTTCCGAGAGCCTGGGCTCGAAGTACCAGGGCCAATGGGGCCCGACCCCCAGCCGCTACGCCGACAACTTCCGCCCGTGACCGCGCACCTGCCCCGCAGGGCCGGCCACCGGTAGCGTAGTTACCCAGCAGTAACTCCTAGGAGGAACGCAGTGGCCGTCAGACTCGCCCTCGGACTCGGTGTGACCGTCGTGATGCTCGCCATCGCCGGACGCCGGTTCTTCTGGCTCTTCCAGCTCATCGCCTCGGGCCAGCCGGCCACGCCGAGCCGCGTCCGGGACGTGCCCGCCCGGGTCAAGGCCGAACTCGCCGAGGTCGCCGGCCAGCGGAAGCTCCTCCAGTGGACCGTCCCCGGCGTCGCCCACTTCTTCACCATGTGGGGCTTCACGGTGCTGCTCCTCACCATCATCGAGGCCTTCGGCGCCCTCTTCCAGCGGGACTTCCACATCCCGGTCATCGGCCGGTGGGCGGCGATCGGCTTCCTCGAGGACTTCTTCGCCGTGGCCGTGCTCGTCTCCCTGGCCGTCTTCGTGGTCATCCGGGTCAGGCACTCACCCAAACGGGAGAACCGCCGGTCCCGGTTCTTCGGCTCCCACACCGGGGCGGCCTGGCTGGTCCTCCTCCTCATCTTCGGGGTGATCGCCAGCCTGCTCCTCTACCGGGCCGCCCAGGTGAACACCGGGAACTTCCCCTACGGCTGGGCCGCCTTCGCCTCCCACGCCCTCGCCAAGGCCCTCGCCCCTCTCGGCACCGGCGTGAACAGCGTCATCGAGACGACGTTCCTCGTGGTCAACATCGCCATCATCACCGGTTTCCTCGTCTTCGTCTCGTACTCGAAGCACCTGCACATCTTCCTGGCCCCCGTCAACGTGGCCACCTCCCGCCGACCCCGGGCCCTCGGTGCGCTCGCCTCCACCCCGGACATGTCGATGGAGGACGTCGGCGACGACGACGAGGTCGTCTTCGGGGCCGGCCGCATCGAGGACTTCTCCTGGAAGCAGCTCCTCGACCTGGCCACCTGCACCGAGTGCGGTCGGTGCCAGTCGCAGTGTCCGGCCTGGAACACGGGCAAGCCCCTCTCTCCCAAGCTCTTGATCATGGACCTCCGGGACAACCTCTTCGCCAATGCCGAGCGCGTCATGGCCAAGAACCGGGCCGCCGGCCAGGAGGTCGAGAACCTCGTGGGCACCGTCATCGATCCCGACGTCCTCTGGTCGTGCACGACCTGCGGCGCCTGTGTCGAACAGTGCCCGGTCGACATCGAGCACATCGACACCATCGTCGACATGCGTCGTTACCAGGTCCTCATGGAGTCGGACTTCCCGAGCGAGGCCGGCCTCATGCTCCGCAACGTCGAGAACCAGGGCGATCCCTGGGGCCTCGGTGCCTCGAAGCGGACCGACTGGATCGAGTCCCTCGACTTCGAGGTCCCGGTGATCACCGGGACCATCCCCGAGGACATCGAGTACCTCTACTGGGTCGGTTGTGCCGGCGCCCTCGACGAGCGGGCCCGCAAGGGAGCCCAGGCCACGGCCCGCATGCTGCACCGGGCCGGTGTGACCTTCGGCATCCTCGGGCCGAAGGAGTCCTGCACCGGCGACCCGGTCCGCCGGCTGGGCAACGAGTACCTCTACCAGGAGCAGGCCCAGAAGAACATCGAGACCCTGACCGACGCCGGCGTGAAGAAGGTCATCGCCACCTGTCCGCACTGCTTCAACACCCTGGCCAACGAGTACCCGGGCCTGGGCGGGGACTTCGAGGTCATCCACCACAGCCAACTCCTCGACCATCTGGTCCGGGCCGGCAGGATCACCCCCGGCGGCGGCTACGCCGGCTCGGTCACCTACCACGATCCCTGCTACCTGGGCCGCCACAACCGGGTCTTCGATGAGCCCCGCAGCGTCATCGACGCCATTCCTGGTGCCACCCAGATCGAGATGCGGCGCTGCCGGGAGAAGGGCTTCTGCTGCGGTGCCGGTGGCGCGCGCATGTGGCTCGAGGAGAATCTCGGCAAGCGGGTCAACATGGAACGGACCGAGGAGGCCATCGGCACCGGCGCCGACGTGGTCTCGACGGCCTGCCCGTACTGCATGATCATGCTGGACGACGCGGTGCGGGCCAACGCCAAGGAGGACGAGGTGCGCGTGCTCGACCTCTCGCAGCTCCTCGAGGAGTCCCTCGGTTAGCCGGCGGCCGTGGGGAGTGCAACCGGAGAGACCCCGGCCCCGGGGGGCCCCGCCGGCGAGTGAGCGAACCGCTCCGGCAGCGGTGCTGACACCCTCGGCCGCCGCGGACGGCCGCAGGCCGCCGAGGGGCCGCCGCGACCGGGCTCAGTCGTAGGCCAGGGCGTCGGCCTCGCGCAGACGCCTGGCGATGGCGGCGAGCATCTTGCGGGCGATGGTGGGCACCGAGTCGATCAGGGTGTTGAACTGCCGCTGGGAGAGGACCAGCAGGTCCATGGGCGTCTCGGACTGGACCGACGCCGACCGGGGCCGCCGGTCGAGGAGGGCCAGCTCACCGAAGTGGTCGTTGGCCCCGAGGGTGGCCACCTTCTTGCCGCTGCGGGTCACCGCGGCGGTCCCGTCGACGATGATGAAGAACTCCATCCCGACCCGGCCCTCCTCCACGAGGAGCTTGTCTGCCGGGACCTGGACCTCGTCGAGGGAAGCCCGGATCTTGCGCAGCTCGGCGTTGGTGCAGCCCGAGAAGAGCCAGATGGACTTGAGGTCGGTGGCCAGAGGTCCGCGTGCCATGGGCCGAGGGTAGCCGCAGGTGGCAAACCGTGTCGGTCTTCCGTCGGCCCGGCCCCGACGGCCGGCACCGCCCGGACCACTGGTAGCATCCGGCGATCCAGAACCCGGTACCGCCCGGGCATGTGGGAAGGGGTCGTGAGGCAGATGGCCGCACCGGAGCACACGGTTCCCCTTCGCCGGGTCACGGCACCCGGGCCAGACGCCCCGGTGGGAACCCTCCGGGGCGCCGGGGTCCAGGTCGACGCCGGCCGGGTCGGCCGTGTGGCCGTGGCCGTGGCCGTGGTGGCCGTGGCCGTGACCGCCGTCGTGCTGGCGGTGGCCGGCAACCAGAAGAACGCCGATATCACCGCCCTGCGTGACCACGGCGTTCCGGTCGAGGCGACGGTCGCCGACTGCCTGGGCCTGATGGGGGGCAGCGGCAGCAACCTGGCCGGCTTCGAGTGCACCGTCCGCTACACAGTGGACGGCCGCACGTACCACGAGGGGCTCCCCGGCAACGCGCCGGCCGTCGTCGGTACCACCGAGCGCGGGATCACCGTGGCCTCCGACCCGGCGCTCTTCTCCACGCCGTCCGTGCTGGCCTCCGAACACGCCTCGTGGCGTGTCTACGCGGTGCCGGCCGCCCTCGTCGTCCTCCTGCTGCTGGCCACGGGGGCGATCCTGGCGGTGCGGCGCCGCAGAGGGCCGCCTCGCCCGGCCCTCGACGACCGGGTTACCCTGTCGCATGAGCGGACCTGACGACGGAGGCGCCGAGGCGCCTGATCCGGGCCGGTGGCAGCGCCTCCTCGGCTGGGCCCAGCGTCCCGCGCCGGAGGGCACGCCCGCCGGCGGGGTCGAGGAGCCGGGGACGGTCGAGGAGCTCGAGGTCGCCATTGCGCGTGCGGACGACAAGGAGCGCCTGGTGGGGCTGGTGGCCGCTCCGCTGGCCGGCATGATCGCCGTGCTGGTCACCAGCAGCCTGATCGCCAACGACCCGAAGGCGACCACGGCCACGGGCGTCCTCAACCCGCACCACGTCAACCCCAGCCTCTACCTCGAGGTGGGTGCGGCCTCCCTGGCCCTCGCCGTGATCATGCTGGCCACGGCCTGGTTCCGCAAGCGCCTCTACCTGGGTATCGCCATGTCCCTCTACGGGCTGTCCATCTTCAACCTCCACTTCTGGGGGTTCGGGGTGCCCTTCCTCCTCGGGGGCGCCTGGTACCTCGTACGCGCCTACCGGCTCCAGCAGAAGCTGAAGCTGGCACGAGCCGGCGACACCGGCTCCCGTGGCGGCACCCGACCGGGTGCCAACAAGCGCTACACGCCGCCGACGCGCCCCCCCCGGGCCAAGCCGGGCGACGACGAGCGCAAGGCCGGCTGAAGCGTCCCGCCGTCGGGCCTCGAGCCCGGCACCGAGCCGTCACGTCGCACCTCCCTGCACCCCCCCGCCTCGTGGCGCGCCGCGCTCCGGAACGGCGGCCCACCCCCGCCGGATAGGCCGGAAGGGCTGTTCACACGCTGGTAACACTGGCGTGACCGAGCCGAAATCCCCACCCTGCATTGTTGGCGGCGGCAGAGCGAACCTGTCTGCGCTCGTGGCGTTGCCGTGGCCCCGTGGCCGCAGGAGCGGAGCGGGCCATCGATGCATCAGAGGAGAGGAGCACCGAGACCGTGCTAACAGTCATCACGCAGGTCCCCTATCCGAGTTGGCTCAATGTCGGAGACAACACGTGGCAGCTCGTGGCCGCCACGTTCGTCGGCCTGATGAGCCTGCCCGCCCTGGCGGTCCTGTACGCCTCGCTCGTCCAGAAGAAGTGGGCGGTGAACGTGCTCGGCATGATGTTCGCCGGCTTCTCGATCGTCATGGTCTGCTGGTACCTCTACGAGTACAAGATGGGCTTCGGGCCCAACTCGTGGGGCGGCGGCGTGAAGAACGGGGTCCAGACGCAGTTGAGCGGTGTGGGGGGGTGGACGCACTTCATCGACAACCTCTGGGGCAAACCGGGCTCCATCACCAGCCCGGCGGGCGAACAGGGCCAGGCGATCTCGGCGGCCAATACGGCGATCCCCTTCCACTTCCCGACCTCGACGCTGGCCTACTTCCAGTTCGTGTTCGCTGCCATCACCCCGCTCCTGTTCATGGGCAGCGTCCTCGGGAGGATCAAGTTCAGCGCCTGGTGCCTGCTGGTGCCGCTGTGGTCGACGTTCGTCTACAGCATCGATGCCTTCCTGCTCTGGGGTGGGGGCTACTTCGCCCAGGAGGGCGCGCTCGACTTCTCGGGCGGCTACGTGATCCACATGTCCGCCGGCGTCTCGGGCTTCGTGGCGGCATGGGTCCTCGGGCCCAGACTGCTTCGAGACAGACAGCACGCCATCCCCAACAACCTGGTGATGGCGGCAGTCGGCGCCGGCATCCTGTGGCTCGGGTGGAACGGCTTCAACGGCGGTGACCCCTACTACGCCGGGGCCGACGCTGCAGCGGCGGTGGTCAACACCAACCTGGCGACGGCGGCCGGCGTGCTGGTGTGGGTGGCCATGGACGCCTGGTTCACCAAGGAGAAGAAGCCGACCTTCCTCGGGGCCGTGAACGGCATGATCTGCGGGCTGGTGGGGATCACACCGTCCGCCGGCTGGGTCAACGGCCAGGGGGCCATCGCCGTCGGTGTCATCTGCACCGCCGTGGTGTGGGTGGCCTGGAACTACCTCTCGAAGGTCCGCCCGTTCTCCAAGGTCGACGACGCCCTCGGGGTCATCTACACCCACGGCATGGCCGGCCTGATCGGTGGGCTCCTGGTCGGTGTCCTCGGCGACCCGAACATGGTCGAGTACGGCTGTGGCCACCTGGACGCCGCCGGGCAGGTCGTGGCCACGACCCAGAACTCCTACGTGGCCACCTCCGCCCACTGCACGCCCTTCTCGGTGAGCGGGCTCATCTACACCGGCTCGGCCCACCAGCTGTGGGAACAGTTCCGGGCCGCGGTGTGGGTGATCCTCTGGTCGGCCGTCATCACCTTCATCCTCATGAAGCTGATCGGCCTGGTGCT
The DNA here is from genome assembly GCA_027314705.1 of Acidimicrobiaceae bacterium. Classification (GTDB taxonomy): domain Bacteria; phylum Actinomycetota; class Acidimicrobiia; order Acidimicrobiales; family RAAP-2; genus Bog-756. Next base: position 48,750 of record DAHVAJ010000047.1, read on the forward strand.
CCGGGGCGCCCGCTACAAGGACGAGGTCCTCGAGGTCGGCGACCTGGCCATCCACGGCGAGGAGGCCTTCCCGGAGGCCACCCTGGCCGAGCGGGTCGGGGCCTTCTCCATGGCCGGCGTCACCTCCTCATCGGAACCATCCGAGGAGCTACCGTCCGACAGACCCGGTAGCTGACGGTACGAGCACACGAACAAGGAGAACGACACGATCATGAAACTCATCGTTGCGGTGCTGAAGCCGTTCAAGCTCGACGAAGTCAAGGAGGGACTCAAGTCGCTGGGTGTCCACGGCATGACCCTCACCGAGGCCCAGGGATTCGGACGCCAGCGGGGCCACACCGAGGTCTACCGGGGCGCTGAGTACGAGGTCGAGTTCGTGCCGAAGATCCGGCTGGAGGTCCTCGTCGACGACGCCCAGGTGGACGAGGTCACCTCGAAGATCGTCGATTCGGCCAGCACCGGGAAGATCGGCGACGGCAAGGTCTGGGTGCTGCCGGTCGACGAAGTCATCCGGGTCCGCACCGGCGAACGGGGGGCGGAGGCCCTGTAGGGGAGGCCTCCGCCCCCCGGCCCCGCCCTCCTCCCCGGGGCTGGGGATCGGTGCCGCACGAGCGGCCGGCCCCCCCCGGCCGGCCGCTCGGCGCGTCCGGGGGGCCGCCGTCGCGGCTCGGTCAGCCGGCCTGGCGGCGGACGGCCTCGGCTGCGGCTGCGGCTGCGGCCGGGTCGCCGAGGAACCCCTGGGCCACGACCGAGAGGTCGTCACCGAGCTCGTAGCGGAAGGGGATGCCGGTCGGGATCTCGAGGTCGACGATGGCATCATCGTCGATGCCCTCGATGTGCTTGCGCAGGGCCCGCAGGCTGTTGCCGTGGGCCACGACGAGCACGGCCCCACCCCGACGGCCCTCGGCCAGGAGGTCGGGCACGATGGCGTCCTCCCAGTAGGGGACGGTGCGGGCCACCACGTCGGCCAGGCACTCGGTGAGGGGCAGGGCGTCGGAGGGTACGTCCCGGTAGCGAGGGTCACCCGACGGGTCGTGCTCCGTCCCGCGGGCCACGGCCGGTGGCGGGGTGGCGTAGCTGCGGCGCCACTCCCGCACCATGGCCTCGCCGTGGCGGCCGGCCGTCTCCTTCTTGTCGAGCCCCTGGAGCGCCCCGTAGTGGCGCTCGTTGAGCCGCCAGCTCCGCCGCACCGGCAGCCAGGTGCGGCCCACCACCTCGAGGGTGAGCTGGGCGGTGCGGATGGCCCGGGTGAGGAGCGAGGTGTGCAGGACCCGCAGGTCGGGTCCCCGGTCGCCCCCGAGGAGCGCGCCGGCGGCCCGGGCCTCGTCCTCGCCCCGTGGGGAGAGGTCGACGTCGACCCAACCGGTGAAGAGGTTCTCGGCGTTCCAGCGGGACTGACCGTGGCGCAGGAGGACCAGTTCGGGCACGTGGAGAGCGTATCCCCGCCGGTCCCGACGGTGATTGATTATAACGATTCAATAAACTTGCATCAAGGCTACTCAACTTTGCTATACTGGTCCTCGGAGTCCCGGGCGCGTCGGGGCTCCGGGACCACCCGAACCGGGGGCCGGCCGTGCGCCTGGCGGCCGGCCGGCGGGACCCGCAGAGGGACGACCGGGCGGTAGCGCACCGGACGAGACGCACAGCAGCAACGGACCCGGGCCCGAGAGGGCCGGGAGTAGGAGGCAACAGCATGGCCAAGGCCGTAGGCATCGACCTCGGAACCACCAACTCGGTGGTCGCCGTCCTGGAGGCCGGCGAGCCGGTCGTCATCCCCAATGCCGAGGGCGGCCGCACCACGCCGTCGGTGGTCGGCTTCGCCAAGTCGGGTGAGGTCCTCGTGGGCGAGGTGGCCAAGCGGCAGGCCATCACCAACCCCGACCGGACCATCCGGTCGGTCAAGCGCCAGGTGGGCAGTGGCTGGACCGTGGACATCGACGGCAAGGACTACACACCCCAGGAGATCTCCGCCCGTATCCTCGGCAAGCTGAAGCGGGACGCCGAGGCCTTCCTCGGCGACTCGGTCACCCAGGCCGTGATCACCGTGCCCGCCTACTTCGACGACGCCCAGCGCACGGCGACCAAGGAGGCCGGCCAGATCGCCGGGCTCGAGGTGTTGCGCATCATCAACGAGCCGACCGCGGCCGCCCTTGCCTACGGCCTCGACAAGGAGGGCGCCGATCAGACCGTGCTGGTCTTCGACCTCGGCGGTGGCACCTTCGACGTGTCCGTACTGGAGATCGGCGATGGCGTGTTCGAGGTGAAGTCGACCTCGGGCAACTCGAAGCTGGGTGGCGACGACTGGGACCAGCGCATCATCGACTGGCTGGTCAAGACGTTCAAGGATACCGAGGGCGTCGACCTGGCCGCCGACAAGATGGCCACCCAGCGCCTCAAGGAGGCCGCCGAGAAGGCCAAGATCGAGCTGTCGTCCGTCCAGGAGACCCAGATCAACCTGCCGTTCATCACCGCCACCTCCGAGGGGCCGAAGCACCTGGACGTCAAGTTGACCCGGGCGCAGTTCAACGAGCTCACGGCCGACCTGGTGGAGGCGTGCAAGGGTCCCTTCGAGCAGGCCGTCGCCGACTCGGGCCTGTCGACGTCCGACATCGACCACGTGGTCCTGGTGGGCGGTTCGACCCGCATCCCCGCCGTCCAGGAACTGGTCCAGTCCCTCACCGGCAAGGAGGCCCACAAGGGGGTGAACCCGGACGAGGTGGTGGCCATCGGTGCTGCAGTCCAGGCCGGTGTCCTGAAGGGCGAGGTCAAAGACGTCCTCCTGCTGGATGTCACGCCCCTGTCGCTCGGCATCGAGACCAAGGGCGGGGTCATGCACCGGCTCATCGAGCGCAACACCACCATCCCGACCAAGCGCTCTGAGGTCTTCACCACGGCCGACGACAACCAGCCGTCGGTGGAGGTCCACGTCCTCCAGGGTGAGCGCGAGATGGCCATGTACAACAAGACACTGGGCAAGTTCCAGCTCGTGGACCTGCCGCCGGCCCCGCGCGGCGTGCCCCAGATCGAGGTCACCTTCGACATCGACGCCAACGGCATCGTCCACGTGTCGGCCAAGGACCGGGCCACGAGCAAGGAGCAGTCGATGACCATCACCGGCCAGTCCTCGCTGGCCAAGGACGACATCGAGCGCATGGTGAAGGATGCCGAGGCACACGCCGAGGACGACCGCCGTCGCAAGGAGGAGGCCGAGGTCCGCAACAACGCCGACTCGCTCGTGTACCAGACCGAGAAGCTTCTGAAGGACCAGGGCGAGAAGTTCCAGGGCGACGAGAAGGAGAAGGTCGACTCCGCGCTCTCCGGCCTGAAGGAGGCCCTCGCCGGTAGCGATCTCGAGGCCATCAAGAGCTCGACCGAGACCCTGCTCACGGCCAGCCAGACGTTCAGCCAGCGCCTCTACGAGGAGGCGGCCAAGGAGAACCAGTCGGCGCCGGGAGGCGAGGTCCCGCCCGAGGAGGCCAACGACGACGAGGTCGTCGACGCCGAGATCGTCGACGATCCGAAGGGCTGATCGGCGGTGGCGGCAGCTGACCAACCGCGCCCGGCGCCCGGCCCGGACGACATCGGTCCCTCCGGGCCCGGGCCCGGGCCCGACGACGACGAGGTGCTCGAGGCCGAGCTCGTCGAGGAGCCGGACGCCTCCCCCGAGGAGAGCGAGGTGCTGGAGGGCGACGTGGTCGAGGTGGATCCCGTCGCCTCGGCCCTGGCCCAGCGGGACGAGTACCTGGACTCCCTGCGACGGCTCCAGGCAGAGTTCGAGAACTACAAGAAGCGCGTGGTCAAGCAGCAGGCCGACCAGGTGGTCCGGGCGGCAACGACCCTGGTGGACAAGTTGCTGCCCGTGCTCGACGCCCTCGACCTGGCGGTCGAGCACGCGGGCGACCCCGACTCGGGCGACGCCAAGGCCCTGGTGGCCGCCTCCGGCCTGCTGCAGAGCACGCTGGCCAAGGAGGGCCTCGAGCGCATCGATCCCCAGGGCGAGGCGTTCGACCCGACCGCCCACGAGGCCGTCGGTCACCTGCCGCCGGGCGAGGACGAGGACGCGGCCGGCCCGGGCGAACCAGTGGTGGCCCAGGTCATGCGGGCCGGTTACCGCTTCGGCGGCACGGTCATCCGGCCGGCCATGGTGACCGTCCGGGGCTAGGGCACCGATCGGCAAGGTGGAACGAGCGACAGGACGCTGAGAGCAGCGAGCCAGAGAAGAGACACGGTGGCGCCGCAACGCGAATGGTTCGAGAAGGACTACTACAAGACCCTCGGCGTGCCGAGCACCGCCACGGCCAAGGAGATCACCAGCGCCTACCGGAAGCTGGCCAAGCAGCACCACCCGGACGCCAGCCCGGGCAGCGACGAGATGTTCAAGGAGATCTCGGCCGCCTACGACGTCCTCGGTGACGCCGACCGCCGCAAGGAGTACGACGAGGTCCGGGCCATGGGACCGGCCGCTGCGGGCGGCTTCCCCGGCGGCTTCCCCGGGGGCGGCACCACGTTCCGGGTCGAGGACATGGGCGATCTCGGCGACCTGTTCGGCGGCTTGTTCGGGCGGGGGCGTCGGGGTGCGGGCACCCAGCCCCAGCGCGGCGCCGACGTCGAGACCGAGCTCCACCTCTCCTTCGAGGACGCGGTCCAGGGGGTGACCACCTCGGTCAACGTGACCACGGACGTCCGGTGCCACACCTGCTCGGGCTCGGGCTCGGCCCCCGGCACCCGACCGGACCGCTGCCCGCGCTGCGGCGGGAGCGGCACGCTCCAGGACGACCAGGGACTCTTCTCCCTGAGTCAGATCTGTCCGCAGTGCGGGGGCCGGGGGACGATCGTGACCCATCCCTGCCCGACCTGCTCGGGTAGCGGAGTCGAGCATCGCAACCGCTCGGTCAAGGTCCGCGTCCCGGCCGGCGTCGAGGACGGCCAGCGAATCCGGGTGAAGGGCCGGGGCGCGGCCGGCCGGGGCAACGCACCGGCCGGAGACCTGTACGTGATCGTCCGCGTCGGCAGCCACGGTGTCTTCGGGCGCCGGGGCCGCAACCTCACGCTGACCGTGCCGGTCTCCTTCGCCGAGGCCGCCCTCGGAACCACCCTCACCGTGCCCACCCTCGCCGACCCGGTGACGCTGAAGGTGCCTGCCGGCACCCCCTCGGGTCGTACCTTCCGGGTGAAGGGCCGGGGTGTGCCGGCGGGAAGGAAGTCCGCCACGGGTGATCTGCTGGTGACCGTCGAGGTGGCCGTCCCCGGGGAGCTCACCGACGAACAACGCACCGCGGTGGAGGCACTGGCCCAGGTCATCGTGCCACCCGCCCACAACCGGCTGGGGGTATGAGATGACCGGCGACCTCCGCACCAGGGCGGTCTACGTGATCTCGGTGGCCGCCGAGCTGGCCGGAGTCCACCCGCAGACCCTGCGCGTCTACGAGCGCCGGGGCCTGCTCGAGCCCACGCGGACCCAGGGGGGCAGCCGGCGGTTCAGCGAGGCCGACCTCGAGCGCCTCCGCCGCATCCAGGCCCTCATCCAGGAGGGCCTCAATCTGGAGGGCGTCCGTCGGGTCCTCGAGCTCGAGGCCGAGGTGGCGCGGCTCGAGCGCGAGGTGGCCGCCACCCGGGCCGCGGCCCGTGAGGCCGTGGCCGTGACGCACCGGCAGTACCGACGCGAGCTCGTGCCGCTCTCGCAGCTGCCGGCCCCGACCCGACCGCAGCGGCGCAGCACGACCCACGGAACAGGAGGTCTCCGATGAGTGTGAACCCCGAACGGTGGACTCTGAAGACCCAGGAGGCGGTGGCCGGCGCCGTGGAGAAGGCGCGGGGGGCGGCCAACGCCGAGGTCACGCCGGACCACCTGCTTGCGGCCGTCCTGGACCAGCCCGAGGGCATCGCCCTGCCCATCCTGGCCCGCGTGGGGGTGGAGCCGGCCGTGGTGTCCAGGCGCATCGGCGACCGGCTCGGCCGGCTGCCCAAGGCCTTCGGCGGGGCGGAGCCGTCCGTCGACCGTGAGCTCCGCGACGCCCTGGAGGCGGCCGATCGGCAGCGGGCCGAGATGGGCGACGAGTACGTCTCGGTCGAGCACCTGCTACTGGTCCTGGCCGATCGCCTCGGCGTGGACAAGGACGCGCTGCTCACCGCCCTGCGCTCGGTGCGGGGCAGTCACCGGGTGACCAGCCAGAATCCCGAGGAGACCTTCCAGGCCCTCGAGAAGTACGGCCGGGACCTGACCGCCCTGGCCCGCCAGGGGAAGATGGACCCGGTCATCGGCCGGGACGAAGAGGTGCGCCGGGTCATCCAGGTGCTCTCCCGCCGGACCAAGAACAACCCCGTCCTCATCGGTGAGCCCGGCGTGGGCAAGACGGCCATCGTCGAGGGCCTGGCCCAGCGCATCGTCGAGGGTGACGTTCCCGAGAGCCTCAAGGGCAAGCGGGTGATCAGCCTCGACATGGCCTCGATGGTGGCCGGGGCCAAGTACCGGGGCGAGTTCGAAGAGCGGCTGAAGGCGGTGCTCAAGGAGATCGCCGACGCCGAGGGCGAGATCGTCACCTTCGTCGATGAGCTCCACACCATCGTGGGGGCGGGCGGGGGCTCGGAGGGGGCGATGGACGCGGGCAACATGATCAAGCCCATGCTGGCCCGGGGCGAGCTCCGTCTCATCGGGGCCACCACCCTCGACGAGTACCGCCAGTACGTCGAGAAGGACGCCGCCCTCGAGCGCCGCTTCCAGCAGGTCTTCGTGCCGCCCCCGTCGGTCGAGGACACGATCGCCATCCTGAGGGGCCTGAAGGAACGCTACGAGGTCCACCACGGCGTGCGCATCCAGGACGCGGCCCTCGTGGCCGCGGCCGTGCTGTCCGACCGGTACGTGACGGGCCGCTTCCTTCCCGACAAGGCCATCGACCTGATGGACGAGGCAGCCAGCCGGCTCCGCATCGAGATCGACTCGATGCCCACCGAGCTCGACGTGGTCACCCGTCGGCTCCGCCAGCTCGAGATCGAGCGCATGGCCCTGGCCAAGGAGACCGACCCGGCATCGGCGGAGCGGCTGGCCCGGCTCGACGAGGAGGCGGCCAATCTCCAGGAGGAGTCGGCGGCCATGACCGCCCACTGGCAGGCCGAGAAGGACGCCATCACCACCATCCAGTCCCTGAAGGGCCAGCTCGAGCAGAAGCGGAGCGACGCCGAGCGCCTCAGCCGTGAGGGGAACCTGGCCGAGGCCTCGGAGATCACCTACGGGGTGGTCCCCGAGCTCGAGCGCCAGGTCGAGGAGGCCACGGCCGCCCTCGACCGCCTCCAGCTGGGCCAGCGCTTCCTGAAGGAGGAGGTCGACGCCGAGGACGTGGCCGAGGTCGTGAGCCGGGCCACCGGCGTGCCCGTGAGCCGCCTGCTCGAGGGCGAGGTCGAGAAGCTCGTGCGGATGGAGGACGCCCTCCACGCCCGGGTGGTCGGTCAGGACGAGGCCGTCTCGGCCGTGTCCAACGCCATCCGGCGCAGTCGGGCCGGCCTTTCGGACCCGCACCGGCCCATCGGCTCGTTTCTGTTCATGGGGCCGACCGGGGTGGGCAAGACGGAGCTGGCCCGGGCCCTCGCGGAGTTCCTCTTCGACGACAGCCGGGCCATGGTGCGTATCGACATGAGCGAGTACATGGAGCGCCACTCCGTGGCCCGCCTCGTCGGCGCGCCCCCGGGGTACGTGGGCTACGAGGAGGGCGGCCAGCTGACCGAGGCCATCCGCCGCCGGCCGTACGCGGTGGTGCTCCTCGACGAGCTCGAGAAGGCCCACCCGGACGTGTTCAACACCCTCCTCCAGGTCCTGGAGGACGGGCGCCTGACCGACGGCCAGGGCCGGACCGTCGACTTCACCAATACGGTGCTCATCATGACCTCGAACATTCCCGGCGAGCCCATCGAGCACTTCAAACCCGAGTTCGTCAACCGCATCGACGAAATCGTCCGCTTCCACCCGTTGACCGAGTCCGACCTCAACAGGATCGTCACCATCCAGCTGCAGGGTCTGCGTTCGCGGCTGGCCGACCGGCGCCTCACCCTCGAGGTCACCCCGGAGGCCGAGTCGTGGCTGGCCCACGCCGGCTTCGACCCCGACTTCGGGGCCCGGCCGCTGCGCCGGCTCGTCCAGCGCCAGGTCGAAGATCCCCTGGCCCTCGCCCTGCTGGAGGGGCGCTACCCCGAGGGCTCGACGGTCATCGTGGACGCCAAGGACGACGCCGTCGTCCTGGTGTGACGTCGACGCCGTCGTCCTGGTGTGACGTCGACGCCGTCGTCCTGGTGTGACGTCGACGCCGTCGTCCTGGTGTGACGTCGACGCCGTCGTCCTGGTGACCTCCGCCGGTCAGGCGCCTCGGTAGGTGGCGGCGTACCCCCCGGCATCGACCAGGGCGCAGAAGGTGGCCGAGGCGCACGACACCGACGCCGCGGCCACCGTCCCGCCGCGGAGCACCGGGACCGGTGCGGCCCAGACACCGTCCTGCCAGGTCACGGCCGTGCCGTCGGAGCGGGCGGCCACACAGAACGTGGTCGTCGGGCAGGAGACCGAGTAGACCAAGGCGGGGGAGCCGGGGACGGATGGCCTGGCGGTCCACCGGTTGCCGTGAGAGGTGACGACCGCACCATCCAGGCCCACCGCCGTGCAGGAGGCCTGGGCGGGGCACGAGACGCTCTTCAACGGGCCGGCGACCGGCGCGGGCGTCGTCGACCAGGACCGACCGTCGAAGGTGGCGATGCGTCCGGTGGTCCCGACCGCCACGCACCAGGTGGGGCCGGCGCACGACAGACCGAGGACGGCCTGCGTCCCGCCGACGGTCTCGGAGGGCACCGGGGGCGACCACGACCTGCCGTCGAAGGTCGCGGCCGCACCAGCGCTGCCGACGGCCATGCAGAACGTGGGCGACGTGCACGAGACCAGCGTCACCGGTGCCACCGGCCCCGTCGGTGCCGGTCCGACCGTGACCCCCGTCGACCAGGTCGTCCCGTCGAAGGCGACCGCCCGGGAGGCCGAGGTGGCCACACAGAAGGTCACGGTCGGACAGGACACCGAGTTCAGCGTGCCGCCGGCCTGGAGCTGCCGGGGCGGCGACCACCGATCCCCCAGGAAGGTGGTGGCAGCACCGTTCGCGTCCACGGCCACGCAGGAGGTCCCGGTGGCACAGGACACCCCGTAGAGTCCGGTCGCGCTGGGACTGCCGGCACCGGGCTCCACCGCCACCGGTGCCGACCAGGTTCCTCCGGCGGCCACCGTGGTGGCGGCCGGCCCGGTGCAGCCGCAGGCGACCGCGGCGACGACCGCTCCGGTCACGAGGACGAGGGCCCGGGACGTCGGGCGGCGACCGGGAGCCCGCCACCGCGGCCCATCGCATGCCGGCGCCCGCGTCATGGGGCGACCCTACGCCCCTCGGAGGCCGCCCACCCCCGGGCTACACTGAGGTGTCATCCGCTTTCCAACGGAGGAGTGGCGCGTGCCGGCAACCGTCGTCGTCGGGACCCAATGGGGGGATGAGGGCAAGGGCAAGCTGACCGACCTCCTGGCCAGGGAGATGGAGCTGGTCGTGCGGTACCAGGGAGGCCACAACGCCGGCCACACCCTCGTGGTCGACGGCGAGACCTTCGCCCTCCAGCTCGTACCCTCCGGCATCCTCTACCACCACATCACGCCGGTCATCGGCAACGGCGTGGTCGTCGATCCGAAGGTCCTCCTCGAGGAGGTCGACGTGCTCCAGACGAAGGGCGTGGACACCTCGCGCCTCCTGGTCAGCGGCAACGCCCACCTGATCATGCCCTACCACCACGAACTCGATCAGCTGGCCGAACGCTACCTGGGCAGGAACAAGCTGGGGACGACCAAGCGGGGGATCGGTCCCGCCTACGCCGACAAGTCCTCTCGCATCGGCCTGCGCGTCCAGGACCTCCTCGACGAGAAGATCTTCCGCCAGAAGCTCGACGTGGTCCTGAAGGAGAAGAACCAGCTCCTGGCCAAGGTCTACAACCGCCTCCCGCTCGCCGCCGACGACATCTGCGACCTCTACCTCGGCGAGCTGGCCCCCCGACTGTCCCCGATGGTGGCGGACACGGTCGGCGTGGTCCACGACGCCCTGGAGCGTGGCGCCCACGTGCTGTTCGAGGGGGCGCAGGCCACCTTCCTCGACCTCGATCACGGCACCTACCCCTTCGTGACCTCCTCCAACCCGGTGGCCGGTGGGGCCGCCACCGGAGCCGGGATCGGCCCCCGCTTCATCGACGAGGTCATCGGGATCGCCAAGGCCTACGTGACCCGGGTGGGGAGCGGGCCGTTCCCGACCGAGCTGACCGACGCCACGGGCGACGTCCTGGTGGAGCGTGGCCGCGAGTACGGGGTCAACACCGGGCGCCGCCGCCGCCCGGGCTGGTTCGACGCCGTCATGATGCGCCAGGCCGTCCGGCTCAACTCGCTGTCCGAGGTCGCGCTGACCAAGCTCGACGTGCTCGACACCTTCGAGACGGTGAAGGTGTGCGTGGCCTACGAGGCGAACGGCGAGCGCTTCGTCCACCCGCCCTACCACCAGTCGGTGTTCCACCAGGTCACGCCGGTCTACGAGGAGCTGCCGGGCTGGCAGACGGACATCTCCGGGGCCACCGAGCTGGCCGACCTGCCCGAGGCGGCACGTGCCTACGTCCACTTCCTGGCCGAGCAGATCGGGGTGCCGGTCCGCCTGGTCGGCGTCGGGCCGGGCCGCGAGCAGTTCGTCCGCTTCGCCGCATGAGCGGCGGGGACTCCGCCGTCCGCACCGCCTGCGTCGTCGGCTCAGGAGGGCGCGAACACGCCCTCGCCGCCGTGCTGGCCCGCACGGCGGAGGTGGTGGTGTCTCCGGGCAACCCCGGTATCGGCGGGACCAGCCCCGAGGGCCACACCGTCACCAGTGTGGCCACGCCGCCCGAGGACGTCGAGGCCGACCTGTACGTCATCGGCCCGGAGGCGCCGCTCGTCGACGGTCTGGCCGACCGGCTGCGGGCCGCCGGCAAGCTCGTCTTCGGACCGGGTGCCGACGGCGCCCGACTCGAGGGCTCGAAGGCCTTCATGAAGGAGCTGCTGGCCGAGGCCGGCGTGCCCACCGCCCACTTCGGGGTCTTCACCGAGCCCGGTCCGGCGACGGCGTTCCTCCGCTCACTGCGCGGCCCCTGGGTGGTGAAGACCGACGGGCTGGCCGCGGGCAAGGGTGTGCTCGTGACCGACGTGCTGGACGAGGCCGTGGCCGACGTCGAGGCCAAGCTCTCGGGTGGCGCCTTCGGGGAGGCCGGTCGTCGGGTGGTGGTCGAGGAGGGCCTGACCGGTCCCGAGTGCTCCCTGCTCGTCCTCTGCGACGGCGAGCGCCTTGCCCCCCTGGCCCCGGCCCAGGACTTCAAGCGCCGCGACGATGCGGACGGCGGGCCGAACACCGGGGGGATGGGGGCCTACTCGCCCGTGCCCTTCGTGGACGACGCGCTCGTGGCCTCGCTGGTGGAGGAGGCGGTGGCCCCGCTGGTGGCCGCCCTGCGCGCCCGGGGCATCGACTACCGCGGGGTGCTCTACGCCGGGCTCATGCTCACCCCCGACGGCCCGAAGGTGCTCGAGTTCAACGTACGCTTCGGCGATCCCGAGACCCAGGTGGTCCTGCCCCGCTACGACGGTGACCTGTGCTCCCTCCTGGCCGAGGTGGCCGCGGGCGAACTCCGCAGCGTCCCGCGCTTCGCCCCCGAGGCCGCCGTCTGCGTCGTGTGCGCCTCGGAGGGCTACCCCGAGAAGCCGCGCACCGGCGACCCCGTGGCCGGGCTCGAGGAGGCCGGCGCCGTCGAGGGCGTGACCGTGTTCCACGCCGGCACGGCGGCCGACCCGGCCCGACCCGGCGGGGTGGTCACGGCCGGGGGCCGGGTCCTCGGGGTGACGGCCGTGGGCCCGTCGCTGGCCGAAGCCCGCAGGCGCGCCTACCGGGCCGTGGGGGCCGTCTCCTGGCCCGGCATGCACCACCGGACGGACATCGCCCGCGCCGCGGCGGGCGACCCGAGCACCGAGAAGGCGGAGGCCGCACGATGATCCCGCGCTACGCACCCCGGGAGATGGCCGACCTCTTCACCGACGAGGCCCGCTTCGCCATGTGGCTCCGGGTCGAGCTGCTGGCCACCGACGGCTGGGTCGAGGTCGGTGACGTGCCGGCCGAGGTGGCCGAGGCCTGCCGGGCCCGGGCTCCGGTGGTCGACGCGGCGTTCGTCACCGCCGTGGCCGAGCGCGAGCGGGTCACGGACCACGACGTGGCCGCCTTCGTCGACGTCGTCCAGTCGTCGGTCGGTCAGCCCGAAGGCTCGTGGATCCACTACGGCCTCACCTCCTCCGACGTGGTCGACACCGCCCTGTGCGCCACCCTGACCCGGGCGGCCGACCTCCTGGTGGATGCGGCCGAGGGCCTCATGCGGGCCTGCGCGACCCGGGCCCGGGAGACGATCGACGTCCCGGTCACCGGGCGCACCCACGGCATGCACGCCGAGCCCACCACGTTCGGGGCGAAGTTCGCGCTCTGGGCATTGCAGGCCGGGCGCGACGTCGAGCGCCTGCGGGCGGCACGTCGACGGGTGGCGGTGGGCAAGCTCTCGGGGGCGGTCGGGACCTACTCGAACATCGACCCCCGGGTCGAGGCCCACGTCTGTGAGGCCCTCGGTCTCGAACCCACCCCGGCCACCCAGGTGGTGGCCCGGGACCGCCACGCCGAGTACCTGTGGGCCTGTGCCTCGGTCGGCACCACCATCGAGACGATCGCCACCGAGGTCCGCCACATGGCCCGCAGCGAGCTCGGCGAGGCCGAGGAGCCGTTCACGTCCGGCCAGAAGGGCAGCTCGGCCATGCCCCACAAGCGGAACCCCATCCTCTCGGAGCGCCTGTGCGGCCTGGCCCGGGTGCTGCGGGGCTACCTCTCGGCCGGCCTCGAGGACGTGGCCCTCTGGCACGAACGGGACATCTCGCACAGCTCGGTCGAGCGCGTCGTCCTGCCCGACGCCTCGACCCTCACGCTCTACATGCTCCAGAGGGCGACCGGTCTGGTCGAGGGACTGGTGCTCCACCCGGAACGGGCCCGAGCCACCCTGACCGAAGGCAGCCACGGCCTCGTCTTCAGCCAGTCGGTGCTCCTCGCCCTCGTGGCCGCCGGCCTCAGCCGGGACGCGGCCTATCGCATCGTGCAGCGGGACGCCCGGTCGGCCTGGGAGGAGGGCCGGTCACTGCGGTCCGTGCTCGAGGCCGACGCCGAGGTCACCCTGACCCCGGACCAACTGGACGACGCCTTCGACCTGGCGCGTACGCTGCGCAACGTCCACCGGTTCACCGACGCCCTGGAGGAGCTCGACCCATGACCGATCCGACCCCCCTTCCGCTCCTCTCATCGGGCAAGGTCCGAGAGCTCTACGACGCCGGCGACGACCGCATCCTCATGGTCGCCTCCGACCGCATCTCGGCCTTCGACGTCGTCATGGCCGAGCCGATCCCCGAGAAGGGTCGGGTCCTCACGGCCATGACGGCGGCGTGGCTGGAGGAGCTCTCGGACCTCGCCCCCAACCATCTCCTCAGTGCCGACGTGGCCGACTTCCCCGAGGGGGCGGCCGCCCTTCCGGGCGGGACCGCCTACCTGGCCGGCCGCTCCATGCTCGTGCGCCGGGGCGACATGCTGGCCATCGAGTGCATTGTCCGCGGCTACCTGGCCGGCTCGGCCTGGAAGGAGTACGAGCGGGCGGGCACCGTGCACGGCATGGCCGTACCGCCCGGCCTGCGCCACGCCGAGCGCCTTCCCGAGCCCATCTTCACCCCGTCGACCAAGGCCATCGAGGGCCACGACGTGAACATCGGGATGGACGAGGCCCGCGACCTGGTGGGCACGGAGGCGGCCGATGCCGCGGCCGAGCTGTGCCTCGCCGCGTACGCCCGGGCGGCGGCCCGGGCCGAGGAGCAGGGCATCGTCATCTGCGACACCAAGTTCGAGCTCGGGTGGATCGACGGTGAGCTGGCCATCTGCGACGAGGTGCTGACCCCGGACTCGTCCCGCTTCTGGCCGGCCGACGACTGCGCCCCGGGCACCAATCCACCCTCCTTCGACAAGCAGCCGCTGCGCGACTGGCTCGAGGCCCAGGCCTGGGACAAACAGCCGCCCCCACCGGCCCTGTCCGAAGCCGTCGTCACCGCCACCTCGGAGCGGTACATCGCCGCCTACGAGCGGGTCTGCGGTCGTTCGCTCACCGACTGGTACGGTGCCTGAAGATGGCCGCGATGCGACAGTTCGACGTCCGGGTCGAGGTCCTCCTGCGTGCCGGGATCGCCGATCCGCAGGGGGCGACCATCGAGCGGGCCCTCCCCGCCCTCGGGTTCGCCGGGGTGACCGGGGTGCGTTCCGGCAAGTCCTTCCGCTTCCGGGTCGACGCGGCCGACGGTTCCGTGGCCCGGGCCCGGGCCACCGAGGTGGCCGACCGGCTCCTGGCAAACCCCGTCATCGAGGAGTCGGTGGTCACGGTCGAGCCGGCGAGCACCCCCTGATGGCCCCCCGCGTCGGGGTGGTCCTCTTCCCGGGGACGAACTGCGAACACGACGCCACCCTGGCCGTCGGGCAGCTGGGCGGGCGGGCCGACCTGGTCTGGCACCACGAGACGTCGGTCGCCGGTTTCGACGCCCTGATCCTGCCCGGCGGGTTCGCCCACGGCGACTACCTGCGCCCCGGGGCCATCGCCCGCTTCTCGCCGGTGATGGGGGCGGTGGCCGAGTTCGCCGCCGCCGGCGGCCCGGTGGTGGGCATCTGCAACGGGTTCCAGGTCCTGACCGAGGCCGGCCTGCTGCCGGGCGCCCTCCAGAAGAACCGGGGCCTGCGCTTCCTGTGCACGACGGTGCCCGTCCGGGTCGAGCGAGACGACACCGCCCTCACCACCGGTGTCCCGGTCGGCACCGAACTCGGCCTTCCCATCAACCATTTCGAGGGGAACTACACCTGCGACGCCCGCACCCTGGCCCTGCTCCGGGACGAGGGACGGGTGGTCCTGCGCTACGCGGACAACCCCAACGGATCGCTCGACGACATCGCCGGGGTGTGCAACGAAGGCCGCAACGTGGTCGGACTCATGCCCCACCCCGAGCGGGCCTCGGACCGCCTGCTGGGCTCGGACGACGGCGCCGTGCTGCTCACCGCCCTGCTCCGGTCGGCCGGGGCGACCCCGGCAGCTGCCTGATTCGCCCCGGTCCGGAGGCGGTCAGCCCCGGGTGCGGGGGATCTTGGCCTGCTGGAGCACCGAGGCGCTCACGCCCACGGTCCGCCACGCCGAGTACGAGATGCCCTTGCGCTCACCGTACTGGCGGGCCACCTTCGTGAAGGACTTCTCGAGGGCAGCGAGGTCGACGGTGTCCCCGGCGTGGGCCAGTTCGGCCGTGAGGCGCTGCTTCTCCTCGACGAGGTGGAGCCGGGTCAGCGGGTCGGCCGCGTCCAGCTGCTGCTCGATGGCGCCCAGTCGCTTCTTGATCGAGTCCGGGGTGCGCTTGCGCCCGCGACGCGGCTTGGACGACTCGAGGGCCTCGAGGTACCGGCGGACGACCCGACCTTCCTCGCGGCCCTTGGCCAGGGCCGCCTTGTGGGCGTCGGACATGGGGGTCTTCTTGCGGGATTTTGTCGCAGTTGAGGTTGCCATGCTTGCAGTGTCCCAGAGCCACCTATTGATTGCAATGCACCCCCATGATTCACTGAAATCCACCCGGTCGTACTTGCCGTGCCCGGGGGAGGCCATCCGGCCCATTTGCGCTGCTGCTGCCCGTCATGCCGGGCGTCGGCCGCGTCGGCCCCCGGTGGCCGCCGGCCGCGGAACCGCCGGCGGACCGTGCGGGACGAGCGCCCGGTCGCGTGGCCGCGGCGGACGCTGCCGGGCCCCCGGGGGTGGGACCCGCAGCACGGGAGCGGTGAATGGCAGCGCCCCGACGGGTCCGCGTCCGGACCGGCTCCCGGAGGCCGTTCAGCCGGCGCCGAGGGCCTCGGCCACCGCCTGCAGCTTGCCGGCGGCCTCGGAGGCCAGATCGGCCATCTCCTCGCCGGGCATGAGCTCGCGGGGGTCGGCGATCGCCACCCGGGTCCCCCCGGGGACGGCCTCGAGCACGACGTTGCAGGGCAACATGAGGCTGGCCGAGGGATCGGCTTCGAGGGCGCGGTGGGCCAGGTGCGGGTTGCAGGCCCCGAGGATCTTGAGGGCGTCGCGCTCGACCCCGATCTTGGTCCTCAGCGTGGCCGCCACGTCGATCTCGGTGAGGACGCCGAAGCCCTGCTCGGCGAGGGCCTCCCGGACCCGGACCTCGGCCTCGGCGAGGTCGACTGGGACGGTGGTCTCGATGGCGTTCATTGGGGGTCCTCCTCTGGGGCCGGCTCAGGCCAGCTTCATGAACATGCGCTGGACGTCGTCGATGGCGTAGCCGTCGGCGGCTGCTTCCTCGGGGTGCTGGAGACAGAAGGCGAGACCGGAGGAGACGAGCTTGAACCCGGCCTGCTCGAGTGCCTTGGTGGCCGCGGACAGCTGGGCGACGATGTCACGGCATTCGCGCCCGTCCTCCAGCATCCGCTCCACGCCCTGGACCTGGCCGGCCACGCGGCGCAGCCGCTTGCGCAGGTCGTCGACGACCTCCTCGGGCAATTCCATGGTGCTCCTCTCTGTCGCGCTCGGCCCGAACCGGACTCCCGCCGGTCCGGGGTCAGGATCCGGCCGGCTCGACGGTGCGCTCGGCGATCTGCCTGCGCACCTCGTCCATGTCGAGGGCCGTGGCCTGGCCGATGAGGTCCTCGAGGGCGGGCGCCGGGAGGGCGCCGGGCTGGGAGTACACCACGACCCCGTCGCGCACGATCATGAGCGTCGGGATCGACTGGATGCCGAAGGAGGCGGCCACCTCCTGCTGGGCCTCGGTGTCGACCTTCCCGAAGGTCAGGTCCGGGTGCGCCTCGGACGAGGCCTCGAAGATGGGCCCGAACGCACGGCACGGCCCGCACCAGGACGCCCAGAAGTCGACCAGCACGGTGTCCCCCGCGGCCACCACGTCGTTGAAGTTGTCCTTGGTCAGTTCCACGGTCGCCACTGGGCTCTCCTCTCGTCACCGTTCGCAGGGTCCAACCAGAATACCCCCTGGGGTATTCCCTGGACCGGACGGCACAAGGTGCATCATACCCTCTGGGGTATAATCGAAGCACGGCGGACCGGGGAGACCGGGTCCGCCCGCCGCCCGTCACGGGCGGCGGTGCGAGACAAGAGGAGCACGGCATGCAGAGTGGTCGCGAGATCCAAGACGAACTGCGGGCCCCGGTCCGCGAGCTTCGGCGGACGGCGCCGGAGGCGTGGGCCGGCTGGGCCGCGCTCCACGAGGGGGCCATGGGCGACGGGGCCCTCGACCGCAAGACCAAAGAGCTCATCGCTCTGGCCATCTCCGTCTCCAAACAGTGCGACGGCTGCATCGTGTCCCACGCCAAGGGCGCGGCCCGCCATGGCGCCACCCCTGAGGAGGTGGCCGACGCCCTCGGGGTGGCCATCCTCATGAACGGTGGTCCGGCCACCGTCTACGGGCCTCGGGCCTTCGCCCTCTACCAGGAGTTCGCCCCGCCCGCGGAGGGGTGAGGATCACCCGGGCGGTGCCGGGGCGGTCAGGCCGGACGCACGGCTCCCACCGTGGGGTCGGGCGCCCGGCGGGGGCCGTCGTCGGGTCCCCCCTCCGGGACGGCCCCTTCGGCCGCGACCGCGGCGGGCCCGCCGGCCCGCCAGGTGGCCCGGTCCGTGTCAGGCCCCGGCCCGGTGCGGCGCCCGCAGCGGTTGGTGGGCCAGCGGGGCGATGAGGCAGACCCCGGCCGCCCCGGCGACGAGCGGGACCAGGCCGACCACGGCGAGGGCCAGCCACCCGCCCCCGAGGGCCGCTCCCACCCCGATCAGGGCCACGCCGGCGGCCACCCGCACGGCCCGACCCGCGGTGCGTTGCAGAAATCCGATCAGTGCCACGGTGCACTCCTCTCGTCCACTCCCCGCATACCAAGGGGGGTATGTGTTCCAACCCGGGCCGGGACTGGTGCATTCCACGGCCCACCGGACGACCACGGTTGCGCCAACATACCCCAGGGGGTATAGTGACGGATACCCCTGGATACCCCCGGGGGTACTATCGACCGTCGGGTGAGCGCCCGCGGCCCCGAGACCCCCGGAGGACACCACCTCATGACCCTGACCGCCGACACCGACGTCCGGACCCCGGGCGACCGATCGCCGGGCCACGATCACCACGGGGCCGGCCCCGGCCCCTTCGCCCGCCTCGGCCGCTGGACGGCCACCCACTTCCGGCACGTCCTGGTGGGCTGGGCCCTCGTCCTCCTCGTCTTCGGGTTCTTCGCCGTCCGGGTCGAGAGCGCTCTGGCCGGAGCAGGCTGGCAGGCCTCGAACAGCCAGTCCGTCGAGGCCCGGGCCGTGATCGAGAAGCACTTCGCCGGCCTCGGGGCCACCGCGCTGCAGGTGGTGGTGGTCGACCGCAACGGCCCGATCGGCGCCGATCCGGCGGCCCAGGCCACCGTGGCCCGGGTCACCACCGTGCTCCGGTCGGACACCCGGGTCTCGAACGTGGTGCCACCCCAGCCCGGCAGCTCGCTGTCGCGCGACGGGCGCACCGCCGTCATCACCGCGGGTGCCGCCGCCGACTCGAACGCCATGGTCAAGGCGGCCGACAGCCTCAACCCGAAGCTCGAGGCCCTGGCCACGCCCTCGGTCTCGGTCACGCTCACCGGCGACAGCGCCCTGTGGGCCGACTTCAACAACGCCAACCGGTCGGCCATGCTGCGCTCGGAGATGCTCTCGTGGCCGGTGACCATCGTCATCCTGGTCGTCGCCTTCGGCAGCCTGGTGGCCGCCGGCCTGCCCCTCCTGCTCACCATGGCCGGGCTGCTGGTGGCCGCCGGCGCCCTGGTGATCACCACCAAGTTCACCCCCGTGTCCATCTGGGCCCTCAACTTCGCCCTCATGTTCGCGCTGGCCCTGGGCATCGACTATGCGCTCTTCCTGGTCATGCGCTTCCGGGCCGCGCTCGGGCGCCGGGGGGCGACCCGGGACGACCGCGAGGCCGTCGTGGCCGCCGTGGCCGAGACGGTGGACACGGCCGGCAAGGCCGTGGCCTTCAGCGCCCTCACCGTGCTGGCTTCACTGGCCTCGATCCTCCTCGTCCCCAGCCCGGCCTTCCGCAGCATGGCCTTCGGCATCATGCTGGCCGTGGTGGCCGTGCTGGCCGCCACCCTCACCCTGCTCCCGGCCGTGCTGGGCCGGCTCGGCCCCCGGGTGAACAGCGGGCGGATCCGCCTGCACCGCCGCGAGCGGGCCGAGGGAGACGAGGGGCCGCTCGACCGGTCCCTCCACCGCTGGGGCCGCTTCCTCTGGCGCCACCCGGTGCCGGCCGGGGCCGCCGCCCTCGTGCTGCTGCTCCTCGCCGCCGCCCCGGTGATCGGCATGCGGACCAACATGCCGTCGATCACCATCGTCCCGCCGGGGGCGAACGCCCGGGTCGGCTACGACCAGGTGACGGCGGCCTTCGGTCCCGGGGCCCCCGGGACCCTCCAGGTGGTGGTGCCGGCGTCCAAGCAGGCCGAGGCCGCGGCCGTCCTGGCCCACACGTCCGGCGTGGCCGGGTTCGTGCCCGGGCCGACCAGCGGCGGGTGGACGCTCGACCAGGTGGTGCCCACCACCGGCCCCTCGGCCACGGCCACCGGGGCCACCATCGACCGGATCCGTGCCGTGCTGCCCGCCGGCAGCCTGGTGGGCGGGGCCGCCGCCGAGAACCACGACCTGCAGCAGGTCCTGGCCTCGAAGACGCCCCCGGTGCTCGGCATCCTCGGCATCCTCGGCTTCGTGCTCCTGCTGGTCGCCCTCGGTGCGCCGCTCATCGCCTTCCTGGGCGTGGTGATCACCGCCCTGTCGGTGGCCGGCGCCTTCGGGATCGGCCGACTCATCTTCCAGAACGGCTGGCTGCACGGCGTGCTGAACTTCCAGCCCCAGGGCTTCATCGACGCCTGGGCCCCGCTCTTCTTCGGGGCCATGGTCTTCGGCGTGGCCATGGACTACACGCTGTTCATGCTCTCCGCGGCCAAGGAGCGCTACGAGACCCATCCCGACCCCGAACACGCCATGGTCGGCTCGATGCGGACGTCGGGCCGGGTGGTGCTGTCGGCCGCGGCGGTCATGGTGGCCGTCTTCCTCACCTTCGCGCTCTCGGGGCCGCTCGCCCCGAAGGAGATGGGGGTCATCCTGGCCGTGGCCGTCTTCCTCGACGCCATGGTGGTTCGGCTGGTGCTGCTGCCCGTGCTGCTCCGCCTGGGCCGCCACGGTGCCTGGCACCAGCCGGCCTGGCTGGGCCGGATCCTGCCCAAGGTGTCCTTCAAGCACTGAGGCCGTGCGGCCCGGTCCCCGGGGCCGTCCGTCCCGACCGGGCAGGGCCGTTCGGCCCTGCCCGGTGCGCGCCCGGCGGGCGATGCTGGGGGAGGAGCCCCGGTCGGGCGGCAGAGGAGGTGCGCGATGGGTGAGCAACGGCAGGGGGGCGCGGCGGAGGGCGCCGAGCCCGGCCTCGACGAGCTGGCCACGGCGCTGGCCGCGCGGACCCGGCTCGACGGCACCGTGCCGGCCGGCGTGGCCGGACTGCTGGCCCGGGAACGGGGCTGGTCGGGGCGGGCCATGGACGTGCTCGGGGTACTCACGGCCAGCGCCCACACCATGGGCTACCTGACCGGAGGTCGCCGTCCCGAGGAGGTCGCCACCTGGCTGGCCGTCTGGGTCGACTCGCCGCTCTCGGTCGAGGAGATGCGCCGGGTGGTGGCGGCCGGAGGATGGGATCCCGAGCCCTTCGCCGTGCTGGTGCGCGAGGGCCTGCTCGACGAGCTGCTGTCCACGCCGGACGGCGAGGTGCGCCGGGTGCGCGGCGAGCTGGCCGGGGGATGGGTGAGCGACGAACTGACCCTGGCCGACGATGCCGAAATCGTGGCCAGGGTGCGTGCCGTACTGGCCGGGAGCGGGGCCTCGGAGGCGGCCGCGGGCTGACGCGCCGGTCCCGGGCCCCTCCGGGTCCGGGAGGGGGCGCCGGGTACGCTGCGGGCATGGACCCGAGCGGAGAAGGACCGGCCCCTGCCGCGACCGGGACGGGCGAGCCCCTCCACCGGGCCCTCGGCCTGACCGACGCCGAGCGCGACGAGGTCGAGTCGATCCTCGGCCGCCCCCCCAACCACCTGGAGCTGGCCCTCTTCGCCGTCATGTGGAGCGAGCACTGCTCGTACAAGTCGTCCCGCCTCCACCTGCGGCGCCTGCCCACCGAAGGCCCCCGCGTCCTGGTCGGCCCGGGCGAGAACGCCGGGGTCATCGACGCCGGGGACGGCATCGCCGTGGCCCTCCGCATCGAGAGCCACAACCATCCCTCGGCCATCGAGCCCTACCAGGGGGCGGCGACCGGGGTGGGTGGCATCCTGCGCGACATCTTCACGATGGGGGCCCGGCCCATCGCCGTCATGGACCCCCTCTTCTTCGGCGACCCGGCCGAGGTCCGCCAGCAGTGGCTGATCGAAGGTGTGGTGGCCGGCATCTCGGGGTACGGGAACTCGGTGGGAGTGCCCACGGTCGGCGGTGAGCTCACCTTCGCCACCGGGTACGCCCAGAACCCCCTCGTGAACGTGCTCTGCCTGGGGGTCCTGCCCGTCGACCGGCTCGTGCTGGGCCGGGCCTCCGGTCCGGGCAACCTGGCCCTCCTCCTCGGGGCGGCCACCGGACGCGACGGCATCGGCGGGGTGAGCGTGCTGGCCTCGGCCGGCTTCGGTGGGGAGGACCCCGAGGCCGAGGCGGCCAAGCGTCCGAGCGTCCAGGTCGGGGACCCCTACGAGGAGAAGCGCCTCATCGAGGCCTGCCTCGAGCTGCTCGATGCCAAGCTCGTGGTGGGCATCCAGGACCTTGGCGGTGCCGGGTTGGCCTGCGCCACCAGCGAGACTGCGGCCCGGGGCGGGGTGGGCATGGACGTCGACGTGTCGGCCGTCCCGCGGCGCGAGCCGGGCATGGCCGACTACGAGGTCATGACCTCCGAGAGCCAGGAGCGCATGCTGGCCATCGTGACCCCCGAGGACCTGGGTCGGGTGGAGGAGATCTGCAGCAAGTGGGAGGTGCGTGCCGCGGTGGTCGGCCGGGTGACCGCGCCCCCGGTGGACGGTCCGGGCCGGCTCCGCATCCTCGACCGGGCCGACGGACGCGTGCTCGGGGACGTGCCGGCCGCCGCCCTCTCCGAGGACGCGCCCGTCTACCGCCGGCCCCTTTCCGTTCCGGCCGACCACGACGCCCGGGCTGCGGACGACCCCGGCGTCCTGCCGCCACCGGCCGACAGCGGTCGGGACCTCCTCGCGCTCCTGACCGATCCGGCGTGGGTCTACCGTCAGTACGACCACCAGCTCTTCCTCAACACGGTGGAGGGCCCCGGGGGGGACGCCGCCGTGCTGCGCCTGGCCGGGCCCGGCCTGCCCCCCTCGGAGCGGGGTCTGGCCCTCACCACCGACTCCAACCCGGCATGGTGCTCGCTCGACCCCCGGGCGGGAACGGCGGCCACGGTGGCCGAGGCGGCCCTCAACCTGGCCTGTGCCGGGGCCGTGCCCCAGGCCGTCGTCAACTGCCTCAACTTCGGCAATCCCGAGCACCCCGAGGTCATGTGGCAGCTCTCCGAGGCCATCGACGGGATGACCGAGGCCTGCACCGCCCTCGGGCTGCCGGTCATCGGTGGCAACGTGAGCCTCTACAACGAGAGCGACGGCGTCGACATCGACCCCACCCCGGTCATCGGCGCGGTCGGCCTGATCGAGCGGCTGGCCGTGAGGCCCCCCGGCGTCACCCTGGTCGAGGGCGGCACCGTGGTCCTGCTCGACGCCTCGGCCGCCCCGACCCCGGGCCGGCCGCCGTCCCTCGCCGGCTCGCGCTGGGCGGTCGGGCTGCGTGGTCACCCCAACGGCACCCTGCCCGTCCTCGACCTGGTCGGCCACGGGCGGCTGGTGGCGTTCGTGGCCGGGCTGGTGGGCGCCGGCGTCGCCGGCGCCGAGGACCTCGTGGCCGGTGTCCACGACGTCTCCGGCGGGGGCCTGGGTGTGGCGCTGGCCGAGATGGCGGTGCGCTCGGGGGTGGGGCTCTCGGTGGCCGGCGTGGCCGACCACCACGAGCTCTTCAGCGAGGCCCCGTCCCGGGTGGTGGTGTGTACCACCGAACCCCGGGTCCTCGTTTCCCGGGCCGCCGACGCCGGCATCGCCTTCCGGGTCCTGGGCTCGGCCGGAGGCGGTCGTCTCGTGGTGGACGGCCTCGTCGACCTCTCGGTGGCCGAGGCCGCCGCGGCCTGGCGGGACCGACTCCCCGGCCTGCTCGACGACCTCACCCCGGTCACCAACTGACCGGGACCCCGACGAGATCGCCCCACGGCCGTGCCCGCGGTCAGGGCGCGGGCCGGCGCGCCTCCAGCTCGGCCAGGACCCGGTCGGCCACCTTCAGGTCGCCCCGGCCCGTCCCCACGGCCAGATCGGGCGTGGTCGCCCCGTGACTGTCGGAGCCCCCGGTGGCCACCAGGCCGAACCGGCGGGCCAGGTGGCCGAGCTCGGCCCGCTGGCGGGGCGAGTAGCGGCCGTAGGCGGCCTCGAGGCCGGCGAACCCGGCCTCGGCCAGCTCGCCCACCACCCGGGCCAGCTCCGCACCCTCCAGGCCGAGGCTGTAGGGGTGAGCCAGGACGGCCACCCCGCCGGACGCGGCCGCCAGGGCGGCCGCCTCGGCGCCCGAGAGTCGCGCCTTCGGGACGTAGGCCGCCCCCCCGGTCCCGAGGTAGCGGTCGAAGGCCTCCTCGACCGAGGTCACCGCCCCCACGTCGACCATGGCCCGGGCGAAGTGGGGGCGACCCACCCCCTCGACGTGGCCGGCCCGGGTGGCGGCCATCTCGAAAGTGACGGCGATGCCGAGCTCGGCGAGGCGGTCGGCCAGGGCCAGGTTGCGTCGGTGCCGGTCGTCCCGCAGGCGGACCAGCTCGGCCCCGAGCGTGGAGGACTCGTCGTCGACGAAGTAGATGAGCACGTGCATGCCGCCGGTGGCCACCGGCCGGCAGGAGATCTCGCACCCGGGCACGAAGCGGAGACCGAGCGCCGCGGCCCGGACCCGGGCCCGGACCAGTCCGCCGAGGGAGTCGTGGTCGGTGAGGGAGAGCGCGGAACACCCTGCCGCGACGGCCCGTTCGACCACCTGCTCGGGAGGGTCGGTCCCGTCGGAGACGTCGGAGTGGGTGTGGAGGTCGATCACGGGGTCCGACGCTACCGGGACGGGGCCGACCCGCCCCCGGACCCCTCCCGAGGGCGCGCGGGCCCACCGAGACCCCGCCGCACAGGACCGTCCCGCCGGAACCGGGCGGTGGAGGTCCTGACCCAACTAAGCTCGGACCTGCGGTCGGGATGGCTCGACGGACCCGGCGCGGCATTCGTGCCCGACGACCCTCGGTGTGTACGGTGACCAACCGATGATGGAGGCCAAGGAAGCATGCGGTGTCTTCGGGGTCTACGCCCCGGGGCGCCTCGTCGCACACCTCACGTTCGACGGCCTCTACGCCCTCCAGCACCGGGGCCAGGAGTCGGCCGGCATGGCGATCAGCGACGGCGACCTCATCACGGTCATGAAGGACATGGGCCTGGTCACCACGGTCTTCGACGAGCGCAAACTCTCCGGACTGCGCGGGCACCTGGCCATCGGTCACACCCGGTACTCGACGGCCGGCTCGAGCGACTGGATCAACGCCCAGCCCGTCTTCCGGGGCGTGGGCCGGGCCGGCTTCGGACTGGCCCACAACGGCAACCTCACCAACACCGCGGCGCTGGCCGCCGAGGCCAGCATGCTGCCCGGGCTCGTCTCCTCCGACTCCGACCTGGTGGCCGAGCTGCTGGCCCAGGCCTTCCCGGCCGAGGACCCCGACCGCGCCCGGGCCGAACAGGCCGACGACCTCGAGCACGCCCTGCTGGCCGTCCTGCCCCGGGTCGAGGGGGCGTTCTCGTTCGTGCTCCTCGACGCCGACCGCATCATCGGGGTGCGCGACCCGAACGGCTTCCGTCCCCTCTGCCTCGGCCGTCTCGAGGCGACCGACGAGCACCCGACCGGCTGGGTGCTGGCCTCGGAGTCGCCGGCGCTCGACGTCATCGGGGCCACCTTCATCCGCGAGCTCGAGCCCGGCGAGATGGTGGTCATCGACGGCACCGAGGTCCGCTCCGTGCGTCCCTTCGCCGAGGAGCGCATCGACCCCAAGCTCTGCATCTTCGAATTCGTCTACTTCGCCCGGCCCGACACCACGCTCTACGGCAACGAGGTCCACGGGGCCCGGCGCCGCATGGGTCGTCTGCTGGCCACCCAGGCCCCGGTCGCGGCCGACCTGGTGATGGGCGTGCCCGACTCGGGCGTGCCCGCCGCCGAGGGGTACGCACTGAGCTCCGGCATCCCCTACGGCCAGGGCCTGGTGAAGAACCGCTACATCGGCCGGACCTTCATCGCCCCCACCCAGGCCGAGCGGGCCGACGGCGTGCGCCGCAAGCTCAACCCGCTGCGCGAGAACATCATCGGCAAGCGCCTGGTGGTGGTGGACGACTCCATCGTCCGGGGAACCACCACCCGGGCCATGGTCCGCATGCTGCGCGAGGCCGGGGCCACCGAGGTCCACCTGCGCATCTCGTCGCCGCCCTTCCAGTGGCCCTGCTACTACGGCATCGACACCCCGGACCGCGGCGAGCTGCTGGCCGCCACCCGGAGCATCGACGAGATCTGCGAGTTCCTCGACGTCGACTCCCTCGAGTACCTCACCCTCGAGCACCTCGTCGAGGCGATCGACGCCCCCGGCGCCGGCTTCTGCGACGCCTGTCTGACCGGTACCTACCCGGTGCCCGTGGCCGTCCCCGTCGAGCTCTCGGAGCGCCCCGCGCCGCTGTCGGCCGTCGGCACGCCCCGGGCGTGACGGACGCCGACGGGCGGCCGCCGGCCACCTACGCGGCCGCCGGCGTCGACATCGCCGCCGGCGACCGGGCCGTCGACCGCATCGGCCCGCTGGTGGCCGCCACCCGCCGTCCCGAGGTCCTCGGCGGACTCGGCGGCTTCGGCGGGCTCTTCGCCCTCGACACCGCCCGCTACCGCCAGCCGGTGCTCGTGGCCTCGACCGACGGGGTGGGCACCAAGGCCGAGGTGGCCCGGTCCGCAGGCCGCTACGGCACCCTCGGCGTCGACCTGGTGGCCATGTGCGTGGACGACCTCGTCTGCGTGGGAGCCGAGCCCCTCTTCCTCCTCGACTACATCTCCACCGGGGCGGTCGACCCCGACCGGATGGCCGAGCTCGTGGCCGGGGTGGCCGAGGGGTGCCGGGCGGTGGGCGCCGCCCTCCTCGGGGGGGAGATGGCCGAGCACGCCGGGCTCCTGGCTCCCGACGAGTTCGACCTGGTGGGCTTCGCCGTGGGCGTGGTCGAGCGCGACGCCGTGCTGGGGTCGGCCCGGGTCACCCCCGGCGACGTGCTCGTGGGCCTGCACTCGCCCGGGCTGCGCGCCAACGGCTACACCCTGGCCCGCCACGTCCTGTTCGAGCGGGCCGGCCTCGCCCTCGGTGACCCGGCGTGGCCGGGGGCCGCCGTCACCGTGGCCGACGAGCTCCTTCGCCCCTCGGTCCTCTACACCCCTGGGGTGCGGGCCGCCCTGGGCGCGGCCGACGTGCACGCCGCCGCCCACATCACCGGCGGCGGGTTCTCCGGGAACATCCCCCGGGTCCTGCCCGAGGGGTGCCGGGCCGTCGTCGAGCGGGGAACCTGGGAGGTGCCGGCGGTCTTCGGCGAGATCCGGCGCCTCGGGGCGGTGGCCGACGAGGAGATGGTCCGGGTCTTCAACTGCGGCCTCGGCATGGTGCTGGCCGTGGGTGCGGGCAGCGAGGCCGCCGCTCTGGCCGCCCTGCGGGGCACCGGGCTGACGGCGGGCGTCGTCGGCCGGGTGGAGCCGGGCCCCCGGGGGGTGGAGCTGACCGGGCCGCCCCTGTGGGGGGCGGGGGGATGAGTGGGCCCCTCCCGCCCACGGCCTACGGGGCCCTCCGGGCCCAT
Source organism: Acidimicrobiaceae bacterium (assembly GCA_027314705.1). Classification (GTDB taxonomy): domain Bacteria; phylum Actinomycetota; class Acidimicrobiia; order Acidimicrobiales; family RAAP-2; genus Bog-756. The sequence goes on from DAHVAJ010000047.1 coordinate 75,881, forward strand.
CTGCTCGAGCACTCGGTCAAGCGGGGCGACTTCGTGCTCAAGTCCGGGCGGCGGAGCACGTGGTTCATCGACTCGAAGCAGACCGTCTGCCGGCCCGAGGCCATGGTGCTCGTGGCCGACGGCGTCCTCTCGGTCGTCCCCGAGGACGCCACCGCCATCGGGGGGCTGACCATGGGGGCCGACCCGGTGGCCTTCGTCACCGCCGGGGTGGCCGCCACCCGGGGCCGGATGCTCAGGGCCTTCAGCGTGCGCAAGGAGACGAAGGACCACGGTGCCGGCGGCCGAATCGCCGGCGCCCTCGAACCGGGCGACCGGGTGGTCGTCACCGAGGACACCGTCACCCGGGGGACGTCCCTGCTGGAGGCGGCCCGAGCCGTGCGCGCGGCAGGGGCCGAGCCCGTCCTGCTGGTGGCCGTGGTCGACCGGGGCGGCACCTGCGCGGCGTTGGCCGAGGCCGAGGGGCTGGCCTTCCGGGCCCTCCTCACCGCGCCCGACCTGGGCTTCCCCTACGAGGGGGCCTGAGGCCGGGCGTCTGCGCGCACCGTCCCACGACCGACCGGTCACCGCGGGCCGTCGCTCGCTAGCCTGGCCCCATGGCCAGCATCCAGCAGCTCCGCCCCGCCGCCGCCGAGCCTCGGGAGACCTTCGACTCGCTCGACCCGGCCACCGGCGAGGTGGTGGCCGCCCTGCCGGTGGACGATGCCGCCTCGGTGGCCGCCGCCGTGGCCCGGGCCCGGGAGGCCGCGGCCTGGTGGCAGGGGCTCGGCTTCGACGGCCGGGCCCGCCACCTCCGTCGCTACAAGGCGGAGATCGCCCGGCGGATCGACGAGCTCGCCGCCCTCGTCCACCGCGAGAACGGCAAGCCCCACGCCGACGCGGTCCTCGAGATCACCCTGGTCGTCGACCACCTGGCCTGGGCCGCGGCCCACGCCCGGCGGGTCCTCGGCCCGAGGCGAGTCTTCCCCGGCCTGATGGCCGCCAACTCGACGGCCACCGTGGAGTACCAGCCGCTCGGGGTCATCGGGGTGATCGGCCCGTGGAACTACCCGGTGTTCACTCCCATGGGTTCGATCGCCTACGCCCTCGCCGCGGGCAACGCCGTAGTGTTCAAGCCGAGTGAGTACACCCCGGCCATCGGTCGGTGGATGGTCGACGCCTGGGCCCGCGCCGTCCCAGAGGGCCGCGACGTCCTCACCCTCGTCACCGGCCTCGGCGAGACGGGGGCCGCCCTGTGCCGGTCGGGGGTCGACAAGATCGCCTTCACCGGTTCTGCGGCCACCGGGCGCAAGGTCATGGCCGCCTGCGCCGAGGGCCTGGTGCCGGTGCTCATGGAGTGCGGCGGCAAGGACGCGCTCCTGGTGGACGCCGACGCCGACCTCGAGGCGGCCGCCGACGCCGCCCTGTGGTGCGGCATGTCCAACGGGGGCCAGACCTGCATCGGCACCGAGCGGGTGTACGTGGCCGACGCCGTATACGACCGCTTCGTCGACGTACTGACCGACAAGGCCCGCACCCTCGCCCCCGGCTCCGGCCCGGATGCCTCGTGGGGGCCGCCGACCATGCCCTCCCAGACCGAGACCGTCCGCCGGCACGTGGCCGACGCCCTGGCCCGGGGCGGGCGGGCCCTCGTCGGCGGTGAGGACGCGGTGGACGTGTCCGGCATCGGGCCGGTCATCCTCGTCGACGTGCCCGAGGACGCGGCCGCCGTACAGGAGGAGACCTTCGGGCCCACCCTCACCGTGACCCGGGTGCGCGACATCGAGGAGGGACTCGAGCGAGCCAACCGCACCGGCTACGGCCTCGGCGGCGCCGTGTTCACCGGCTCCCGTCGACGGGGCCTCGAACTGGCCCGCCGGATGCGTTCGGGGATGACGTCGGTCAACGCGGTCATCACCTTCGCCATGGTGCCCGCCCTGCCCTTCGGGGGCGTGGGGGAGTCCGGGTTCGGCCGGATCCACGGGCCCGACGGCCTGCGCGAGTTCACCCGGGCCAAGGCCATCACCGCCCGGCGCTTCTCGCTGCCTGTCGACCTCACCAGTTTCGGCCGTCCGCCCAGGGCCACCGAGGTGGTGGCCAAGGCCATGGGCCTCCTGCACGGTCGGAGTCGCTAGAGGCCGTTCCCGGGGAGCGGCGGCGGCGTGGTTGGGGCGGCCGCCGCGACCTCGGCCTCCCTGCCGGCCACGGCGCCGAGGACCCCCCTCCGGCCGTGGTGCCGAGGAGGCGCCCTCCCCGATGGCCGCCGACGGGACGAGGACGATGACCGGCGCCGTGGCCGGACCGGGGCCGCCCGGACGGCCGGGCCGAGGGACCCTCCCGCCGGGTGCCCCGCGTAGGTCAGGCTCCGTCCGGTGGCACGAGCGGCACCCGGGCCACGAGGTCGTGGACCGGTCCACCCGGACCCGGCCGCGAGGCGAGGAGGTGGACCTCGCCCACCTCGAAGGTGGCGGTCAGGGACGCGCCCGCCGCCTCCGCCGGGCCGGGCCCGAGCCCGCGGCCACGGGCCACGGTGAGATGGCCGGTGAACGGGGGGCCGCCCTCGGGCACGAAGGAAGCGGTGGCCTCGGCCACGGCGGCGGCCAGGGCATCGAGGCCGGCCACCGGCAACTGGAGGACGCGGCGCCCGGGGAACCACGCCGTCTCGGGACCGACCTGCGCCACCGGCCGACCGACGCGGGTCCGACGTGGCACGGCGGCCACGGCAGCGGCCGCTGCGGCCGGGTCGTCGAGCTCGCCGAGGAAGCGCAGGGTGACGTGCCACTGCGCCGGTGACGCCCACCGGAGGCCGCGGTGAGGGGGCCGCGGGAGGGCACGCAGGGCGTCGACCACCTCGGCCGGCGGGCGCACGGCGACGAACAGGCGCATGAGACATGGTGCCCGGCCCAAGCGCCCGCCCCGGGTGCGGCCCGGCGGTCGCCGGTCCGGGACGCGGCGCCATCCCCACCACGGTGGGGGTCGCGCACTCCGGTGGTCGGGACCGGCGTCGATCCGGTGACCTCACGCTTTTCAGGCGCGCGCTCTACCAACTGAGCTACCCGACCTCGCCCCGGCGGACCGAGGTGGCGGACCTGACGGGATTTGAACCCGCGACCTCCGGCTTGACAGGCCGGCGTGCACTCCAAACTGCACCACAGGTCCCCGTCCAGCGCTTCTGCGCTGGGGGAGCATGGCACCCCCAACGGGATTCGAACCCGTGTTACCGCCTTGAAAGGGCGGCGTCCTCGGCCGCTAGACGATGGGGGCTCGGACCCGATGTGGGCCTAGGGAGGATAGCAGAGCCCTCACCACGCACCTTCGGGGCGTCCCTCCTCGGGCAGCTCCGCGGCGAGCACCTCCACCATGAGGTGTTGCAGCTCGCCGAGGAACTCGTAGAGCCCGTACTCGGCTCCCCGCGGGTCGTCCGGCGCAGGCGGATCCATGTCCTCGACCACGTCGAGGCGGGTACCGAGAACGAGGCGGAGGGCACCCACCGCGTCGAGCCAGTCGGCGAACTCCTCAGCCGAGAGGGTGTCGGCGTCCGCCGTGGCCACCAGGACCTCGAGGGCCCGTCGGTGGCGGTTCACCAGCGCATCGTCCACCAGGGCGCGGTAGGAGCGCTCGGCGCCGGCCTGGTCGTCGGCCGCGTAGGCCGGGGGGAAGAGCCGGCGCACCATGGGGTCCTGGGCCTCGAGGGCGGGGGGCAGCTGGCGGGCCAGGTCGGCGAGGACCAGGCGGGCCTTCGGGTCGATGTGCAGGACGTAGCGACCATCGCGTCGTCGCCGGATGGGCGCGGTCACGTGGACGGTTCCATGGTGGCCCACAGTCCGTGCTCGTGCAGCCGGTAGACGTCGAGCTCGGCCCGTTCCCGGGTCCCGGAGGAGACGACGGCCCGGCCTTTGTGGTGGACGTCCAGCATGAGCTTGGTGGCCTTCTCCTTGGAGTAGCCGAACAGCTTCTGGAAGACGTAGGTCACGAAGGACATGAGGTTGATGGGGTCGTTCCACACGATCACCAGCCACGGGCGCTCGGTGCTCACGTCTTCGTCGACGGCGACGCCTCCGGCGGGCACGGTCTCGGCCGGTACGGTGTCGGCGGGACCTGGCACAGCGGGCCCGGTGGCGGTCCCCGCCGGCACCGTGATGCGCCGGCCGGAGCCCCCGTCGGACTCCCGGCCGGCGGCGCCGGCCTCGGTCGGGTCCCTCACGCCGGCTCCGGTACGTGCGCCGCCCCGGCGGCGGCCTCGGCCACCGGAGCGGCCTCGCCCGCCGCTTCGGGCCGGTGGTCGGAGAGGCCGTGGTGGAACCACAGGGCGGCCGACCACACCAGGGTGGCCCCGAGGACGTGCACGCCGACGAGCACGGCGGGCAGGTGGGTCGCGTACTGGGTGTAGCCGATGAGCCCCTGGACGGCCATGACCACGAGCAGGACCCGACCACGTTGCTGGACCCGGTCGGGGGCACCGGTCCGCCACAGTGTCCAGAGGACGACGAGCAGGGTGATGGCCGTGACCCAGACCAGCTCGGCGTGGATGCGGGTCATGTCCGAGAGGCCGATGGCCACCCGCTTGGCCCCCTTGCCCCCGGCGTGGGGCCCGGCCCCGGTGGTGGCCGTGCCGGCGATGACGGCCACGACCAGCAGGCCCAGGTAGAGGCGGGTGGCCAGGAGGGCCCGGCGGCTCACGACCACGGTGCCGCGTCCCGGCGCGTGGGCCGCTCGAAGGGTGAGCTCGAGGACCACGGTGAGGAGGGCGATCCCCACCATGAAGTGGGTCATGACGACGTAGGCGTTGAGCTTGCTGTAGACGACGGCGGCCCCGAGGACGGACTCGCCCAGGATGCCGAGGACCAGGCCGAAGGCGAGCCACCGGAGGTCGCGTCGCGCCGGGTGGCGGAGGAAGGCCGCCACGCAGGTCACGATGCAGGAGAGGACCAGGACGAAGACGACCACCCGGTTCCCGAACTCGAGTACCGGGTGGAGCCGGAGCGGAGGGGTCAGCCGCTGATGGGCGCAGGTCGGCCAGTCGGGGCAGCCGAGGCCCGAGTCGGAGAGGCGGACGGCCGCCCCGGTCACCACGTTGAGCAGGATGGCGGCCAGCGTGATCTGGCAGAGGATGAGGAACGGGCGGGGGTCGAGGCGGAGGGTGGACACCGGCCCCCGATCGTACCGGCACGGGTGCGGGTGTCGCCTTCCCGGTCCCGGCCGGAGGCCCGGAGCGACCCGGGCGCCCACCCAACAGACCTGATCGCTTCCGGGGCAGTAATGTGCACGCCGATGGCCATCCCCGCCGTGGCACTTCCGAGGCGCGTCCCGCTGCTCGCGCGCGCCGGCGCCTACGTGGCGCTGACCAAGCCGCGCATCATCGAGCTCCTGCTCATCACCACCCTGCCCACCATGATCCTGGCCCAGCGGGGTCTGCCCGCCGTGTGGCTGATGGTGGCCACCCTGGTCGGCGGGGCGTTCGCCGCCGGCGGGGCCAACGCCATCAACATGTACGTCGACCGCGACATCGACAAGCTCATGCACCGGACGCGCAAGCGCCCGCTCGTGACCGGGGCGGTCGCACCCCGCAACGCCCTCGTCTTCGCCCTGGTCCTCGAGGTGGTGGCCTTCGCCGAGTTGTGGGTCCTCGTCAACCTGCTCTCGGCGGTGCTGGCCGTCTCGGCCACCCTCTTCTACGTGTTCGTGTACACGCTCTGGCTCAAGCGCACGAGCAGCCAGAACATCGTGATCGGCGGCGCTGCCGGCGCCGTGCCGGTGCTCGTCGGGTGGGCGGCCGTGACCGATTCGCTCTCGTGGGTGCCCGTCGTCCTCTTCGGGGTCATCTTCCTGTGGACGCCGCCCCACTTCTGGGCCCTGGCCGTCAAGTACCAGGACGACTACCGGGCCGCCGACGTTCCCATGCTCCCGGCGGTGGCGTCGTTCCGCCGGACGTCGGTCGAGATCCTGGCGTACACGGTGGCCACCGTGGCCTGCTCGCTCGTCCTCGCCCCCGTGGCCCACCTCGGACGCTTCTACGTCGTGGCCGCCTCGGCCCTCGGCCTCGGTTTCCTGGGCGTGGCCGTCCGGCTGCGGCTCCGGGCCACCCCCAAGGCGGCCATGCAGCTCTTCAGCTACTCGATCACGTACCTGACGCTCCTCTTCGTCGCCGTGGCGGTCGCCGTCTTCGTCCACCCTTGAGCGGAGGGGCGGACGCCCGGGGACCTTCCGGCGGCGAGCGCGCCGGGCCCGACCCCCGCGACGAGCCGGCGGTCCACGAGCCGGGTCCGGACGGATCTCCCGGCCCTCCCACCGGCACCCCGGACACTGCCGGGACCGCCGGCCGCCGGCCGAGCCGTCGCCTCGGGGCCCTGCTGCTCGGCCTGGTCCTCGCCGCCGCCCTGGCCTTCTTCCTCTTCGTCATCCTCGGCACCCCGGCGAGGAACGGGACCGAGGGCCCGCTCGTCGCCGTGGGCACGGCCGCCCCGGACTTCACCCTGCCGTCGCTCACCGGGGGCCCGCCCGTCTCGCTCGACGCCCTGGGGAGGAACCACCACCGCCCGGTGGTCCTCAACTTCTTCGCCTCCTGGTGCGTGCCGTGCCAGAAGGAGACCCCCCTGCTGGCCTCCACGGCCCGGGCCGAAGCGGCCAAGGGCTCCCCGGTGCAGTTCGTGGGCGTCGACGTGAACGACCCGAAGGCCGACGCCCTGGCCTTCGTCCGCCAGGCGGGCATCGTCTACCCGGTGGGGACCGACACCAACTTGCAGGTGACCACGGTCCTCTACGGCCTCAACGCCCAGCCCAACACGTTCTTCATCAGCGCCTCGGGCGTGGTCATCGGCCACGTCCTCGGGGCGGTCGACCAGGCCACCCTCGACGCCTACCTCCACCGGCTGGCCGGCGCCGCCGGGTGACCCGGGCCGGGCCGTCCCGGACCGGGGCTACTCCCAGCGGAAGGTGAGCCCGGCGGCCACCGGGGCGGCCACCGCCCAGACGGCCAGGACCACCCAGTCCCGCACCGCCACCGGTGCACCGTGGCCCAGGGTGCCGTGGAGGGCGTCGGCGAGGGCGGCGGCGGGGAGGAGCCGGGCCAGGTCGGCGAGGCCCGCGGGCAGCTTGTCGAGGGGGACCAGCATGCCTCCGAGCAGGAGCAGGAGCACGAAGAGGGCGTTGGCCACGGCCAGGTTGACGAGCGGCTGGAGGGTTCCGGCCAGGACGAGGCCGATCCCGCCGAAGGCCACGGTCCCGAGCACCACGGCGGCCAGGGCCTCGCCGGCCAGGGCGCCGGTGCCCCCCGGACCGCCGGGGTGCCATCCGAGGGCCAGGCCGGCGCCGGCGAGCACCGCGGCCTGGAGGAGCTCGACGCCGAGGACGGCGGCGATCTTGGCCGCCAGCAGCCGGGGTCGGCCGAGGGGGGTGGCCCCGAGCCGCTTGAGGACCCCGTAGCCGCGCTCGAAGCCGGTCCCGATGGCCAGCGCGGTCATGGCCGTCGACATGACGGCCAGGGCCAGGACGCCGGGAACCAGGAAGTCGACGGGGTGGGGCGTGCCCGTCGGCAGCACGTGCACGGTCGAGAAGAACACCAGGAAGACCACGGGGATGCCCAGGGTGAGCAGGAGGGTCTCGCCGTTGGTGAGGACGAGGGTGAGCTCGACGCGCAGCTGGGCGGCCAGGGGGCGCATCAGCGCCGCCCCCGGGTCCGTCGGGCCCGGCGGCCCACCGGGGTGCCGGTCGTCCCGGTCGCGGTCCCGGAACCGACGGCGTCCCGGTCCCCGGTGAGGGCCAGGTAGGCCTCCTCGAGCGTCCGGCCGGTGCGCAGGTCGCCGAGGGCGTGGCCCCGGGCGGCCAGCCAGCCCGTGAGGGCGGCGACGGCGTCGGGCACGGCGGCGCCCTCCGGCGGGATCAGGCGGTAGGAGCCGGGGGCGTCCTCCACCACCGACGTGCCCGCCCCGAGCTCACCGGCCAGGGCGGCGGAGTCGATCCCCGGGTCGGTCGTGAACCGGACGGCCCCGTCGGCCACCCGGCGGGTGAGCTCGGCCGGTGTCCCCTCGGCCACCAGGCGGCCGCGGTCGATGATGAGGACCCGGTCGGCGAGCCGCTCGGCCTCGGTCAGCTCGTGGGTGGTGAGCAGGACGCACCGGCCACGGTCGCGCTGGGCGGCCACCAGGGCCCGCACCGCCAGGCGCCCCTCGGGATCGACCCCGGCGGTCGGCTCGTCGAGGAAGAGGACCTCGGGCCGGCCCACCAGGGCGAGGGCCAGCGAGAGGCGCTGCTGTTCTCCGCCGGAGAGCCGCCGCCACGGGGTGCGGCGGACCCGGGTGAGGCCGACCAGGTCCAGCAGGTCCTCGGGGTCCTCGGGATGGTCGTAGTAGCGGGCGAAGAGGTGGAGGACCTGGCCCGGGCCGAGGGTCGGGTAGACACCGCCCTGCTGGAGCATGACCCCGGTGCGCCGGACCAGCGCGGCACGGTCGTGGCGCGGGTCGAGTCCGAGCACCCGCAGTGTCCCCGACTCCGGTGAGCGGAATCCCTCGAGGGCCTCGACCGTGCTCGTCTTGCCGGCGCCGTTGGGGCCGAGGAGGGCCACCAGCTCGCCGCGTTCGGCGGTGAAGGAGAGGCCGTCGACGGCCACCGTCGATCCGTAGCGCACCACGGCACCCTCGCAGACGACGGCCGGGGAGTCCCCCGGCACGGCGCGGCCGCGGTCGTCCGTCGGTCGGGTCGCGGCGTCCACGGGTCGTCACGCTACCGTTGGGCCCGTCATGATCGACATCCGACTGGTCCGCGAGGACGCCGACACGGTCAAGGCCGCCCTCGGGCGGCGCGGCGTGGACGCCGTCGAGATCGACCGGCTGGTCGCCCTGGACGCCGCGGCCCGCTCGGCCGTCGGGTCCCGCGACGAGCTGCGGGCCCGGGTCAAGGCCCTCTCCCGGGAGGTGGGCGAGGCCCGGCGGGCGGGCGACACCGCCCGGGCCGAGACGCTGGCCGCCGAGAGCCGGGCCGCCGGTGACGAGGAGCGCACCCACAACAACCGGGCCGAGGCGGCCCAGGAGGCGGTGCGCCGGGCCCTGCTCTACCTGCCCAACCTGCCCGATGCCGAGGCCCCCGACGGTGCCGGCCCCGAGGACAACGTCGTGGTCCGCACCTGGCCGGAGGCACCGGCCGCCTACGGTGACCACCAGCGGGTGCCCCACTGGGACATCGGTGCCCAGCTCGGCCTCCTCGACATGGCGCGCGGGGCCAAGCTCTCGGGCTCGATGTTCCCCCTCTACCGGGGGGCCGGGGCCCGCCTGGTCCGGGCCCTCGAGTCCTTCGCCCTCGACCGCCACGCCGACGAGTACGAGGAGATCCGGCCGCCCACCCTGGTGCTCACCGAGACGATGGTCTCGACCGGGCACCTGCCCAAGTTCGAGGAGGACGCCTACCACGTCGAGCGCGACGACCTGTGGGCCATCCCGACCGCCGAGGTCCCGCTCACCTCGATGTGGCGGGGCGACGTGCTCGACGAGGCCGACCTGCCTCTGCGCCTGACCGCAGGGACCGCCTGCTACCGGCGCGAGGCCGGGGCCGCGGGGCGGGACACCCGCGGGCTGCTCCGGGTCCACGAGTTCGAGAAGGTGGAGCTGTTCGCCTACACCACGCCTGAACAGGCCCGGCCCCAGCTGGCCTCCATGGTGGCCCGGGCCGAGGGGATGCTCCGGGACCTCGGGCTCCGGTACCGGGTGCTCGACCTGTGCAGCGGCGACATCGGGAACTCGGCGGCCCGCACCTTCGACCTCGAGGTCTACTCGCCCGGGGTCGACATGTGGCTCGAGGTCTCGTCGGTGAGCTGGTGCAGCGACTACCAGGCCCGTCGGGCCGCCATCCGCTACCGGCCGGCCGCCGGTGGGGGACCGGTGTTCGTGCACACCCTCAACGGCTCGGCCCTGGCCTGGGCCCGCATCTGGGCGGCCCTGGTGGAGACGGGCCGGCAGCCCGACGGATCGGTCGTCCTGCCCGAGGTCCTCGCCCCCTATCTCCGGGGCGGCACCGTCCTCGGCGCCGGCTGAGCGGTCGGCCGGGGACCGGTCAGGTACCGGAGCGGGGCGCGTCGAAGCGGTAGCCCACTCCCCGGACGGTGGTGATGAGCTTGGGCGAGGAGGGATCCTCCTCCACATGGCTGCGGAGCCGCTTGATGTGGACGTCGAGGGTCTTCGTGTCTCCGAAGTAGTCCGATCCCCAGACCCGGTCGATGAGCACGTCCCGGGTGAGCAGGCGGCCGGCGTTCTCCATGAGCAGGGTCAGCAGCTCGAACTCCTTGCGACGGAGGTGGACGTCCTGGCCGCGCACGAAGACGAGGTGCCGGTCGGTGTCGACGGTGATGCCCCCGGCCTCGAGGACGGAGTTGGCGGCGGGTCGGACGGCGCTCCGTCCGGCACCCGGAGGGACGGCGGCGACCGGTGTGTTGGGCGTCCGGCGCAGGACGGCCCGCATCCGGGCGACGAGCTCGCGCAGCCGGTAGGGCTTGGCCACGTAGTCGTCGGCCCCGACCTCGAGACCGACCACGGTGTCGATCTCGGTCCCCTTGGCCGTCACCATGATGATGGGCACCTGGGACTGGGCCCGGATGGAACGGCAGACGTCGATGCCCGACAGCCGGGGCAGCATGAGGTCGAGGAGCACGAGGTCGGGTTCGACCGAGGCGAAGAGGCGCAGGGCCTCGGTGCCGTCGCGGGCCACGGTGACGTCGAACCCCTCGCGGCTGAGTCCGACCACGAGCGCGTCGACGAAGGACTCGTCGTCCTCGGCCAGCAGGACCCTGGTCAGCGCGGGCACCGCCTCCCGCTCCGGCGTGGTCATCCCGGGTGGTTCACGACGCGTACTCGGGTGGGTTGGGCAGCACGAGGGTGAAGGTCGAACCCTCCCCCTCGCGGGAGTCGACCTCGACGCGGCCCTGGTGGTTGCTGGCCACGTGGCGCACGATGGAGAGGCCGAGCCCGGTGCCGCCCGACGACCGGCTGCGGCCGTGGTCGACCCGGTAGAAGCGCTCGAAGATGCGTTCGAGGTCCCGGGTGGGGATGCCGACGCCGCTGTCGGCCACGGCCAGGCGGATCTCGCCGTCGTCCTGGGTTCCGGCCACCCGCACCACGCTGTCCTCGTAGGAGAAGGTCACGGCGTTCTCCAGGAGGGCGTGCATGGCCGACACCAGCTGGCGGCGGTCGCCCAGCACGTGGACCGGCGGCTCGGGCTCATCGAGTTGGATGGTAATCCGGCGCTGTTCGGCGGCGCTCCGGACCCGCTCGACGGCCTCGGCCATGACCAGGTTGACGTAGATGGGCTCGCGGGGTGGCGTCTCCTCGGACTCGATCCGGGAGAGGTCGAGGAGGTCGTCGATGATGCGGCTGACCCGGAAGGCCTCAGTGTGGATCCGCGACGCGAGGCGCTGGGCCACCTCGGGGTCGGGCTCGACGGTGAGGGTCTCGGCCAGCAGGCCGAGGGCACCGATGGGCGTCTTCAGCTCGTGGCTCACATTGGCCACGAAGTCCCGGCGGATCTCCTCGAGGCGGCGGCGTTCGGAGACGTCCTCGATGACGGCGATGACGCCGAGGGGTCGCCGGCCGTCGTCGATGAGCTGGGTGCGCACGGTGAGGGTCTGGCGAGGCGGGCCGTAGAGATCGAGCGTGCGCTCGGCCGTCCCGTCCTGCCAGGCGCTCTCGAGGAGTTCGGTCACGGCCTGGGCGGCGAGCGCGTCACCGTGGCGGTTGTGCATGAGGCTCACGGCCCGGGCGTTGCGGAAGGCCACCTCGCCGTTCTCGTCGCAGACGATGACCCCCTGGGTCAGGGTGTCGAGGGCCCGACGCAGGCGGATGGCGTCCGAGCTGGCCTCGGTCACGGCCTCGGCCGCCTCGCCGGTGACCTTCTCGAGGTGGCTGAGGATGGGTTCGACCCCTCCCTCGTCGGGGGGCTCCACCCCGAGCCGGTTGGACAGGGCGACGAGGCGCTGCTGGAGGGCACGGCGGCCGGACCTCCGGCCGAGGCGGGCGGCCACGACCACGGCCACGACGGCCACGGCGCCGAGCACCAGGTACCCGAGCACATACGTCTTCACCGCCTAAGCATGGCAGGCCTGGAGCAGACCTGGAACCGGTCCCCGGTGTGTACTGGAAAAACATGAAAAGGAAAGAAACATCTTGTAATGCAGTACCGGCCTCACTACCGTGAGGCCATGACCGACACCGCCCTCATCGCCCTCGTCCACCTCCCGGCCGCAGTGCCCCGCGTGGGCCCGGTCCGCCTGGCCGTCGTCACCCTGGCGCCGGATCCGAGCGCGCTGCCCGGGGGCCAGGTCCTCCAGCACCTCATGAACGGCATCGGCGGGTGGGCCCTCGCCCTCTCGCTCGTCGGCCTGCTCGTCGGGGCAGCGGCCTGGGCCCTCGGCTCCCACGGCCAGAACTACCAGCAGACCTACGTCGGTCGCCGGGCCGTCCTCATCTCCGGCCTGGCCGCGCTCCTCATCGGCGCCGGGCCGGCCATCGTCAACTTCTTCTTCTCGACCGGTCAGTCGGTGCACTGAGGTGGTCCCCGCCCTCCCGGTGGTGCCGGCGGCCACCTGTCCGTCGACGGCCGTTGCTCTGGGCGGCGCAGCCGGCTCCGTCTGCTCGGCGGCCTCCGGCGTGGCCGGTGCCGCCGGGTCGGTCCTCGGCGGGCTCGGCTCCGTCGGCGTGGGGAGCGTCCTCGACGCCCTGGGCTCGTGGGTCACGGGCGGCGCCGTGTGGTTGCTCGCCCGCATCGGTACCGCGCTCGCCTCCTCGACCGCCGTCGACCTCTCGGCCCCCTGGTTCAGGGCCCACTACGCCACCATGGCCGCCCTGACCGGGGTGGTGGTCGTGCCCCTGCTGCTCCTCGGCATCGTCCAGGCCGTCTACCGCCAGAGCACCACCCTCCTGCTTCGGTCGGCCCTCGTGCACCTGCCCCTCGCCCTCCTGCTCACCGGCGTCGCCGTCTCCCTCGTCCAGCTCGGCCTGGCCGCCACGGACTCGCTCAGCGCGGCGGTGGCCCACGGTGCGGGCCTCGACTCCGGGCACTTCCTGTCCGGGGTGGCCGACGGGCTCGCCGCCGGTTCGGCCGGGGACCCGGCCGGCCCGCCCACCTTCGTGGTCTTCCTCGGCGGGGTGGCGGTCGTGGTCGGCGCCGTGCTCGTCTGGTTGGAGCTCCTCGTCCGGACCGCCGCCGTCTACGTCGCCGTGCTCTTCCTGCCCCTGGCCCTGGCCAGCCTGGCCTGGCCGGCCATCGCCCACTGGTCGCGGCGGTTGGCCGACACCCTGGTCGCCCTGGTCCTCTCCAAGTTCGTGGTCGTCGCCGTCCTGAGCCTGGCCGCCGGGGCCCTGGCCGGGGGGAGCGGCCAGACCCCCTCGGGCGCCACCGCCCCGGGCGGTGGGTTCGCCTCGGTACTCGGGGGCGCGGCCCTGCTCCTGCTGGCCGCCGCCGCACCGTGGGCCCTCCTCCGCCTCCTGCCCTTCGTCGAGGCCGGCGCCGTGGGCCACCTCGAGGGCCTGACCGACCGGGCCCGGCGACAGGTGGCGGCCCCGGTCAAGGGGCTGGCCTCGGTGGCGCTGGAGGCCTCGGCGGCCGCCACGCTGGCCACCGAGGCGGGCGGCCCCGTCGGTACCGTGGGCCTCGCGGCGGCCGGCCGTGGCCAACCTCCGCCCGGCGGTCTGCCGGGCTCGTCCGGCCCCGAACCGCACGGCGGTCGCCTCGGACCCGACGGCGGCCCGGACCCCGCACCCGGCCCGGCCGGGGACGTGCCCGCCTGGTCGAGCGTCCCGGAGTGGGCACCCCATCCCGGGGCCACCGCCGTCTGGGAGCGGTGGCTCGCCGACGGCCACGCCCCTGACGACGGCCACGCCCCCGACGACGGAGGCGCTCCCGCGGCCGCCGGTCTCCGGCCGTCGCCCGACCCCGCCCCGGCGGCTGGGCCCGGCGGCGCGAGCGCGGCACTCCGCCCGCTGCCCCGCCAGACGGGCGCCCTCCGGGCCGACGCCCTCGGCCGGGACCGGCTCGGGGTCCGCCTCGTCGCCGCGCCGCCCGACCGGGCCCCCGCCGACCGGGCCCCCGCCGACCGGGCCCCCGCCGACCGGGCCGACCCGTGAGTGGGGGGACGGTGGAGGACGGCCGTGGTCGGGTCCGCTACCGCTTTCCGCCGCTCGAGCGCCGCGGGGTCATCGCCGGCTGGCGTGGTGGGCAGATCGGTGCCGTGGCGGGCGCCCTGGTGGTGGCCGTGGCGGTGGCGCGGGCCCGGCCTTCGGCCGGTGGGGTCCTCGTGGCCGTGACCGTGGTGGCCGGAGGAGTGGCCCTCGCCACCTGGCCCGTGGCCGGGCGCACGGGTGAGCAGTGGCTGCCCCTTCTCGTCAGGTGGGCGTGGGCCGGCCGGAGCGGCGACCGGCGTCAGCTCGGCGCCGGGCCCGGCCACGGCCGGCTCGTCGCCCTCGACGGGGAGGGTCGTCTGCGGGTGGGGGACCCGGGCCGGGACCGCCACGGGTCCGGCGCGCTGGCCGGCCTCTCCGTGGGGGCCGCCCCACTCGAGGGGACCGGGGCGGCCATGGGGGTGGTCCACGACCAGCGGGCCCGCACGGCCACCGCGGTCCTCGCCCTGTCGGGCCACAGCTTCGCCCTCCTCGGCCCGACCGACCAGGATGCCCGGGTGGCGGCATGGGCCCAGGTCCTCGCCTCGCTGGCCCGAGACGGCTCGGCCGTCCACCGGGTGCAGTGGCTCGAGACGTGCCGGCCCGACGACGGCAGTGCCGTGCGGCGGTGGCTCGACGGCCACGCCGTGCTGGGCGACGGCGCCCCGGCGGTCCGCTCCTATCGGGACCTGCTCACCGAGGCCGGCCCGGTGACCCGGCGTCACCGGGTCCTGCTGGCCGTGACCGTCCACCGGGCCCGGTCGGCTCGGGCCGTGCGGGCCGCAGGGGGTGGTGCCGCAGGCCTCGGCGCCGTCCTCGCCCGGGAGGTGGCCGCCGTGCACCGGTCCCTCGAGGGCGCCGATGTCGAAGCAGAGGGGGTGCTCGGTCCCGCCGCTTTGGCCCACGTGCTGGCCGACGGGCTGGGCACGGCCGCCGCCGGGGAGCCCGCCGCCACCCGGGACGGGGCCGACGACCGGGGCCCGGCCGCCGGTCCGTGGCCCCTGGCCCTGGAGCCGACGTGGGACGCCGTCCGCTGCGAGGCCGCCTGGCACGCCGTGTACTGGGTGGCCGAGTGGCCCCGGGTCGACGTGACCCCCGACTTCCTCGGCCCGGTCCTCCTGGCCCCCCTCCGGCGAACCCTGGCCGTGGTCATGGAGCCGGTCGACCCGGTCCGGGCCGCCCGGCAGGTGGCCCAGGCCCGCACGGCCGACCTGGCCGACGGCGAGCTCCGTCGCCGGGGGGGCTTCCTCACGACGGCCCGCCACGCCCGCGAACGCCAGAGCGTCGAGCACCGCGACCTCGAACTGGCCGACGGCCACGCCCAGTTCCGATTCACCGGGTACGTGGGGGTCACGGCCGGCGACCGCCCCGGGCTCGACGCGGCCTGCACCGCCCTCGAACAGGGCGCGGCCCAGGCTCGCCTCGAGGTCCGCCGGCTCTGGGGCCAGCAGGACGCCGCCCTGGTGTGCACGCTCCCCCTCGGGCGGGGGCTCGCCTGATGCGCCTGACCCCCGTGGTGCCGGCCCACGTGGCCACCACGCGCCACCTGTGCGCGGCCTATCCCCTCGTCACCGAGGCCGGCCTCGGTCACGAGGGGGTGCTCGTCGGTCGCGACCTGCTCGGGGGCGCCTTCGTGCACGACCCCTTCGCCCTCTACCGCCGGGGCGTGGTCACCAATCCCAACATGGTCGTCTTCGGCCAGATCGGCCGGGGCAAGAGCTCCTTCGTCAAGTCGTACCTCTGGCGCCAGGCCGTCTTCGGCCGCCGCGCCTGGGTGGTCGACCCCAAGGGCGAGTACGGCCCCCTGGCCGAGGCGTGGGGGGTGGCACCGGTCACCCTGCGTCCCGGGGGCTCGGTGCGCCTCAACCCGCTCGAGGCCGGACCGGACCCGGCGGGCGACGAGGACCCCGTCGGCGGCCCGGCCCGTCGGCGCTCGGCCCTCACCGCCTCGCTGGCCGTGGCCTGTCTCGGCCGCGAGCTGCGGCCCCGCGAGCGAGCGGCGGTGGACGTGGCCCTCGGGGCCGCCGCCGTGCGGGCCGCGCTGCGGGGTGCGGTCGATCCGATCCTGCCCGAGGTGGTCGAGGCGTTGCTCGACCCGGACCCGGCCGGGGCGGCCGCCCTGCGCACGACGGTGACCGGGCTGGCCGAAGACGGGCGCGACCCCGCCCTCGAACTGCGCCGGTTGGTCGCCGGCGACCTGCGCGGGATGTTCGACGGGCCCACCACTCCCGGACTCGAGCTCGACGGTCCGCTGGTCGTCCTCGACCTCTCGGCCGTCTACCACTCGCCCGCCCTCGGGGTCCTCATGGCCTGCGCCGCGGCCTGGTTGCAGGCGGCCGTCGGGACGGGGACGGGGACCGGGGCCGGGGCCGGAGGCCACCTGCTCCTGGTGGTGGACGAGGCGTGGGCCATCCTCTCCAAGCTCAACATTCAGCTAAACTACTGCTCGTGAATGTGGCCGTCTACGCACGCATTTCTGAGGACAGCGAGGGCCGAGGCCTTGGTGTCGCTCGTCAGGAGGAGGACGCCCGAACTATTGCTCGGCTCCGGGGCTGGGAGGTCGCCCGGGTCTACGTGGACAATGACGTCAGTGCCTTCAATACGAAGGTGCTCCGGCAGCAGTTTGAGCGGATGCTTGAAGATCTGCGGGTCGGCCTCGTTGACGGCTGCGTCGTCTACGACCTAGATCGGTTTGCCCGCCAGCCGGCGGATCTCGAACGCGCCATCAAGATCTTTGACAATCGGGACGGCATGGCGTTTGCCACCGTGCAGGGCGACATCGACCTCTCATCGCCGGATGGGCGCACCATGGCGCGTGTGCTGGTCGCGTTTGCCAACAAGAGTTCGATGGACACGTCCCGACGGCTGAAGCGCAAACACCTCGAGCTAGCTCAAAGTGGCGTCTTGGTGGCATCGCACCGGGCCTTCGGGTATGAGGATGACCGCGTCACTTTGCGTCAGAGTGAAGTGGAGCTGATCCGCGAAGCAGCGACGGACATCATCTCGGGTGTCGCGCTCCACGCAATTGCTCGACGCTGGAATGCACAGGGAGTTACGACCTCCTACGGGAACATCTGGAGGCAGGCACCTCTCCGAGCGATGATGCTGTCGCCTCGGATGGCCGGGTTCAGAGTCCACCAGGGGGAGATAGCACGGGACGCAGAGGGGAATCCGGTCATGGCGCAGCGGCCGCCGATTCTTGACCTGGAGACCTGGGAAGCGCTGCGGGCCACGCTCTTGGACCCGGCTCGGTCCGGCAATCACATCCATCGAGGCGGAAGGAAGCGTCTTCTGGCCGGCATTGTCCGCTGTGGACTGTGCGGGACCCCGATGACTTCGGACAAGGATCGTCGACGTGACGTCCACACGTACGTCTGTAAGTCGGCTACGACGAACGGAGGATGCGGAAAGGTCGCGGTATCAGGCGAGCCGGTCGACGCTCTTGTCACAGAACTTGTCATCACGTACCTGTCCAGTCGGGAACTAGATGACGAGGTCGAGCCTTGGTCAGGGGATGGCGAACTCTCGGAGGCCACGCGCCGGATCTCTGAGTTGATGGCCGCGTTCACCGAGGGCGAACTCTCGAAGGAAGTTGTCTTTCCTGCCGTACAGAAGCTCGAAGACCGAGCCAGTCACCTCCGAGCGGAACAAGCGGAGTTCCTGCGAGAGCGTTCGGTTGCTGCGAATCGCCCGACAAATCTCGAGGAGCTGTGGCCGGGCCTCGATGTCGATCAGCGGCGGGCGATCATCGAGTCCGTACTCGGATCTGTGATCGTCAATCCCGCGGCCGTCAAAGGCGGACGCTTCTCGCCGGACCGCATCGAGGTCGTCTGGCGATGAAGGATCCTGGCGATCCTCTGCCAGCGATCTTCTGTCAGACAGGGGGCGGACAGGAGTTGGCGCTCGATCCACTCCCCGGCCTCTCTCTGACGACTGCTTCGCGTCGATTTGCCTAACAACTTGTTGCCAGGCTTGTGCACTGCTTCAACCGTGCCTACGGGCATGGTCTTTGGCGGAGGGACCAATAGGACCAGATCGGCGCGGCCTCTACGTCCGGGCCTCTCCTCGGATGGGTGGTCGTCCCCCTGCCTCCTGAAATCAACCACCTGGTGGTCCTGAGGGACGGTGGATTTGAGGGCAAGTGCGCCCGACGGCCTACGGGATCTGCTCACCCGTGACCAATCGACGCAGAGCCGCGAGCTCCTTCTGCAGCCGCCGGACCTCGCTGCGGCTCGGCCGACCAGTGGGCTCTTCGGAGCGCTCTTCAAGGCGGGCGAACCACTGTGCACAGTTGCGTTCATCGCGAGCACGGGAACGAGCGACATCACGTGTCGTCCTCGCTGAGCGACTGTTCTCATCCGGGCGCTGTCGGGGTGAAGGAGTTCTGCTCATGCCGCACCACCCCTGAGCGCCGTCTCGAACCGACTGACGAGCCGAACTCGGCCAAGCAACTCGTCTACCGGGACGGGTCGCGGATGGCGCACCCTCCGGTACGTCGGGGCCTCCAGGTCTCCATCGTCGCCCTGGGTGGCGACGTGCGTCTTGTCGGAACTCCTCAGCAGCCGTGCTGTCTGCGCTGGCGTAGTGACCAGCGGCACTTCGAAACCGCTCACAGTAACGAGCACAAGCCGCAGGTTGTCGATCACCGGCATGTCGACATCTGGCGAGGGGTCGGATCCTTCGGCGACCCGGAGTCGGTCGCCTCTGGATTCGCCCGCCGACCTCAGTGCTCCCTGAGTGAAGCCTCCAGGTCCTCGCTCGATGGCTGATGACGATCGGGACATTGCGCCTCCCTGGTCATGACAGGGGCCTCGTGCGCCTGTCACGACCCATCGTCCAGACCGACGTCACCCGCAACGTCACCCGCCGGGTCCTTTCACGAAACAACTCGAGCGATTGAACGTCACCCTCAGAACCTCAACGTCACCCTGGGCCCGGACCGGCTCAGAAGTGGACCCGTCTGACCAACGTCGACACGGCCCATCTCCCAGCCTCCACGCTCGGTGAGGGTGTGACCACGGACCGTATGCGGTGTACGGTATGTTGCATACGGTACGTGGTTCAACTACGATGACCAGCGTGATGCTGACAAGGGCCGGGGTTGGCGGAGGCAGGTCGAGTCAGGCGAAGGGAAGCGCTGGTGGTTCAACAAGCTCGTGGCACCTCAAGCTCGAAAGGCGCAAAGGTGCCGGAGTCCGACGGTCAGTCGTGGGAGGCCCGGCACGTGCGTGCCACCTACTGGCTCGATCGAGTGCTCCGAGAAGAAGTTCGATCAGAAGCCGAACGCCGAGGATGGAGCGTCTCCCAGTTCGTCACCTGGGCACTCCAGCGTGCGCTGGACAAGGGTCACTGAATCTCAAAGACCTGTTCGGCGGCAACAAGCCGTCACCTGCTCGCCGGGCAGAGCAACGTCACCCACGCAGTGCTCTGATGGTGCCGATTGCCTCCGGCGCGCCCCGAACCAGTGACCGCGTGCAGGTCCAGCTCAGGTCCCTGACCAGGGAGGGTGACGTTCAGGGTGACATTGGCCCGGCTGTTGGCGATCATCCGGGCGAAGTCCGGAATTGGTCGATGCGGCCGGTTGAACCAGACCGTCGTCTGCCCCGAGAAACTCTCTGTTCGGGGGCCGAGGGTGACGTTCAGGGTGACGTTGGACGTTCATGCTGCGTTCGGATGCGCCTCCCCGACGGCGTGGAGCGCAGAGCTTGGTCGGCAGCTGGGACTGCGGGCTAGGACGAGAAGAGGGGTGAACCGGATGGGTAGCCATGGGCAGAAGGGCAGAGTTCGGAACTGGACCTTCGGGTGTGCGTTGGGCATGGCAGCCATGGGCCTGGCCGCCTGCGGGTCGGGATCCTCCTCGCCAACCTCGACGGTGCGTTCTACCCCAACGACCTCGCCGGCCGGGCCGACAACCACGACCACCGGTGGATCTACCTCCGGCAACCAGGCAGCCGTGCTCAACGCCTGGCAGTCGGCCCAACAGACCCTCTACGGCTACCTGCAAGCACCTTGGCAGCAGGATCGGGCCAACCTCGTGGCCGGCCAGACGGCGGCCACGCTGTGGCCGAACCTGGCCAACTACTTCGTCGATCCCGCGCTCAAGTCCGAGCAGACGTTTCTCGCTGGCGTGAAGATGGGTCAGCTCAACGGCCCGACGTCGTTCGATCTCGGCACGCCGAAGGTCGTGGCCCTCGCTCCATTGACGGCGACGGTCGCCGGCTGTATTCACGACACTGGGACGACCACGGCGACCGGTGCGCCAGGGCCGACAAGTCTTGGTGGCGGAGCTGGCAGTTACAGCGGAACCTGGACCCTTGGGCTTATTGGCGGCTCGTGGAAGATCGCCTCCTACCGAACAGCCACGGTTCCCAAGTGCTGACCCCCCGAGTAGTTGCCTTCTCAGCCGGAGCGGCTCTCATGGCACTTCTCACGTTCGCCCTGCCATCGGAGTCGGCATTTGCGAGCGTGGGTGGGACAGGCAGCGGTGGGAGTTGCAGCGATTCAGGCTCCACTTTGGGTTGCGGTAGCGGGGTATCCGGCACCTCGGGCACTGATTCAGGTGGCGGAAGTGGAGGAACAACGACTGGTGGCGGCAGCAGCGGCGGTGGTGGTGGTGCGACCACGGTCTCCGTGCCGACGTGTCCGAACTACGTTCCCTATTCGTCTGAGTTCCCCGGCCAGGACGGCGGTCCCCCGCCAGCCGGTGCGACCCAACCCGGTGCCTGGTACTTCAACACCTGTGCCATTGGAAGTGCGGCAAGTCAGGCCACCGGCGTGGTGTGGTTGGCGACCGGTCAGGCGGCACCAATAGTCCCGCCGCCCGATCCTGCCGTTGCCGGCGCCCAGGCGGCCAGTGAGCTGCAGCTCCCGACCCCCACTCTGACCCTCAGCCCATCGACCACGGGCTACGTGAATCTGGCCGAGTGGCTCTGGATCACCTCCTCGATGTGGCACCCGCTCTTCACGACAGCCCAGGCCTGCAATGCCGGTGGATGCGTGGCGGCAACTGCTACCGCTACGCCGTCGTATGTCACCTGGGACACCGGCGACGGATCGATGTTCACTTGCAACGGCCCCGGCACCCCCTACGACCCTTCGCTCCCCGCCACGAGCCAGTCGACCACCTGCGAGCACACCTACGCCACCAGCTCGGCCGGGCAATCCTCCCCCGACGGCAATCCGAACGATGCCGCCTTCCCAATCACCGCCACCATCACCTGGACGGTGGCCTGGGCGGGTCCCAATGGTTCGGCCGGCGCCCTGTCGAGTC
>DAHVAJ010000050.1 GCA_027314705.1 Acidimicrobiaceae bacterium
CGCCCTGCGGGAGGCCGCCGCAGCGGCCGGTGTCGAACTCGACGTCCGGCCCCTCGACGTGGTCGACGGGGCCGCGGTGGCGGCCTGCGTCGACGGGGTGGTGGCCGACCACGGCCGGCTCGACGTCCTCGTCAACAACGCCGGGCGCGGCTTCGTGGGCACGGTCGAGCTCACGCCCCTCGAGGACTACCGGGCGTGCATGGAGGTCAACTTCTTCGGCGTGGTGGGGGCCACCAAGGCGGCCATGCCGCACCTGCGGGCCAGCCGGGGCCGGGTGGTGACCGTGACCAGCGTGGGCGGCGTCGTGGGCCAGCCCTTCAACGAGGCCTACTGCGCGGCCAAGTTCGCCGTCGAGGGGTTCATGGAGAGCCTGGCCCCGGTGGCCGAGACGTGCGGGGTGGGGGTGGCGGTGGTCGAGCCTGGCCCGGTGGCCACCGAGTTCGTGGCCAACGTGGGCGCCGACCCCGAGAAGCTCTTCGCCGCAGGCGGGCCCTACGAGGCCGCGATGCGGGCCTACCTGACCCACGTGATGGGCGAGTTCGCCTCCCCCGACGCCGTCCAGACCCCCGAGGAGGTGGCTGAGGTGGTCCTGGCCGCCGTCCGGCCCGACTCCCCGGCCTTCCGCTTCCAGACCTCGGCCTGGTCGCGGACGTTCACCGCCCACAAGCTCACCGACCACGACGGGGCCGCCGTGGTCGGGATGACCAGCGCCTGGCTCCGCTGACCGTGGCCCGGCCGTCACCGGGCGGCCCGACCGGGCCACCGGGTGCAGCCCGGGCCACGAGCCACGGCTCGGCCGTCCAGGGTCGCAGTCGGAGCCGGGCGGGCGCCAGGTCGCGGTAGACGAGCACGCCCGAGCCGGGCGGGATCCGGCGCAGGCGGTCGGGCGGGGCCAGGGGGCGCACCGTCGGCGAGCGGGTGGTGCTCGGTCCGGCCCGACCCCCCGAGGTGGTGGCCGGCAGGTGGACCTCCTCGTCGCCGATCAGGCGGCTCGCGTACTCGAGGGTCGGGGGGTCGGCGATGCCCGAGAGGAAGAGCTTGGCCCGGTGGTTGTTGACCACGGTCGTGGCCCGGGGGCCGAAGCGGGCGGTGAGTTGGGCCAGGTCGTGCCAGACGGTCACCAGCTGGACCCCGTGGCCGGCCGCCGTGGCGGCCAGGCCGTCGAGGTCGGCGAGCGGGGCCAGGTTGGCCGCCTCGTCGAGGACGACCAGCAGCGGCGGGTCGAGCGGGGCCCCGGTGCGGACCACCCGGTCGTAGGCCCGGTCGAGCACGTCGCGGAGCACGCCCACGAAGAGCGGAGCCAGCCGGCGCTGGTCGTGGGCGGGCGCGCAGAGGTAGAGGGTGTCCGAGGCCCCGAGGAGCCCGGCGGCGTCGACCGGCTCGGCGGCCGATCCGGCGGCGGCCGCCCACCCGGCGGTCCCGGCCGCGGCGAACGGTTCGAGGAGCGTCTCGACCGTGGTGGCCACCGAGCTGCGCTGCCGGGGCTCCTTGCCGAACGCGGAACGGGCGGCATCCACGGCCTGGTCGACCCCGGACCGCTCGAGGACGTCGAGCACCTCACCCTCCTCACCGGACTCGACCCAGTGGAGCACGTCGGCCATCGACGCGTCGCACAGGGCGGCGGCGAAGAGCAGCGGGGCGAGCAGGCGGGCGGCCGTGGCGTACCAGAAGTCGGCGTCGGCCAACGAGCCGTCCCCGGCCCGGCCGACCTCGGTGAGCACGGCCGCCGCCCGCCGGGCCCCGGGCCAGGTCCGGGCGGCCGGGAGGGGCGTCCAGATCGAGGCGGCACGACCGGTGGTCCCGGCCGGGTCGACCACCTGGACCCGGCCGAACCGCTGACGGTGGGCCAGGGTGTGGTCGAGGAGGTCGCGCTTCACGCTCGCCGCCACCACGGGACCGTCCCACCCGAGGATGGCCGGCACCGCGAGGCCGGTGGTCTTGCCCGACTGGGTGGGCCCGAAGACGGCCACCGACTGCGAGCGCTCGGCGGCAACCCGGCGCCGGCCCAGGCGACCGAGGACCAGCCGCCCCCGGGGCGGCGGGCCCTCCCGGCCGGACAGGACGAGGGGGGCCAGGTCGCCGGGGCGGGCCCAGCGGGCCGTGCGGGCCGGCAGGCCGCGGCCCGTCGTCGGGGATCGCCGGGGCCGGGGGCCGGCCGCGGCCAGGGCACAGATCCCGACGGCCACGGCCACCGTCGAGGGCCCGCTCACCCGGACCCGCCCTCCGGGGGGCCGTCGGTCCCTCCGACCGGGGCGAGCGGGCCGTCCCGCATGGCTGCGTCGGTGTCGGCCAGCCACCGCTCGCCCGGACCGAGGCGGTGTTCGACGAGGAAGGATCGGCGGCCGACCTTCCAGAGGGCCGTGCCCCGGCGCAGCTGGGTCACGAGTTCGGCCTCGGTGGCCGTCAGACCCAGCAGCTCACCGCTCCGGGCCACCTCGCCGGGGGCCTGGGCGTAGACGACGCGCGTCTCCGAGTCGGCGAGCAGCCCCTCGGCCAGTCCGACCTGCTCGGACCCGGCCGAGCCCACCGAGGCCAGGTCGGAGAGGCGGTGGAGGACGGCCACGTTGGCCACTCCGAGGGCCCGGGAGAGCTTCCAGGTTCCCTGCAGCCACCGGGCCACCCCGAGGTTGCTCAGGAATCAGTTACCCCATGGTTGTGAGAAGCCGACCGAGGGTATCAGTAGCCCACGTTCTCCCAGTTCAGCGACCTGATCAACGATCTTGGCTACCCATTCCCAACATGGGCCCGGTCGATCGGTTCCGTCGAATTCCGAATTCGGGCGAATGAAACGGATGTCGACCGGACCACCTTCAGCTACCGGACGATGGGGCCAG
>DAHVAJ010000053.1 GCA_027314705.1 Acidimicrobiaceae bacterium
GCGACGCCGGGCGCGACCAGCGCCGCCAGGTGCCCACCTCGACCGTCTACCGCAACGCCGTCCTGGGCTCCTTGCCGCCCGAGGAGCTCCCCGTGGCCGAACAGCTGGTGCGCGGCGGGATCCCGGCCGTGCGTCAGGCCATCGAGGAGCAGAACGCCCGGGCCCGGGCCGACGGCCGGCCCGAGGTGACCCCCGAGCCCCTGCTGGCCATGGCCGAACGGCTCCGCCCCCAGGTCGCCCTGGCCACCTGGAAGGACCGGGCCTCGGTGGCCCGCAACCACGGCAAGGAGCTGCCCCTGCGCGAGCTGCGCTCGGTGGTGGCCTCGGCCTCCACCGTGACCCTCGACGAGGAGGGTACGGCGCTGGCCGCGGCCCTGCGGACCGCCCTGGACGAGCGGGTCACCGCCCTCCGCCAGAAGTGGGTCGAACGCATCACCGCCGCCCTCGACCAGGGGCGGGTGGTCGACGCCGTGCGGGCCACGGTGCGGCCCCCCGAGCCCACCGCCCGGCTCTCCGCCGAGCTGGCCGTGCGCCTGGCCGAGGCGGCCGGGCAGGCCATGGCCGCCGACACCGAGCCCGCCGCCTGGCTGGCCCTGCTCGAGGTGGTGGTGGAGTCCCCGGTGCGCCGGACGGTCAAGCCGGCCGGCCTGCCCGAGGGGGCCGACGAGGCGCTCCTCCAGGAGGCCCGCCGGGCGTCGGGGTACGTGCCCCAACTGGCCAAGCTCATGGGCATCCCCATCCCGCCGCCGCCGGGCCCGCGCCGCCCGGTGCCGGCCCGGTCCACCGGCCGGCACGCCCCGTAGCGACGGGACCCCGGCCCCGACCGGGTCAGGGCCCCTCGTCCGGCGGGCCGTCGAGGGGCCGATGCATCACGAGGAGCCGGGCCTTGAACCCGGCCGCCTCGTAGAAGTTCTTGGCCGAGCGGTCGCCGGGGAGGGCCGTGCCGTCGACCGCGGTGCACCCCCGCTCGGCGCACCACACCAGTGCGGCGTCGAGCAGGAGGCGGCCCAGGCCGACCTCCCGGGCCCCGGGTTCGACGTAGCAGGCGGCCAGGACCCCGCGCCGGTCCCTCCCCTCCCCCACCGCCCGGCACACGGCCACGCCGGCCGGCCAGGTGTCGAGCAGGCCCACCAACACGGTGCGGTCGGGGTCGCCGAGCCAGGGGCCGAGGTCGGCGCCGGGCAGCCCCGCCACGCCCGGGTCGTCGGGCAACAGCGTCCCCCCGCCGCGCCCGTCGGCCCGCTCGGCGACGAAGGCGCCGACCAGCTCGGCCACCCGGGGCGAGTCGGCCGCCGTCGCCGTCCGGACCGACTCCACCGGTCGACGGTCAGGACCGCTCGTCGAGGAGCTGGTCGACCCGGTTCAGGATGGTGCGCCGTCCGCGGGCCGCCGACTCGTAGGCCCGCACGGCCACCAGCTCGGGCCGACTCAGGCCGTCGAGGCGCTGGACGACCTGGGAGGCCGAGAGGGTGTCGAACCCCGGGATGGCCAGGGTGTCGGCCGCGGGGACGTGCCCGGTGCGGGCCGCCGGCGCCGGCCTCGTCACCGGTGCCGCCGCCGGTGCCGCCGCCGCTCCGGTGCCCGGCGTGGCCACCGGCCCGTCCGGCGGGAGGCGCGGGATGGTGCGCAGCGGTCGTGCGGGTGCCGGCCGGCCCGTCGACGGCCGGACCGGGGGGGTCGGGTCGACCCGCCGCAGGGTCTCGGAGCGGCGCCGCACCTCGTGCTGGCCGGCCTTCACGGCGAACTGCCCCACGGCCCGGGCCGAGTTGACGTGGACACCGAGCCGCCGGCGTCCCCGTTCCACGAGCGTCGGGAACTCCTCGATCGCCGAGACCACCAGCCCGGTGGGGGCGAAGAGGAACAGGTCGAGGAGGCGCTCGGTGAGCGGTTCGTCCTCGGGTAGCTCGTCGTTCGGTGCGGCCATGTCGTCTCCCGTCAGACGCAGTCCCGGCAGAGCATCCTCTTGCGGTCCGCCAGCTGGTTGGGGTGCTTCACGAGGAAGCACGAGCGGCACACGAACTCCCCGGGCTGCTTGGGGAGGACCCGCTCGACCCCGCCGTCGCCCCGGTCCTCGGGCTCGGGGGCCTCCTCGTCGTCCTCGGGCTCCTCGACGACCAGGCGCTCCTTCAGGATGGTGTCGAGGCTGGCCTCGACGTCCTCGTCCTCGGGCTCCTCCTCGTCCTCCTCCTCGGCGTCCTCGCCCGCCTTGGCGGCCGTCTTCCCCACGGCGGGGACGGTCTCGCCCTCGTCCTCGTCGTCGTCGACGATGGCGACCTCGTCATCGTCGACGTCGTCGTCGACGAGCCCGTCCGCGGCGATCAGGTCCTCGTCGTCGGCGATCTCCTCGAGGTCGCCCTCGATGAGCTCGTCGGGACCGTCGACTTCGTCGAGTTCAGGTGGCATCGGGCCCTTTCGGTGCTGAGTTCGCCGGGAGCATAGACGGTGGGGCCGGCGACCGGTACACCAATGGGCACCGATCCGTCCACTCCCGCCCGCCCGACGGGTCCGGGACGCGGCGCCGGCGGGCCGGCAACGGGTGGTGCGGGACGCCGGCGCGGCGCCCGTCGCACGCAGGCGGCAAGACCCAGGGGCTCTTTGGCACCACCACCCCGAGACCCCCGGTTCGCACCGGTGGCCACGGGATGACGTTTTCTACTCGACCCCCTGGGCCTACCTCCGCCTCTCACAGCATCCCCGCCTGGAGCGGTCGCCGGCTCTCGAACTGGCCGGCTGCCACCCCTGGGACGACTGGGACTGGGCGCACCATAGGCGACGCCCCCGGTGGTCCGTCAAGTGGACGCCACCCCTTGTGACCTGGGAGGTTCCAGATCCGTCCTGCTCAGGGACTTAGGGGATTTCCCGCCCCGGAGAGGGCGTTGCGGCGGCCCTCGGCCCGCCGTTCGGACTCCAGGCGCTCGAGGTCGGCCGCGCCGTAGTCGACGTGGGCCATGGCCTCGGCCAGGAGGCGGTGGCCGGCCCGCTCGCCGATCTGACGGTGCATCTCCTGGGCCACCCACCGGTAGCTCGGGTGGCCCTGGGGCCCCGAACGGAGCTCGACCAGGTGCATGGCCTCCCTGGCGTTCATCTGCATGGAGTACCGGATGCGGTAGGCCAGGGCCACGGCGTAGGCGGCCTGGTCCGGGAAGTCCTGGCCCAGGGCGTCGGCCAGCTCGCGCGAGCGCTCCAGCGAGGCCACGTACGGTGCGGCCAGCCCCGCCTCCTCCACCGTGCCCGGGACGTCGTAGCCGAGGGCGACCCCGAGCGGTTGCCACTCGATGGTGAGCATGCGGTGGCGCTGGAGGTCCCGGAAGGCCCCGTAGTCGGTGACCACGTCGAACCGGTACCCGGTCCGCTCCAGGGCCCGCCCGGGCCGGTGGCGCCGGTTGGCCCGCTCGCCCACGTACGCCCGGAGCAGGGCCCGCTTCTCCTCGGCCCCGAGCCGGCGCACCCGGTCGAGCACGTCGGCCTCCGGGGCGGCGGTGCCCGGGGCCACCACGGCGGCCACCACCTTGTCCTCGCCCTCGGGGTCGAAGTCGACCAGCTCGACCGAGGGTGCTCCCGACGGGCCGCCGGCCGCCGGCGCCCCGGCGGCGACGAGGTCCGGGAACAGCTCGGCCACCACGCGGGCCGTCTCCCCCCGGGTCGCCTCGACGTAGGCCGACCAGGCCCCGCCCCGGTCGGGGCGGTCCACCCGCTGGAGGAAGGAGGGGATGACCTTGCGCAGCTCCTCGAGCATCAGGTCGGCGTAGGCCCGGGCCTCGGGCAGGGGGTGGGCCCGCATCCGCACGAGGAGCTGCTCGTAGGACTGGCCGGTGCCGTAGATGCCGACGTTGGAGAGGGACCCGGCCGGCAGCAGGCCCCGCAGGCCGTCGAGGCCCTTGGCCCGGACGGCCTGGCGGTGGACGAACTCGGAGTCGCCGGGCCGGCGCGGATGGCGGGCCTTCAGCCAGTCGTTGAGGACGACCAGCAGCTCGCCGTAGGTGTCGAACATCCGGTCCATCTCGCCCACGTACCGGGCCCCGAGGGGTGAGTCGAGCAGGCCCGGGTCGCGGTAGTACCGGTAGTGCCCGGTCGAGAGGCGCTGGTTGTAGGCGATGTACCGGGTCGACTGCTCGAGATAGGCCATGAGCCGGCCCCACTCGAGCACTTTGGTCAGGACGTTCGAGGCCTGCTCGCAGGCGAGGTGGACCCCGCCGAGTTGGGCCACCGAGTCGTCCCCGTACTCGACGAAGACCTTCTCGTAGAGCTCGACCGCCCGCTTGAGCCCGACGGTGGCGTCGACGGTCACGTCACCGCTGATGTCGAGGTCGCCCACGAACTCGTCGAGGAACAGGCGACGCAGGCTCTTCGGCGAGCGCGAGTAGCGGGCGAAGAGGGCCCCCTTGACCACTTCGGGCAGGTTGACCAGGGCGAACACCGGCCGATCCAGGTTCGTCACGTACCGCCGGAGGATGTCCTCCTCCTCGGGGGTGAACGGCTCGGCGGCATAGGGGAACATGCCCGACTGACACTACGACGGGAGGGCCCCGGGCGTGGGGGACCCCAGGGCGGCCGGATCGTCCGCCCCCACCACCCCCCGCCGGACGAGGGCCACCGCCAGCTCGGCCGCCTCCCGGGTGCCCGGCGCCGGGGCGGCCTGACCCAGCTGGCGCAGCAGGTCGATGAGCTGGCGGACGTTGCGGACGAAGTCCCCGGGGGCCACCTCGGCGTCCCGGAGCACGGTGTCGAGGGTCGCCCCCGCGGCCCAGGCCACCACGGCCCGGGCCAGGCCGGCGTCGGGCCGCCGGGTCCGGCGCAGCCCCACCCGCCGCTCGTCGGCCCGGAGGTCGCCGGCGAGGGACTCCAGGGCGGCCAGGCGCTCGACCACCCGGGCCTGGCGGGGCGGGGGCGGGCCCTCCCCGGCCCGACGGGCCTCGAAGGTGAGGGCCGAGGCCACCCCGGCCAGCTCGGCCGGCGGGAGGTCGTCGAGCACCCCGGCCCGCAGGGCCTCGGCCACCAGCAGGTCGGACTCGTGGTACACCCCGGCCAGGGCCGTCCCGGCCTCGGTCAGACGCCACCCGTCGACGTAGCCGCGGGCCTCGAGGACGGCCAGGCGGCGGTCGAGCTGGGCGGCCAGGGAGACCGACCCCTCGGGGGCCTGCCACTGGCCGTAGGAGGAGGCCAACAGGTCGCGGGCCTCGGTCCGGGTCCACCGCCGGACGAGGTTCACGGCCAGGTTGTAGGTCGGGTGGAAGGACGAGACCAGGTCGGGCGGCGGGGCCAGGGCGGTGCGGGCCACCACCCCGAACGGCGTGGCCGGGTGCCAGAGCACGAAGGCGTGGCCCACGGTGTCGATCCCGCGGCGGCCGGCCCGACCGGTGAGCTGTTGGTACTCGCCCGAGGTGAGGGCCGACGTGTCGGCGCCCCGGAACTTGGCGAAGCGCTCGACGACCACGGTGCGGGCCGGCATGTTGATGCCGAGGGCCAGGGTCTCGGTGGCGAACACCACCTTGAGGAGACCCTCGACGAAGCACTGCTCGACGGCCTGGCGGAAGGCCGGGACCAGGCCGGCGTGGTGGGGGGCCACGCCGGCTTCCAGGGCGGCCGACCACGGGCCGTAGCCCAGGGTGGCCAGGTCGTCGTCGCCGAGGCGCTCGACGGCCGCCTCGGCCACGGCCCGGATCCGGGCCCGCTCCTCCCCGGTGGTGAGGCGCACGCCGTCGTGGAGGCACTGGCGCACGGCGTCGTCGCAGGCGGCCCGCGAGAAGATGAACGTGATGGCCGGCAGCATGCCGGCGTCGGCCAGGTAGGCGATGACCTCGGTCCGCCGGGGGGCGCGCTGCGGGTGGTGGCCGGGGCGGCGGCGGCGCTGGTCGAGACGCAGGCCGTCCGGGTTGGGAGCGCCCCCCCGCAGCAGGGGCAGGACGGTGAGCTCGTCCGAGCCCCTCCGGGCCAGGGCGTAGTGGTGGTGGAGGGTGACCGGGCGGTGGGTCTCGACCACCACCCGGGTGGTCCCCCGCACCGAGGTCAGCCAGGCCCCGAAGTCGGTGGCGTTGGCCACGGTGGCCGAGAGGCTGACGAAGGCGATCCCGGCCGGGGCCAGGACCAGGACCTCCTCCCACACCGAGCCCCGGTAGGGGTCCTGGAGGTAGTGGACCTCGTCGAGCACCACCACCCGGAGGCCGTCGAGCAGGGCCGAGCGGGCGAAGAGCATGTTGCGGAGGACCTCGGTGGTCATGACCACGACCGGGGCCCGGGGCTGGTGCGAGACGTCCCCGGTGAGCAGGCCCACCCGGCCCGGTCCGTGGCGGGCGGCCAGCTCGGCGAACTTCTGGTTGGACAGGGCTTTGATGGGCGTGGTGTAGAAGGCCTTGCCCCCGCCGGCCAGGGCCCGGGACACCGCGTACTCGGCCACCAGGGTCTTGCCCGACCCGGTCGGGGCGCTCACCAGCACCGACTCGCCCCGGTCGAGGGCGTCCATGGCCCGTCGCTGGAAGGCGTCGGGCCGGAAGCCGAGGGCGGCCTCGAACCGGGCCCGCCCCTCCCCCGGCTGCGCCCCGGCCGGGGCCGCGCTCATGGCCGCCGGCTCATCGCCGGACGATCCGGCCGACCAGGATGGAGAGCTCGTAGAAGACGTAGAGGGGGATGGCCATGGCCAGCATGGAGAACGGGTCGGAGCTGGGTGTGACCACGCCGGCCACCACCACGATGACCACGATGGCCCACCGCCGCCACGAGGAGAGCTGCTTGGGTGAGAGCACCCCGGCGAGCTCGAGGGAGACGAGGAGCACCGGGAACTCGAAGGTGATGCCGAAGGCCACCATGAGCAGCACGATGAGGCTCAGGTACTTGGTCGGGTCGAGGATCTGGGTGAGGCTCGGCCCGCCGATGCTGTCGAGCCAGGCCAGCGCGTGGGGGAAGATGGCGAAGGCCACGGCGCAGCCCATGGCGAAGAGCACGATCGAGGCGGCGATGAAGGGGACGGCGTACCGCTTCTCCCTGGGGTTGAGGCCGGGGGTGATGAACCGCCACAGCTCCCACAGCCAGATCGGCGAGGCCAGGAAGACCCCGGCGTAGGCGGCGATCTTGATGCGCAGGGTGAGCCCGTCCAGGGGACCGGTGATGTAGAAGCTGCACCGGTGGGGAGCGACCTGGCAGTAGGGGTGCTTGAGGGCGGCCAGGATCTGGTTGTAGGCCAGGAAGGCCACCGTGCCCGTGACCAGGAAGGCGACCACGGCCACGATGAGCCGGCGGCGGAGCTCGCCGAGGTGCTCGGCCAGGGTCATGGCGTCCGGCGCCGGCCGGGCCTCCCGGCGGCGGAGGGAGAGGGCCACGGTCAGCCCGTCCCGGACGCGCCGTCCCCGGTGGACCGGGCCACCGTCAGTTCATCCCCGGGTCGTCGGGCACCACCGGTCGGCCGGCGCCCCGCACCCGGTGGAGGGTGCCCCCGGGATCGGTCACCGAGATGGTGGGGAGGGACGGCTGCTCGGTCGACCGGACCGTCCCGGCCGGCCGGTTGGCCGCGGGCGAGACCCGGACGGCGTCGCCGGCCGGCTCCTCGGGGCGGTCCTCGTCGAGCGCCGACGGGGTGGCCTCGTTGTCGGAGGCGTGGGCGTCGGCCAGCGAGTCGAGGAACGTCAGCGGCGACCGCACGGCCTGGGCGATCTTCTCGGTCGACGGGAGGTCGGGGAAGTTGCCCCGGACGTCGGTCTCCAGCCGCTCGCGCAACCGCCGCAGGTCGCCCCAGAGCGCGCCCACCTGGCGGGCCATCTTGGGCAGCTTGTCGGGACCCAGCACGATCACGGCCACCACCAGGATCACCAGGAGCTTCGCCGGGCTGAGGAAGGGCACCGCCCGAGTCTACCGACGGCGGCGGCCGCACCCGGGCTCGGCCGGGGTGGTCACGGGCCGTCCGGCGGGGCCGGCCCGGCCGGGGTGCGCCGGGGCCGGCGGGAGAGGAGCACCACCAGGGTCACGAGGATGCCCACGGCCACCACCGAGAGGGCGACCACCCACACCTCGGGCGCCAGCGGCCAGGCCTTGAAGGCCATCCGGCCCACGATGATGTCGGCCGGGATGGGCCCGAAGTAGCGGCTGTCCGCCGAGTCGGTGCGGTTGTCCCCCATGACGTAGTACTCGCCGGCCGGGATCCGGAAGGGGTGCTGGAGGCTGAACGGCTCGGCGACGTTCGAGGGCAGGCTGGGCGGCGGCGGCGTGGGGAGCCAGGGTTCGGCCAGGGGCCGGCCGTCGATGGTGATCCGGCCGTCGACCGAGGCGATGGTCTCACCGGGCAGGCCGATGACCCGCTTGACCAGGTCCTTGAAGTTGGCCTGCTCCAGGGGTGGCCGGGAGAACACGACGACGTCGCCCCGGTGGACGGGACCGAGCTTGTAGGCGAGCTTGTCCACCACGATGCGCTCGCCGATCTGCAGGGTGGGGAGCATCGAGCCGGACGGGATGTAGAACATCTGGGCCACGTAGGTCCGGACGCCCATGGCCAGCAGGACGGCGCCGACGAAGACGGCGACCCACTCGACGAGCCAGCGTCCGGGCCGTCGGGCCCGCTCCTCCCGGCGGTCCCCGGCCGGTGCACCGGATGGCGCGCCCGGTCCGGGCGGCCCGGCCGGCGCGGCGACGGCCGAGACCGGGTCGGGGACCTCGACGGAGGCGTGCGAGCGGTCGGGGTCCACCGGCAGGCAGGCTAGTCCACGGCCCCGCCGGCGCCGGTCACCCGGCGCGGCGGCTCAGAGACCCTTGGCCCGACTGAGGGGCCAGACCACGGCGACGGCCCGGCCCACGATCGACGACGCCGGGATGGGACCGAACCAGCGGCTGTCCTCGGAGTCGGTGCGGTTGTCCCCCATGACGAAGTAGTGACCGGGTGGGATGGTCACCGGGCCGGGCAGGTTGAACTGGGGATGGGGATCGTTGAACAGCGCGCCCGTGTAGCTCTGGGGGCCGGGCGGCAACCACGGCTCGGCCAGCAGGTGGCCGTCGATGTAGACCCGGCCGCCCTGGGAGGAGATCGTCTCCCCGGGCAGTCCGATGACCCGCTTGACCAGATCGGCGTAGTTCTGCGGTTCGAGCGGCGGCCGGGTGAACACGACGATGTCGCCGCGGTGGATGGCGTGGAGGTGGTAGCTGAGCTTGTCGACGATGATGCGGTCCCCCACCTCGAGGGTCGGGACCATCGAGGCCGACGGGATGTAGAAGGACTGGACGACGTAGGCGCGCAGCACCACCGTGCCGATCAGCACGATCATGAGGATGACGGCCCACTCGACCACCCAGCGGTAGACGCGCCGACGGCCGCCGGGGCCACCCGGCCCGTCGTCCCCCGCGGCCCCGCCGGCCCCGTCGGGGTGGGCCGCGCCGGCCCCGGGGTCCGCGTCGGTCGGCACCATGGGGCGACGCTAGCCCACCGGCCGCGCCCGCCCGTCGCGGGCGTGGCCGCGTCGCTGCCGGTCAGAGGCTGGCGATGAGCTTCTCGACCCGCTCGTCCTTGGCCCGGAACGGGTCCTTCAGGAGCACCGTGCGCTGCGCCTGGTCGTTGAGCTTGAGGTGGACCCAGTCGACGGTGAAGTCCCGCCGCCGCTCCTTGGCCCGGCGGACGAACTCGCCCCGCAGGCGGGCCCGCGTGGTCTGGGGCGGGGTCGTCATCGACTCCAGGATGTCCTCGTCGGCACAGATCCGGTCGACCTGGTCGTGCCCCTGGAGGCGGTAGTAGAGACCCCGCTTCCGGTCCACGTCGTGGTACTGGAGGTCGAGGAGGGAGACGGTCGGGCTGCTGAGCGGCAGGTCGTGCCGGTCGCGGTAGGCCTCGATGAGCCGGTGCTTGGCCACCCAGTCACACTCGCGGTGCAGGGACAGGGGGTCGGCCTCCAGGCCCTTCAGGCAGTGCTCCCACATGTCGAGCGCCCGGTCCTCCTGGGGCGAGAGCCCCTGGCGGTCGCGGAAGCGCAACGCCCGCTGGAGATACTCCCCCTGGATGTCGAGGGCGCTCATCTCCCGGCCGTTGGCCAGGCGCACCGGCCGCCGGCAGGTGACGTCGTGGCTGATCTCGCGGATGGCCCGGATGGGGTTCTCGAGGGTGAGGTCGCGCAGCACCGTCGAGGGATCCTCGAGCATCCGCAGGACGATGCTGGTCGCGCCCACCTTCAGGAAGGTGGCGTACTCGCTCATGTTGGAGTCGCCCACGATCACGTGGAGCCGCCGGTACTTCTCGGCGTCGGCGTGGGGCTCGTCCCGGGTGTTGATGATGGGCCGGCTCCGGGTGGTGGCCGAGGACACCCCCTCCCAGATGTGCTCGGCCCGCTGGGAGAGGCAGAACACCGCCCCCCGGGCCGTCTGGAGGACCTTGCCCGCCCCGGCGTAGGCCTGGCGGCTCACCAGGAAGGGGATCAGGACCTCGGTGTAGTGCGAGAAGTCGTCGCGGCGGCTGGTGAGGTAGTTCTCGTGGCAGCCGTAGGAGTTGCCGGCCGAGTCGGTGTTGTTCTTGAACAGGTAGATGTCGCCCCGGATGCCCTCCTCGCGCAGGCGGGCCTCGGCCCCTTCGACCAGCGAGGCGAGGATCCACTCCCCCGCCTTGTCGTGGGCCACCAGCTCGGTGATGTCGTCGCACTCGGGGGTGGCGTACTCGGGATGGCTGCCCACGTCGAGGTAGAGCCGGGCCCCGTTCTCCAGGAAGACGTTGGACGACCGGCCCCAGCTGACCACCCGCCGGAAGAGGTAGCGGGCCACCTCGTCCGGGCTCAGGCGCCGCTGGCCGCGGAGCGTGCACGTGACGCCGTACTCGTTCTCCAGGCCGTAGATGCGCTTGTCCATCAGGTCCACCGTACCGTGGGGAGGGTCCGCCACCCTTCCACCGCACGCGGGCCGTCAGGCGAGGAGCGCGTCGAGCTCCTCGTCGCTCAGCCGGTGGAAGGCCCGCCGGCCGTTCCCCTCGGACAGGACGGCCGCCTCGAGGTCGGCGGCCCGCAGGGTGCGCTCCGGGCCGGCCAGGGCGGTGACCGCGGCCCGCAGGGCCTCGGGGAGGCCCCACCCCTCGGTCCACTGCTCGTCCAGGCGGTGGGCGATGGCCTCGGTCTCACCGCCCAGGACGGCGAAGCGGTCCTCGTCGGTGATGGTGCCCTCGTAGGCCACGTGGTAGAGCTGCGGCGGCCGGCGGGCGTCGCCCAGCTCGGCCACGAGGATCTCGACCTCGAGCGGCTTCATCTCGTGGGTGAAGACCTGGCCGAGGTACTGGGCGTAGAGGTTGGCCAGCGACCGGGCCTCGACGTCCTCGCGGCTGTAGGCGTACCCCTTGGTGTCGGCGTGGCGGATCCCCGAGACCCGCAGCTGGTCGAACTCGTTGTACTTGCCCACGCCGGCGAAGGCGATCCGGTCGTAGATCTCCCCGATCTTGTGGAGCGATCGCGACGGGTTGTCGGCCACGATGGCGATGCCGCCCTCGTACACCGTGGCCACCAGCGACCGGCCCCGGGCGATGCCCTTCTGGGCGTACTCGGCCCGGTCCTTCATGACCTGTTCCGGGGCGACGTAGTACGGCATGGTCATGGCTGGTGGCCCTCCGTGCGACGGCGCTCGATGAGCGTGGCGAACCGGGCCCCCACGTCGGCCTCGGGCACCGTCGCGAACCCCTCGGCGGTCACCGTGGCCACGAGGGGGTAGATGCCCCGCACCAGGTCGGGACCGCCGGTGGCCGAGTCCTCGTCGGCCGCCTCGTAGAGGGACTGGATGGCCAGCTCGACGGCCTCGTCCCGACCGAGTCCGTCGCGGTAGCCGAGCTTGACCGTGGTGCGGGCGTCGCGTCCCCCCGAGCCGGTGGCGTTGTACTCCGTCTCCTCGTAGTGGCCGCCGGTGACGTCGTAGGTGAAGATGCGCCCGGTGCCGCGGGCCAGGTCGTAGCCGGCGAAGAGCGGCACCACGGCCAGACCCTGCATGGCCATGGGCAGGTGCTCCCGCACCATCTGGCCGAGCTGGTTGGCCTTGCCCTCCAGGCTGAGGACGATGCCCTCGACCTTCTCGTAGTGCTCGAGCTGGGTCTGGAAGAGCCGGACCATCTCGACGGCCGGGCCGGCCGCGCCGGCGATGGCCACCGCCGAGTACCGGTCGGCCGGGAAGACCTTCTCCATGGCCCGGTGGGCGATGAGGTGGCCTTCGGTGGCCCGGCGGTCGCCGGCCATGACCACCCCGTCGGCGAAGCGGAGGGCCACCACGGTGGTGCCGTGACGGAAGCCTCCGACCGGGGCGGTCCCGGCGGGCACCACCGGCTGGGCGGGCAGCCGCAGGCGGCGCAGGAGACCGGCGAAGTCCGGGCCCGGGTCCTCGGTGGTCGGGAAGAACGGCAGGCTCACCGGCGCTACTCTCCGCCCTTTTGGACGTAGTTGCGCACGAACTCCTCGGCGTTGTCCTCGAGGACCTCGTCGATCTCGTCGAGGAGGTCGTCGAGCTCGGCCTTCAGCTTGTCGCCGGCGGCCGACGACGCCGGCACCTCGTCCACGACCGCGTCGGTGCGCTCGCTGGTGGTCCGCTTCTTCTGCTGTTCCCGTTCGGCCATCACGCCTCCCTGCCTACCGCGTCGTCCTCGCCCCACCGGATCGGCCCGGTGCGGCCCTACTCGCTGAGCCGGTCCAACAGGTCCGACGGGCTCGCGCAAGCGTCCAGAAGTGCTTCGACATGTTCTGCCGTCCCCTTCAGCGGATCCATCATAGGGACGCGGCGGAGGGGGTCCGATCCGAGGTCGAAGACGAGGGAGTCCCAGTTGGCCGTGGCCACGGCCGACGGCCACCGGGTCAGGCACTGGCCCCGGAACCACGCCCGCGTGTCCCGCGGGGGCTCGGTGACGGCCCGGGCCACCGCCGCCTGGTCCACCAGCCGCTCGGTGTCGAGCCGGCGGAAGAGCGAGCGCGCCGGCCGCAGGTCGTGGTACTGGAGGTCGACGGCGGCCAGCCGGGGGTCGTCCCACGGGCAGCCGTGACGGTCCCGGTAGGCCTCGAGCAGCTGGAGCTTGGCCACCCAGTCGAGCTGGCGGGCGAGGGACAGGGGGTCGGTCTCGAGGCCGTGGAGGACGGACTCCCACCGGCGCAGGACCTCCTCCCCCACCTCGGCGGGCCCGAGGCACTCGAGCCCTTGGTCGTCGGCGTACTTGCGGGCCGCGGCGAACAGCTCCCACTGGATGGCCAACGCCGTGGCCGTCGACCCGTCGGCCATGGCCAGGGGCCGCGTGAAGGTCCGGTCCACGGCCACCTCGTGGATGGCCCGCACCGGGTCGGCCAGCGCCAGGCTGCGGGCGGCGGGCACGCCGTCCTCGATGGTGGCCAGCACGAGGGCCGTGGTGCCGACCTTCAAGAAGGTGGCCACCTCGGCCAGGTTGGCGTCGCCCACGATGACGTGGAGCCGCCGGTAGCGGCGGGGGTCGGCGTGGGGCTCGTCCCGGGTGTTGACGATGGGGCGCTTCAGGGTCGTCTCGAGACCCACCTCCTCCTCGAAGAACTCGGCCCGCTGGGAGAGCTGGAAGTCGACGCGGGTGCCCTCGTGGAGCGCGGTCTCGGCCCCGACCTTGCCGGCCCCGGCGAACAGCTGGCGGGTCACGAAGTGGGGGGTGATGCCCGCCACCACCCGGCTGAAGGGCACGGTGCGGTCCATGAGGTAGTTCTCGTGGCAGCCGTAGGAGTTGCCCTTGCCGTCGGAGTTGTTCTTGTAGACGACGATGGAGGATCCGTCGGGAGCCGACCGGTCGGCCGCCTCCATGGAGCGGATGAGGATCTCCTCGCCGGCCCGGTCGTAGCGAACGCACTCGAGCGGGTCGCGGCACTCCGGGGTCGAGAACTCGGGGTGGGCGTGGTCGACGTAGAAGCGGGCCCCGTTGGTCAGGACCGTGTTGACCAGGTGGGTCTCGACCTGCGGGGGCATCGCCCCCTCGCGGGCGAAGCCCCGGGCGTCGTTGCCGGGGGCCTCGTCCTCGAAGTCCCACCCCACCTTGTGGCGCACCAGTTCGTGGGCGTAGGCGTTGACCAGGACCGACGACGCCGCGATGGGGTTGGGGTCGCCGTGGAGGACGTGGATGCCGTACTCGGTCTCGATCCCGCAGACCTTGGCGATGGCCATGATGAGGACGCTATCCGGGGGACCGGTCAGAGGTACTGACCGGTACCCACCCGTTCGATCGCGCGGCCGCCCGTGGTCTCCTCGCGGTCACTGATGAGGGTGCGGATGTAGACGATCCGCTCGCCCTTCTTGCCCGAGATCTTGGCCCAGTCGTCGGGGTTGGTGGTGTTGGGGAGGTCCTCGTTCTCCTTGTACTCCTGGCGGATGGACTCGAGGAGGTCGGCGGTGCGGATCCCCCGGCCCTCGCCGGCGATGGTCCGTTTGATGGCCAGCTTCTTGGCCCGCCGCACGATGTTCTCGATCATGGCCCCCGACGAGAAGTCGCGGTAGTAGAGGACCTCCTTGTCGCCGTTCTGGTAGGTGACCTCGAGGAAGCGGTTCTCCTCGTCGTCGCGGTACATCTCGGCCACCGTGGACTCGATCATGGCCTGGGCCGCCTTGCCCGGGTCGCCCCCGCCCAGGGTGCCGACCTCCTCGTTGTCGAGCGGCAGGTCGGGCGTGAGGTAGCGGGAGAAGATCTGGGCGGCGGCGGCCTCGTTGGGGCGCTCGATGCGGATCTTCACGTCGAGCCGGCCGGGCCGGAGGATGGCCGGGTCGATGAGGTCCTCGCGGTTGGAGGCACCGATGACGATCACGTCCTTCAACGTCTCGACGCCGTCGATCTCGGCGAGGAGCTGGGGGACGATGGTCGACTCCATGTCCGAGCTGATGCCCGTGCCGCGGGTGCGGAACAGCGAGTCCATCTCGTCGAAGAAGACGATGACCGGCACCCCCTCCTCGGACTTCTCACGGGCCCGCTGGAAGACGAGGCGGATCTGGCGCTCGGTCTCCCCCACGTACTTGTTGAGCAGCTCGGGACCCTTGATGTTGAGGAAGTAGCTCCGGGCGTTGGTGTTGCCGGTCACCTCGGCCACCTTCTTGGCCAGCGAGTTGGCCACCGCCTTGGCGATGAGCGTCTTGCCGCACCCCGGCGGGCCGTAGAGGAGGATGCCCTTGGGCGCCGGCAGCCGGTGCTCGGCGTACAGCTCGCGGTGGAGGTAGGGCAGCTCGACGGCGTCGGTGATGGCCTCGATCTGGTTGTCGAGGCCGCCCACGTCGGCGTAGGTGACGTCGGGCACCTCCTCCAGCACGAGCTCTTCGACCTCGGGCCGGTCGAGCTTCTCGATGAGCAGTCCGGTGCGCGACTCCATGAGCACGGTGTCGCCCGAGCGGAGCTTGACCCCGCGGAGCGCGTCGGACAGCTCGGCCACCCGCTCCTCGTCGGCCCGGGAGAAGACGATGGCCCGCCGGCCGTCGGCGAGGAGCTCCTTCAGCACCACGACCTCGCCCGACCCCTCGCTCTCGCGGACCAGGATGACGTTGAGCGACTCGTTGAGGACGACCTCGTCCCCGCGGCGGAGGTCGTCGGGCTCGATGTCCGGGTGGAGGGAGACCCGCATCTTGCGGCCGCCGGAGAAGACGTCGACGGTGCCGTCGTCGTTGGCCCCGAGGTAGGTGCCGTAGGCCGCCGGGGGCTGGGTGAGCTTCTCCACCTCCTCGCGCAAGTTGGCGACGTGCTCCTTGGCCGTCTGGAGGGTGAAGGTGAGCTTCTCGTTCTGGGAGACGGCCTGGGCCAGCTGGCCCTTGGTCTCGAGCAGCTTCTCCTCGAGGGTCTGGACCCGCCGCGGGCTCTCCTGGAGCCGGCGCCGGAGCACCGTCACCTCCTCCTCGGCCGCCTCGGCCCGGACCCGCAGCGACTCGAGGTCGTCGGCCCGGTCGGCGCCGGTCGGCCGCCGGCCTGGCTCGGTCTCGTCGAACTCCACCGTCGCGCTCACCTCCTCGGCGTGGGTGCCCCGTGGGCGACCCTACACCGGGGCATCCCGCACCGAGGCGACGCCGGGCCGATCGCTGACGGACCGTCAGCGATCGGATCCTCCGGCGCGGGTAGCATGGCCGTGACGGTGGGACCGCCGACACGCAGCCCGGGATGAGCCCGGGTTCGATCCCGTCCGTACCCGGGCCCCGTCCGCAGGGGACGCGCGGCCGGGCCGACGCACAGGTAGGAGCACGACGACTGATGAAGGTCTGGATCGACCAGGATCTCTGCACGGGTGACGGCCTCTGCGAGGAGATCGCGCCGGCCGTCTTCACCCTGCTCGATGACGGCCTCGCCTACGTCAAGGAAGCAGAGGACGTGAAGAGCGACCCGGGCGGCTCGGCCGGGATGGCCGCCGTGCCCGGGGAGCTCGAGGACGCCGTCGTCGAGGCCTCCGAGGAGTGCCCCGGGGAGTGCATCTTCATCGAGCAGGGCTGACCGCCGGGCCGGCCCCGGCGACGGTCCCGCCGCCGGTGGTTGCCGCCGTCCACCGCACTCGCTACCGTCGGACCGCCCGCCGCCGCCGGTGGCGGGGATGGGGGGAGTGTCCGTGCACCGCACCGAGAGCGTCCGCGCCGGCCACCGGGGGTCCGCGGTCCACCAGCGGCCCGCACGCACCGCCGCCCTGGCCGTCTGCGCCGTGCTCGTCGTGGTGGGCGCGGCCTGTTCGAGCGGCCCGGGCGCCACCGGGACCGCCACCCCGGCCCCGGCCCCGGCTCGACCGGCCGGACCGGCCGCCGACCTGTCCCAGGAGCTGACCGGCGGGAGCGGCCCCTTCATCGGTGAGGCCACCCCTCCGGACCTCCACGCGGTGGGGTACGTCGAGCACGAGTACGTGGCCGCCGGCACGGCGACGGCCTACCGGGCCGACGGCCCCCTGGCCCGCGACGGCCGGTGGTCGTTCGTGCCGGCGTCCGAGGCCCCCTACCGCACCCGGATCCTGGTGCGGCGCCCGGCCGACCCGGCCCGGTTCAGCGGCACCGTGGTGGTCGAGTGGCTGAACGTGAGCGGCGGGGTCGACGCCGACCCCGAGTGGACCAGCCTGGCCGCCGAGATCATCCGGCAGGGCGACATCTGGGTCGGCGTGTCGGCCCAGTACGTCGGCGTCGAAGGGGGCCCCGTCCTGGTGGCGGCACCGGGCACCCAGAGCGTCGCCGGCAAGGGCCTCCGGGCCATCGACCCGGCCCGCTACGGCTCGCTCCACCACCCCGGCGACGGCTACTCGTTCGACATCTTCACCCAGGTGGCACGGGCCCTGCGCCGGGGCGGCCCCCCCCTGGGCGGCCGGAAGCCCCAGGTGCTCCTGGCCGCCGGCGAGTCGCAGTCGGCCGTGGCCCTTACCACCTACTACGACGGCGTCCAGCCCCTCACCCACGCCTTCGACGGCTTCTTCGTGCACAGCCGGGCGGCGGTGGCCCTCCCGCTGGTCGGGCCGGGCCAGTTCGCCGACCTCCAGAGCGCGTTCACCGACCCCACGCCGGTGCTCTTCCGCACCGACCTCGCCGCGCCGGTCCTCGACCTCCAGGCCGAGAGCGACGTCACCGGCATCCTGCAGTCGGTGGCCGTGCGCCAACCCGACACCAACCGCTACGCCCTCTGGGAGGTGGCGGGCACGGCCCACGCCGACGTGCACCTCCTCGGCCCCATCGCCTCCCAGATCGACTGCGGCGTGCCCATCAACAACGGACCGATGCACCTGGTGGCCAAGGCCGCCCTCTACTGGCTCGTCCGGTGGGTGCGCACCGGCCGGCCGCCCCCCGTGGCCCCGCGTCTCGAGGTGACCGGCGGGGCCACGCCCCAGGTCGTCCGCAACGCCGACGGCATCGCCCTCGGCGGCATCCGCACCCCGCCCGTCGACGTGCCCACCGAGGTGCTCTCGGGGGTCCCCGGCCCGAACCCGAGCCTGCTGTGCGTGCTGCTCGGTTCCACCACGCCCCTGCCGCCGGCCCGCCTGGCCGCGCTCTACCCGTCCCGCGCCGCCTACCTGCGGCGCTACGTCGCCGACGCCAACCGGGTGATCCGGGCCGGCTTCGTCCTGCCGGCCGACCGCGCCGCCCTGCTGGCCTTCGCCCAGCCGTCGCTGGTCAGGGCCTGACCAGCGACGCCGCCGGCACGGCGCACTCCGTCGGCGGCTACTCCCCGGCCGGCCCGTCCCCGGCCCCGGCGGGCGGCACCAGCAGCCGGGCCGTGGTCAGGAACCCGGTGTGGCCGACCATGCGGTGGTCGGGACGCACCGAGCGGGCCTCGACGTGCCAGGTCCGGTGGAGGACCTCGAGCGTCGAGGGCAGGCCGAACCGGCTGGCCTCGAGGGCCAGGCGGAGCTGGCTGGTCTGGTTGATGGTCGGAAGGTAGGCGCAGAGGATCCCCCCGGGTCGGAGGGCCGCCTCGGCGTGGGGCACCACCCGCCACGGCTCGGGCAGGTCGAGGACGACCCGGTCGAGGCCCCGCTCGTCGATCCCCTCGTAGACGTCGCGCAGCTCGATCCGGTACGACGCGTCGTCCCCGACCAGCGCGGCCACGTTGGCCCGGGCCCGGTCGGCGAAGTCCTCGCGCAGCTCGTAGCCCACCACCCCGGCGCCGGCCCGCAGCAGGGCCATGGACAGGGCCCCCGAGCCCACCCCGGCCTCGAGCACCCGCTGTCCGGGGGCGATGTCGGCCTCCATGAGGATGGCGGCGAGGTCCTTCGGGTAGATGACCTGGGCGCCCCGGGGCATCTTGAGCACCAGCTCGGCCAGGGTCGGGCGCACCACGAGGAAGCGCCGACCGGTGCTGCCGAGGACGGTGGACCCTTCCGACACCCCGATCAGGTCGTCGTGGGCCACGATCCCGACGTGGGTGTGGAAGGTGGCCCCCGGCCGCAGCCCGAGCAGGTAGCGGCGCTGCTTGGCGTCGACGAGCAGGACCCGCTCCCCGGCCCGGAGGAGACTCCGGTCCCCGGTCGCCCCCACGGGCTCAGGCGTCGGCCGCGGGGGTGGTGCCGGGGGGGTGGGTCCCGATGACGAGCCGTTCGCCGGCCTTCAGCTCGGTGCGGTAGACCACGTCCTCGCCGCGGCGGGCCCGGTTCATCAACCAGAGGGCGGCGGCCACCACGAACCACGCCGTGTGGCGGCCGCGCAGCCCGAGGCCGAGGGCCCTCACCTGCAGGTACTGGAGCACCGTGCCCACCGGCTCAGATCCTCCGGACCTCGACGACGGTCGAGCGCCGCCGGCCGTTGCGCCGGCCGATGAGGAAGACCACGGCCACCACCACCACGGCCACGGCCAGCCCCACGGTCACGGCCTGGGACTTCGCCCCCTCGACCTCGTCGCCCACGTCGCCGGTCAGCTCGCGGAACTTGGCCTCGATCTGGTCGCGGGTGATCTTCTCCTGGGGGGGCGTCATGCCTGCTCCTTGGCGTCGGTGCGGGGCGTCTGGCCCCGGCTGATGGCCCGCACCGCCACCGCGGCCACGGCCACCACCACCACGGCGCAGATGAGGTACGGGATCCACGAGAGGTTGCCGTCGAAGGCGCCGGCGGTCTCCCCCTGGAGGAGGCGCAGCAGCCCGACGGCCAGGACGGCCAGGCCGAGGGAGAGGGCCACCGAGCCGGCCACGCCGAAGAGGATGAAGCGGCCGAGCCCCTTGACCGGATCGAGCGTCTCCTGTTTGACGTAGTCCAGGACGAGCCGGAACGCCTCGCCGCCCTCCTGGCGCAGCCCGCCGAGACCCCTTCCGCTGCCACTCGACGCTGCCGCCACGTTCCTCCTCGGTGCTGGGGCCCCGGCCGGGCGCCGGGGTGCTGGTGGGCCCCCGGCCCCCGGACCGGCGCACGGCCGGACCGAACGGGCGGGACGGCCCAACTCTAGCCAGCC
Source organism: Acidimicrobiaceae bacterium (assembly GCA_027314705.1). Lineage (GTDB taxonomy): Bacteria > Actinomycetota > Acidimicrobiia > Acidimicrobiales > RAAP-2 > Bog-756. The sequence continues at coordinate 19,796 of DAHVAJ010000053.1, forward strand.
CGGGTCCGGGCGGCGCTCAGTCGCGGGCCGTGAACAGGTAGGTCGAACTGGCCCGGGCCACCGTCCGGCCGCGGTCGTCGACCACCACCGCCTCGGCGAAGGCCACCCGGTCGCCCCCCGAGACGACCTCGGCCGTGCACTCGAGCTCGCTGCCCACCCGGGCCGCGGCGAGGAAGCTGGTCTTCATCTCCACGTTGGAGGCGAAGACCCGCCGGCCGGCGGCCCGGGCGAAGGTCACCGCCGCCGACCCCATGGCCGAGTCGGCCATGGCCCCGACGAACCCGCCCTGGACGATGCCGGCCGGGTTGGCGAAGCGTTCGTCGGCCCGCATCCGCCACACGGTGCGGCCCGGCGTGCGCTTGTCGACGCAGGTCATGCCCAGGGTGAGCTCGCAGTTGGGGGGCACCTGGAGGCGCGGGTCGGCCACGGCGTGACCCTACCCCCCGGCGCGCGCCGATACTGGAGGCATGACCCACACCGCACCGTCCTCGTCCGGCCCGGTCGTCCTGGCCGGCGAGGCCACCGAGGACTGGACGGGCGACGCCCGCTTCTACGAGTACTCGACGGCGGCGGACCCCCTGGGCAGCGGCGCCATCACGCCCGTCCCCGTCCACCGCTTCCCGCCCTCGGTCCACGCCGGGCCGGGCAGCCGGGAGGTGCTCCTCGACCTCTCGGCCGAGCTCCGGACGGCCTACCCGGCCACCGGACCGGCCCTGCTGGCCTCCTTCGTGGTGCTCGACCCGGGCGGGTCCGTGACCAGCGCACCGGCGGCCACCAGCGAGCTCCTCTACGTGCTCGAGGGCACCGGGCGGAGCGCCGTCGACGGGCCGGGCGGCGCGCGCTCGGTGGCCTGGGCCGACGGCGACGTGGTCACCCTGCCCGCCGGCTGCACCACCGAGCACCGCGCCGCCGTCGGCGGGCGGGCCCTCCTCTACCGGGTGACCGACGCCCCGCTCCTCGCCTACCTCGGCGTCACCCCCGGACCGGCCCGGTTCGCCCCGACCCGGTTCGACGGCGCCGAGGCCCGCCGGGTCCTGGCCGAGGTGGCCGCCCATCCCGAGGCGGCCCGTCGGAACCGGGTCAGCATCCTGCTCGCCAACGCGGCCGCCCCCCAGACCCTCACCGCCACCCACACCCTGTGGGCCATGCTCGGCATCCTGCCCCCGGGCCGGTCCCAGCGGCCCCACCGCCACCAGAGCATCGCCCTCGACCTCATCATCGAGTGCGCGCCGGGCTGCTACTCGCTGCTCGGCACCGACCTCGACGACCGGGGGGCCATCGTGGACCCGGTGCGGGTGCCCTGGGAGACGGCCGGGGCCTTCGTGACCCCACCGGGGCGCTGGCACAGCCACCACAACGAGTCGGGGGCCCCGGCCTACCTGCTGCCCGTCCAGGACGCCGGCCTCCACACCTACCTGCGCACCCTCGACATCCGCTTCGCGGCGCCCGGGGAGTGAGCCGGCCGGCCTTCGCCAGCGCCCTCTCGCGCCACCCGGTGGCCTCCCAGGCCGTCGGCGAGGTGGTCGGCGCCGTCCTCGAGGAGGCCGGCGAGCGGCCCGACCTGGTGCTCGTGACCGTGACCCGCCCCCACGCCGGCGCCCTCGAGGACATCCTGGCCACGGTGGACGCCGTGCTCCACCCCCTCACCCTCCTCGGCGCGGCCGCCGAGTCGGTGGTGGGTCGGGGGGCCGAGGTCGAAGCGGCGCCGGCCGTGAGCCTGTGGGCCGGCCGGGTCGGCCCGCTCCGGTCCTTCGAGCTGACGGCCACCCGGGCCGGGGGCGGGTGGCGCTTCGACGGGTTCGCCGAGCCGGCCGGCTTCGCCCCGTCGGCCCTCTTCGTCGTGGCCGACCCGTTCAGCTTCCCCCTGGGCGAGTTCCTCGGCTGGCTGGCCCCCCGCCTCCCGGGGGTGCCGGTGGTCGGCGGGTACGCCTCCGGGGCGCGGGGTCCCGGCGGGACGCGCCTCGGCTTCGGTCGTCGGGTGGTCACCGCCGGGGCCGTGGCCGTTCTGGTCGGCCCGGGTGTCGAGGTCGAGACCGTGGTCTCCCAGGGCGGCCGGCCCTGCGGCCGCCTGCTCACCGTGACCGCCGCCGAGGGCGGTGTGGTCCGGGAGATCGCCGGCCGGCCCGCCCTCGACCGCCTGGTGGCCGAGATGTCGTCCTCCCTCGGCCCCGCCGAGCTGGAGGGCCTCGCCGGGGACAGCCTCCTGCTCGGCCGGCTGGTCGACGACCGGGTGACCGACCCCGGCCCCGGCGACTTCCTGGTCCGCTCGGTGACCGGCATCGACCGGCACGCCGGCGCCCTCGCCGTCGAGGACCGGGTGCCGGTCGGGGCCACGGTCCGCTTCCACCTGCGCGACGCCGACACGGCGCGCTGGGACCTCACCACCCTGCTGCGCGGCCGGCGGGCCGACGCCGCCCTCCTCGTCACCGGTCACGGCCGCGGCAGCCGCCTCTTCGACGACGCCGCCCACGACGCCCGGGCCGTCGGCTTCGCCGTCGGGGCGGTGCCCCTCGGCGGCTTCTTCGCCGGCGGGGAGGTCGGCCCGGTGGGTGGGACCAACTTCGTGCACGCCCTCACCGCGTCGGTGGCCCTGCTTCGCGAGCCCGGCACCTCGGCCCGATAGGGTTGGCCGCGATGAGCCAACCGTCGCCGCCCGCGCTCGAGCCCGCGCCCGGGGCCCGGCTCGAGCAGCTCGGCGTCGACGTCGTCCGCGGTCTGGCCATGGACGCACCGGCCGCCGCGGCCTCGGGCCACCCGGGGACGGCCATGGCCCTCGCCCCCCTGGCCCACGTGCTCTTCACCCGCGTCCTCCGCCACGACCCCTCCGACCCGACCTGGCCCGACCGCGACCGGTTCGTGCTCTCGAACGGGCACGCGTCGATCCTCCTCTACGCCATGCTCTACCTCACCGGGTACGGGCTGACCCTGGACGACCTCCGGCGGTTCCGCCAGTGGGGCAGCCGCACCCCCGGCCACCCCGAGCGGCTCCACACCCCCGGCGTCGAGGTGACCACCGGCCCGCTCGGCCAGGGCGTGGCCGACGGGGTGGGCATGGGCATCGCCGAGCGGTGGCTGCGGGCCCGCTTCTCGCCCGAGCTGTGCGACCACCACACCTACGTGGTCGCCGGCGACGGCTGCTTCGAGGAGGGCATCTCCCACGAGGCCGCCTCCCTGGCCGGCCACCTCGGCCTGGGCCGCCTGGTCTACGTCTACGACGACAACCACATCACCATCGACGGGCCCACCGAGCTGGCCTACACCGACGACGTGGCCGGCCGCTTCGCCGCCTACGGCTGGGGCGTCGACGACCTGGGCGAGTCGGCCAACGATCTCGACGCCCTGGAGGCCGCCCTCCTGCGGGCCCGGGCCGATGAGGAGCGCCCCTCCCTGGTGATCGTCCGCAGCCACATCGGCTACCCCTCGCCCCACCTCACCGACACGGCCAAGGCCCACGGCGACCCCTTCTCCGCCGAGGAGATCCGCCTCACCAAGGAGCGGCTGGGCCTCCCCGTCGACCGGTCGTTCTGGGTGCCCGACGACGTGCTGTCCATGTACCGGGCCTGCGTCCCCCGGGGCCGGGCCCTGCGCGCCGGCTGGGAGGAGCGCCTGGCCGCCTGGGACGGCGACCGGGCCCGGTGGGACGCGGCCCAGGCCGGCCACGGCCTCCCCGGCTGGGAGGAGCACCTCCCGACCTTCGCCCCCGAGGACGGCCCCCTGGCCACCCGCCAGGCCATCAAGGCCTGCCTCGACGCCACCGAGGCCCACCTGCCCGGGCTCGTCACCGGCAGCGCCGACCTCACCGGCAACACCGGCATGGCCCTGGCCGGGGCCGAGGCCCAGGCGGCCGGGACGCCCGGGGGGAGCCTCGTCCACTACGGCATCCGCGAGCACGCCATGGGGGCGGTGATGACCGGGATGGCCGCCCACGGCGGCCTCCTGCCCGTGGGCGGCACCTTCTTCGTCTTCAGCGACTACATGCGCGGTGCCGTCCGGGTGGCCGCCCTCTCGGGCGTGCACGTCGTCTACTCGTGGACCCACGACTCGGTCGGCCTCGGCCAGGACGGTCCCACCCACCAGCCCGTCGAGCACCTGGCCGCCCTGCGGGCCCTGCCCGGCCTGCGACTCCTGCGGCCGGCCGACGCCAACGAGACGGCCCAGGCCTGGCGCCTGGCCGTCGAGGGCGACGGCCCCACCGCCCTGGTGCTCAGCCGCCAGCCCCTGCCGGTGCTGGCCGACACCGCCCGCCTGGCCCCCGAGGGGGTGCCCCGGGGCGGGTACGTGCTGCGCGACCCGGACGACGGCCCTCCCGGGGTGGTCCTCGTGGCCACGGGCAGCGAGGTCGCCCTCTGCCTCGAGGCCGCCGCGCCGCTGGCCGCGGCCGGGATCCCGGCCCGGGTCGTCTCCCTGCCGTCCTGGGACCTGTTCGCCGCCCAGCCCGGGGCCTACCGCGACCAGGTCCTCCCACCGGGGGTGCCCCACCTGTCGGTCGAGGCCGGCACTACGTTCGGGTGGGAGCGGTACGCCGATGCCAGCCTGGGCATCGACCACTTCGGCGCCTCGGCGCCCGGGGCCCAGGTGCTGGCCGAGTTCGGCTTCACCGCCGAGCACGTGGCCGCCCGGGCGACCGAGCTGGTGCGCGCCGCAGGGTGACCCGGTCCGCCGGGCCACGACCGAGAGGGACCGAGAGGACCGCCATGACCACGCTGCACGACCTCTACGAGCGGGAGGGCCAGAGCCCCTGGCTCGACAACCTGCGCCGCGACTGGCTCCGGGACGGCACCCTGGCCGGCCTCGTGGGGCGGGGCATCCGGGGGGTGACGTCCAACCCCACCATCCTGGCCAAGGCCATCGAGGGCCAGGACACCTACGACGAGCAGTTCCGGTCCCTCGTCGGCACCCATTCGGTCGAGGACGCCTACTGGGAGCTGGTGACCGACGACATCGCCGCCGCCCTGGAGGTGCTCCGCCCCGTCCACGAGGCCTCGGGGGGCGCCGACGGGTTCGTCTCCGTCGAGGTGGCCCCGGCCCTGGCCCACGACACCGGGGGCACCGTCGCCGCCGCCCGGGCCCTCCACGGCCGCATCGACCGGCCCAACCTGCTGGTCAAGATCCCGGCCACCCCCGAGGGCGTGCCGGCGGTCCGCCAGATGATCGCCGAGGGACGCAGCATCAACGTGACCCTCATCTTCAGCCTCGAGCGCTACGGCGAGGTCATCGAGGCCTACCTCTCCGGCCTGGAGGCCCTGGCCGCCGCCGGGACCCGCGACCTCTCGGGCGTGGCCAGCGTGGCCTCGTTCTTCATCAGCCGGGTCGACACCGAGGTGGACGGGCGCCTCGACCGGCTGGCCGGCGACGACCCCGGCGCCTCCGTGCTCCACCTGCGGGGCCGGGCCGCGGTGGCCCAGGGCCGCCTGGCCTACCGGCTGTTCACCGAGCGGTTCTCGGGGCCCCGGTGGGAGGCCCTGGCCGCCCTCGGGGCCCGGGTCCAGCGCCCGCTGTGGGCTTCGACCTCGACCAAGAACCCGGCCTACCCCGACCTGGCCTACGTCGACACCCTCATCGGGCCCGACACCGTCAACACCATGCCCGACGGCACCGTGGCCGACTTCCTCGACCACGGCACGGTGGCCCGCACCGTCGACGTCGACACCGACGGGGCCGCCGCCCTCATGGACGACCTGGGGGCGGCCGGGGTGGACCTGGCCGACGTGGCCGCCACCCTGGAGGCGGCCGGGGTGGCCTCCTTCGCCGCCTCGTTCGACGACCTCCTGGCCACCCTGGCGACCAAGGCCGCCGCCCTGGCCGGGACGTCCGGGGCCGGGTGACCGGCCCGACGCCGCACGTCGACGACACCGACGGCACCGACGGGCCCGCCCCGGGCGGGCCACGACTGAAGGGAGCGCAGATGCGGATCGCCATGGTGGGGCTCGGGAAGATGGGGGCCAACATGACCCAGCGCCTCATCGAGCACGGCCACGAGGTGGTCGCCTTCGACCTCTCGGAACCGGCCCGCTCGGCCGCCGCCGCCGTGGGGGCGACCACCGTCGCCTCCCTGGAGGACCTGCCCGCCGCCCTCACGCCGCCCCGGGTGGCCTGGGTGATGGTGCCGGCGGGGGCGCCGACCAACGACACCATCACCACCCTGGGCCGGCTCTTCGCCAGCGGCGACATCGTCATCGACGGGGGCAACTCGAACTACAAGGACACCGCTCCCCTGGTCGGGCAGCTGGCCGCCCGGGGCGTGGCCCTGCTCGACGCCGGGACCTCGGGGGGCATCTGGGGCCTGCACGAGGGGTACTGCCTCATGGTCGGGGGCACCCCGGAGGCCGTGGCCGTGGCCGAGCCCGTCTTCACCGCCCTGGCCCCGGACGGGGGCTACGCCCACGTCGGTCCGCCGGGGGCCGGCCACTTCGTGAAGATGGTCCACAACGGCATCGAGTACGGCCTCATGCAGGCCTACGCCGAGGGGTTCGAGGTCCTCTCCGAGGCCGACGAGTTCGCTCTCGACCTCCACGAGATCGCCTCCATCTGGCGGTACGGCTCGGTGGTGCGCAGCTGGCTCCTCGAGCTGGCCGAGCGGGCCCTGCGGCCCGAGGCCGGCTTCGACCGGATCGAGGGGGTGGTGGTCGACTCCGGGGAGGGCCGCTGGACGGTCGAGGAGGCCATCGACCGGGGCGTCTCGGCCCCGGTCATCTCGGCCGCCCTCTTCGCCCGCTTCGCCTCGCAGAAGCCGGACGCCTTCGGGCTCCGGCTGGTGTCCGCCCTGCGCAACCAGTTCGGCGGCCACGCCGTGACCACGACGGACGGGACGCTCGGCGGCGAGACGGCGGTGCCCCGGTGAGCGCCCCGGCCACCCCCCCGGGGAAGGCCACCCCCCCGGGGACGGCCACCCCCCCGGGGACGGGCACCCCCTCGGGGAACGGCACCCGCCCCTCCTCGGCCGCCCTCTCCCCCGCCCCGCCGGTGGCCATGGTCGTCTTCGGGGCCTCGGGCGACCTCACCGCCCGCAAGATCCTGCCCGCCCTGGCCCGCCTGGCCGATCGCGGCGTCCTCGACAACGGCTTCACGATCATCGGGGTGGCCCGCACCGAGTGGTCCGACCAGGAGTTCCGGGACCAGGTGGCGGCGGCCACCCCCGACGCCGGCCCCCGCTGGCGCGAGCTCACCTCGCGGTTCGCCTACATCACCGGCGAGTACGACCACCCCAACACCTTCGACCTGCTCAAGTCCCGCCTGGCCGAGGCCGACCGGGTCGACGGCACGGCCGGGAACCGGCTCTACTACCTGGCCACCATCCCGAGCGTCTTCGGCCTGGTGGCCGGGGCCCTGGCCAAGCACGGCTGCAGCGGGCCCGGCGAGGGCGGGTCCTTCGCCCGGCTGGTGGTCGAGAAGCCCTTCGGACGCGACCTCGACAGCGCCCTCACCCTCAACCAGCAGCTCCACGGGGCGTTCGACGAGTCGCAGATCTACCGGATCGACCACTACATGGGCAAGGAGACCGTCCAGAACGTCCTCGCCCTGCGCTTCGCCAACGCCATCTTCGAGCCCATCTGGAACCGGCGCTACGTCGAGCAGGTCCAGGTGACGGTGGCCGAGAGCATCGGGGTGGAGCACCGCGGCGGCTTCTACGAGACGGCCGGGGCCCTGCGCGACATCGTCCAGAACCACGTCATGCAGGTCCTCGCCCTCACCCTCATGGAGGCGCCCACCAGCACCGACCCCGACCGGGTACGGGACGAGAAGGTCAAGCTGCTCCGGGCCATCGACATCCCGACGCCGGACGAGGCCGTGGACAAGTCGGTACGCGGCCAGTACCTGGCCGGCACCGTCGACGACCAGGCCGTCGTCGGCTACCGGCAGGAGCCCGACGTGGCCGCCGACAGCCAGATCGAGACGTACCTGGCCCTCCGCCTCCGGGTCGAGAACTGGCGGTGGGCCGGGGTGCCGGTGTACGTGCGCACCGGCAAGCGGCTCCCGGCCCGGGTGACCGAGGTGGCCCTCACCTTCCGCCAGGTGCCGTTCCTCCTCTTCGACCGGCGCACCAGCCGGGACCTGCGGCCCAACTCCCTCATCCTCCGGATCCAGCCCGACGAGGGGGTCAGCCTGGAGTTCGGGGCCAAGGTGCCCGGCGAGCGCTTCCACCTGCGCTCGGTGGCCATGGACTTCTCCTACGCCGAGGAGTTCGCCGGGTCCGACGCGGCCGACGGCTACGAGCGGCTGCTCCACGACGCCATGGTGGGCGACGCCACCTTGTTCATCCGCTCCGACGAGGTCGAGCAGGCCTGGCGGATCGTCGACCCCTACCTGGTGGCCTGGTCGGAGCCCGGGGCCGGGCTCCACTTCTACCCGGCCGGCACCTGGGGGCCGCACATGGCCGACCTGCTCGTCGAGCGGTCGGGGGACGAGTGGCGCAACCCCGAGATCGACCTGCACCTCCCGGGCCGACCGACGCCCCTCACCCAGTGACCGGGTCCGGCCGGGGCGGACCCGGGTGAACGGCACCGTCGAGCTCGTCGGCTCCGTCCCCGAGGCCTTCGCCGACCTCGTGACGGCGGCGGTGGCCGGGGTCGGGGACGCCGGGTTCCGCCTCGTCCTCTCCGGCGGCGCCACGGCGGCCGCCTGCTACGCGGCCACCGCGGCCCGGGGCCGCACGCCGGGGTGGGAGCGGGTCGAGGTCTTCCTGGGCGACGAACGGTGCGTGCCCGAGGACGACCCCGACGCCAACCACCGGATGGTGGCAGAGACCCTCCTGGCCGCCGTCGGCCCGGTGGCCGCCGACCACCCCATGTACCCCGGGGGCCGGCCCGCCGAGGCGGCCGAGGCCTACGACCGGCTGGTGGCCGCGGCCGGACCCCCCGACCTCGTCCACCTCGGCCTCGGGCCCGACGGCCACACCGCCTCGCTCTTCCCCGGCTCCGCCGCCCTCCTCGACCCGCCGCCCGGTCGGCTGGTGGTGGCCAACACCGACCCGGCCGGGGTCAACCCCCACGAGCGGCTCACCCTCACCCTGGCCGGCATCGCCCGGGCCCGGCTCGTGGTGGTCACCGTGGCCGGGCCGTCCAAGCACGCCGCGCTGGCCCGCATCGTGGCCGGCGAGGACCTTCCCGGCGGGCGCGTCGACGCCGCCGAGGTGCGCTGGCTGGTCGACGCCGCCGCCCTCGGGGACCTGCGACCGGCCCGGCCATGACCCGGGGCCCGGGACCGGCCGGCCCCCGGGGGCCCTCCGGTAAGGTTGGCCCGATGCCCGCCACGGAGCCCCCGCCCCCGACCCTCGACGCGTCCGGGAGCGCCTGGCTGGTCGACGCCCCGCTGGCCGAGCTGACCGCCCGGGCCCGGGAGGTGCGGGACGCGGCCTTCGGCACCCGGGTCACCTTCTCGCCCAAGGTCTTCATCCCCCTCACCATGCTGTGCCGGGACCGGTGCGGCTACTGCACCTTCGCCAAGGCGCCGGCCCGGGTCGAGGCCCCCTACCTCGACCTCGAGGCCGTCCTGGCCGTCGCCCGGGCCGGGCGCGCCGCCGGGTGCCACGAGGCCCTCTTCACCCTGGGCGAGGCCCCCGAGGACCGCTACCCGTCGGCCCGGGCCTGGCTCGACGACCACGGCCACGCCTCCACCGTCGACTACCTGGTGGCCGCGTGCCGGGCCGTGCTCGACGAGACCGGCCTCCTCCCCCACGCCAACGCCGGGGCCCTCGGCCCCGACCAGCTGGCCGCCCTCCGGACGGTGTCGGCCAGCCAGGGGATGATGGTCGAGTCCCTCCGCGACGATCTCGCCGCCCACCGCGGCGCCCCCGACAAGGCGCCGGCCCGGCGCCTGGCCACCCTGGAGGCGGCCGGCGCGGCGCGCATCCCCTTCACCACCGGCCTCCTGGTGGGCATCGGCGAGACGCGGGCCGACCGGCTCGAGGCGCTGGCCGCCATCGCCGCCAGCCACGCCCGCCACGGCCACGTCCAGGAGGTCATCGTCCAGAACTTCGTGCCCAAGCCGGGCACGGCCCTCCACCGCCACCCGGCCTGCCCGCCCGAGGAGCTGTGCTGGACCATCGCCGCCGCCCGGCTGGTGCTGCCCCCCGACGTCCACCTCCAGGCCCCGCCCAACCTCTCCGACGACCTCGGGCCGCTCCTGGCTGCGGGCATCGACGACTGGGGCGGGGTCTCGCCGGTGACCGCCGACCACGTCAACCCCGAGCGGGCCTGGCCCGCCCTCGGCGTCCTCCGGGCGGCCACCGAGGCGGCCGGCCACACCCTCGCCCCCCGCCTCACCCTCTACCCCGGGTTCGCCCTGGCCCCCGAGACGTGGCTCGACGACGCCGTGCGCTTCGCCGTGCTCGACGCCTCCGACGCCGAGGGGCTCGGCCGCGACCACCCGTGGGTCTCGGGTGGGGACACCGCGCCGCCCGAGCTGCTGGCGCCGCTGGCGCCGCTGGCGGGGACGGCGGCCCCGGCCCGGCGGGCCGCCCCGGTCCCGGGCCGCGGACCGGTCGGGGCCGTGCTCGCCGGCGTGCTCGACGGCGCCGTACCCGACGAGGACGACCTGGTCACCCTGTTCGCGGCCCGGGGCCCCGAGGTGCGGGCCGTGGCCGAGGTGGCCGACCACCTCCGGGCCGAGGCCGTGGGCGACGAGGTCACCTTCGTGGCCAACCGCAACATCAACTACACCAACGTCTGCACGTTCAAGTGCCGCTTCTGCGCCTTCTCCAAGGGGCCGCGGTCGCTCAACCTGCGGGGCGCGCCCTACCTGCTCGAGCTGTCCGAGATCACCGAGCGGGTGGCCGAGGCCGAGGCCCTCGGGGCCACCGAGGTCTGCCTCCAGGGCGGCATCCACCCGGACTTCGACGGCGACTACTACCTGGACGTCCTGGGCGCGGTGCGGGAGGCGTCGCCCACCATCCACATCCACGGCTTCACCGCCCTCGAGGTCACCGAGGGGGCCCGCCGGTCGGGCACGGACCTCGCCGACTACCTGGTGGCGCTGCGCGACGCCGGCCTGCGCACCCTGCCGGGCACGGCCGCCGAGATCCTCGACGACCCGGTCCGTGCCGTCCTGTGCCCCGACAAGATCACGACGGCCCAGTGGCTGGACGTGCACCGCACCGCCCACGGCGTCGGCCTGCGCTCCAACGTCACCATCATGTTCGGTGCCGTCGAGCAGCCCCGCTCCTGGGCCCGCCACCTGGTGGCCACCCGGGCGGTCCAGCTCGAGACGGGCGGCTTCACCGAGTTCGTCCCCCTCCCCTTCGTCCACATGGCCACCCCGATCTACCTGACGCGCCGGTCGCGCCGGGGGCCCACCTTCCGCGAGACCCTCCTCATGCACGCGGTGGGCCGCATCGCCTACCGGGGCGCCATCGACAACATCCAGCTGAGCTGGGTCAAGCTCGGCGCCGTCGGCGCCCGCCAGCTCCTCCGGGCCGGGGTCAACGACCTCGGGGGGACGCTCATGGACGAGAACATCTCGCGGGCCGCCGGGGCCGGCCACGGCCAGATGATGGACCCCGCCGCCTTCGCCGAGCTGGTGGCCCCCCTCGGCCGGCCGCTGGCCCAGCGCACCACCCTCTACGGGCGGGTGGCCGGCGGGGCCGACCCGGGCCCCGTCCTCGCCGCGGCCCACTGAGATGGCCGGCGCGGCGGCCGGGGCCCCGGGCGCCGGCGACGGCCTCGAGGCCCGCATCGCCGCCACCTCCCCGGCCGAGCAGCGGAGCTACCGCTCGATGCTCCAGACGGTGGCCGGCCTCCTCGAGGACCGGGCCGAGCTGATCGACCTGAAGGTGGCCGACTCGGCCCTGGCCGAGATGGCCGAGGCCTTCCGGGTCTTCCGTCCCTACCGCCACCGGCGCAAGGTCACCATCTTCGGCTCGGCCCGGACCGAGCCCGACCATCCCGACTACCTCCAGGCCCGCGACCTCGCCGCGGCCATGGCCGCGGCCGGGTGGATGGTGGTCACCGGGGCCGGCCCGGGGATCATGGCCGCCGGCATGGAGGGGGCCGGGCGCGACCAGTCCCTCGGCGTCAACATCCGGCTCCCCCACGAGCAGGGGGCCAACCGGTTCATCGCCCAGGACCCGAAGCTCGTCGAGATGCGGTACTTCTTCACCCGCAAGCTCATGCTGCTGAAGGAGTCCGACGGCTACGTGGTGTTGCCCGGCGGCTTCGGCACCCTGGACGAGGGGTTCGAGCTGCTCACCCTGCTGCAGACGGGCAAGGCCGAGCCCGCCCCCGTGGTCCTGCTCGACGTCCCCGGAGGCACCTACTGGCAGGGGTGGAGCCGGTTCCTGCGCGAGGAGGTCGAACCCCGGGGCCTCGTCTCCGACGACGACCGGGCCTTCTACGTGCGCACCGACAGCGTCCCCGAGGCCCGCGACGAGCTCCTCGGCTTCTACCGCAACTACCGCTCGGCCCGGTGGGTCGGCGACCTGCTGGTCCTGCGCATGGACACCGCGCCGACCAGGGCCCAGCTCGCCCGGCTCAACCGCCGGTTCGGCCACGTCCTGACCGGCGGCGTGATCCGGACCACCCGGCCCCTCCCGCCCGAGCGGTCCGACGGCGACGACCTCGACGCCGCCCGGCTGGCCCTCCGCTTCGACCGGCGGCACTACGGGCGGCTGCGCCAGCTCATCGACGCCGTGAACCGCCTCGACGGCGACGGGCACCACTGAGCCCCGGCCCGGGCGCGGCCACCGGGTGGGTCCGGCCGGGCTCAGTCCGCCCCGCCGTCGGCCCGGCCCGGCCCGGCCTCCACGAGGGCGGCCGCCCGCTCGACCGCCCGGCGGGCCCGGGTGAGCCGGCGCTCCTCGGCCAGGAGGGCCGGGTCGGGGTCGCCCCCCTCCCGGACGGCCTCGGACGCCTGGACCAGGCGGTCGAGGGCGGCGTCGGCCAGCTCCTCGGCCAGTGCCCGGAGCCGGGCGGCCAGGTCGTCCACGTCGCCCACCGGGTCAGCGCCCCGACGAGACCTCGACCTCGACCACCTCGAGGTCGCCCTCGGCGTACCGGGCCCGCAGGAGCTTCTTGTCGAACTTGCCCACGCTCGTCTTCGGGACCTCGCTCATCATCGACCACCGCTCGGGCAGCCACCACCGGCTGACCCGGTCGGCGAGGAAGGCCAGCAGCTCGTCGGGGCCGGCCCCGGAGCCCTCCTCCAGCACCACGGCCACCAGCGGCCGTTCGCTCCAGCGCTCGTCGGGCACGGCGATGACGGCGGCCTCGACCACCTCCGGATGGGCCATGACCTCGTTCTCCAGCTCGACCGAGGAGATCCACTCGCCGCCGGACTTGATGACGTCCTTCGTGCGGTCGGAGATCTGCATGAAGCCCCGGCCGTCGAGGGAGCCGATGTCCCCGGTGCGCAGCCACCCGTCGTGGAAGCGCTCGGGCGACGGGTCGCCGTAGTAGGCGCCGGTGATCCACGGGCCCCGGACCTCGAACTCGCCCACCGAGGCGCCGTCGTTGGGCAGGACCGTCCCGTCCTCGGCCACCACCCGGACCTCCACCCCGGGGACCACCCGGCCGGTCTTGGCCCGCCACTCGATCTCCTCGTCCGGGCCGGCCTGGCGGGGCGGGGTGGCCAGCGCGCACAGGGGGCTGGTCTCGGTCATGCCCCAGCCCTGGACCAGCTCGACGCCGAGCTCGTCCCGGTAGCGCTCGATGAGCTGGCGGGGGACCGCCGCGCCGCCGGCGGTGATCATGCGCAGGCAGGACAGGTCGACCTCGTGGGTCTGGGCGTGGCGCAGCAGGTCGTTCCAGATGGTGGGCACCCCGGCCGAGAGGGTCGGCCGGTGGGCGGCGATGATGGCCGACAGCGGGGCGGCCTGGAGGTACTGCTGGGGCATGATCAGGTCGGCGCCGGTCAGGAACCCGGCATAGGGGGTGCCCCAGGCGTTGGCGTGGAACATGGGCACGATGGAGAGCACCCGGTCCCGCTCGTTGATGCCGAGCGAGGAGCCCGAGGTGATGGCCATGGCGTGGAGGTAGGTCGACCGGTGGGAGTAGACCACCCCCTTCGGGTTGCCGGTGGTGCCCGACGTGTAGCACATGGCCGCGGCGTCCCGTTCGTCGAGGGTGGGCCAGGCGTCGCCGGGGTCCTCGGCGCCGAGCAGGTCCTCGTAGGCCAGGGTCTCCCCCAGGGCGCCGGTGTCCCCCTCCCCCACCACGACGAGGTGCTCGACCGTCGGGATCTGGTCGCGCACCCGGGCCAGCAGGCCGGCGATGGAGGCGTCGACCAGGATGACCTTGTCCTCGGCGTGGTTGATGACGTAGGCCAGCTGCTCGGGGAAGAGGCGGAGGTTCAAGGTGTGCAGCACGGCCCCCATGGCCGGCACGGCCAGGTAGGCCTCCAGATGGGCCTGGTTGTTCCACAGGAAGGTGCCGACCCGGTCGTCGTCGCCCACCCCCAGGCGGCGCAGGGCGGCGGCCAGCCGCTCGGACCGGGCGGCGACCTCGGCGAAGGAGGCCTCGGTGGCCTGGCCCTCGGGGCCGGTGACGGTCACCACCCGGCTCTCGCCGTAGACGTGCTGGCCGTGGCGGAGGATGCCGCTCACGAGCAGCGGACCGTCCTGCATGGTGCTGAGCATTCTGGGACCTCCCCTGTCTGCGGCCGAGCTGCCGGCGATCGAGCTTACCGAGCCGCTGCGGTCACGGGCCGGGGGCCGATCGGTGGTCGGCGTCGTCGGAGGCGAACCGGCCGAGGGTGGCGAGCTGGCGCTCGGTGCCCACCCCGATGAGGACGTCGCCGGCGGCGAGCTCGGTCTCCGGGGACGGGTTGGTGTTGAAGGTGCCGTCGGGGCGGCGGACGGCCAGGACCAGCGCCCCGGTCCGCTGGTGGACCCGGGCCGACCCGATGGTCTCCCCCCGCAGGGGCGAGCGGGCGTCGACGGTCAGCTCCTCCAGGCGGAACTCGAGGGAGCCGTCGTGCATGACCACGTCCATGAAGTCGACGACGTGGGGCTGGACCACGAAGGCGGCCATGCGGTCGCCCCCGAGCCGCTGGGGGTTGACCACCCGGTCGGCGCCGACGCGGAGCAGCTTGGCCTCGGAGGACTCGTTGCGGGCCCGGGCGATGACGTGGAGGTCGGGCCGGAAGGACCGGCCGGCCACCGTGACGAAGACGTTGTCGGCGTCGGTGTCGAGGGCGGCGATGAGGGTGCCGGCCCGCTCGACCCCGGCCCGCACCAGGGTGTCGTCGTCGGTGACGTCGCCGCACACCGACGGGTGGGGCACGCTCTCCACCCGCTCGGGGTCGCGGTCGACCACCACGACCTGCTGGCCGGCGTTGGCCAGGTAGCGGGCGACCTCGCGGCCGACCCGTCCCCAACCGCACACCACGACGTGGCCCGTCATGGCCGCGATCTCCCGTTCCATCCGTCGCCTCCTGATCAGGTCGCGCATGTGGCCGTCGATCAGCAGCTCGAGGGTCACGGTGAAGGTGTAGAGAGCGGTGCCCACGCCGAGGAGGATGAGCACGATGGTGAAGACCTTGCCCGCCGCCCCGATCCGCTCGGTGAAGCCGTAGCCCACGGTCGAGACGGTGACGACGGTCTGGTAGACGGCGTCGAGCAGGCTGAACCCGAGGGCCAGGAAGCCGACCGTGCCCACCACGACCACCAGGGCCAGCAGGCCGAGGCCGATCTGGACGCGGCGGAACGGGCTGCGCCCGCCAGCCCGCCCCGCCGGCCCGGCCCGCCCCGCCCGCTGACCGCCGATGCGCACCACGGCCGCAGCGTACCGCCGGCGACCCGGCCCCCGGCCCGGCGGCCGGCGTCCCGCGGTCGGGCGCCCCTTGCCCCCGGCCGGGCCCCGTGGTGGACTGCCCCCAGCGCTTCTGAGCCGCCGCTCACGTCACCCCCGAGGAAAGGGTCCGCCGTGGGCAAGCTGCTCGTCGTCGCCGGCACCGTGGTGGCCGCCCTGGCCACCGCCGTCCTCGCCGCCACGGCGGCCCTGCTGGTCGGGGCGTCGGCCCCGGCCGCGGCGCCCGGTGCCGGCGGGTCCGGCCCGGCCCTCACCGCCGGGTGGACCGGGCTGTACCGGGCCGCGGCGGCCACCTGCCCGGAGCTGTCCTGGTCGGTACATGTGTTTGACAGGTGGCCCTCTCGAAAACATCCGAGTCCAGTAGTGAGGGGCACGGTAGTTGTCCTTAGGTCTTCAGACGGCCTTCGAGACCGGTCTCACGGGACCCTACGCAGCCTCTCGCCAGTCGAAGTTGGCCCACTCGGGGTCGTTCTCCTCGATGTCGTCGAGTTCCGAATCCGAGGCTCCCACCCCCGGAGTGGCCACCGACCGGTTGAGATGCGCTAGCCGAATCACTTTCCCAGGGAGAGGTTCACCAAGCCGATCGATGACGAAGAGGTCGATCTCCTCAAACGCCTCAGCCGAATCGCAGTCAGCGAAGTACGACGACCAGCCCCGCAGGACACGGTTGACTCTTGCGATCGTCTGCCCGCTGGCGCAGGCATCCCCGTCGTCCATGAGGCTTCCGAGCTTCTCCTTCACCCGTGCGACGTTCTTGTGCGACGGGGACCGCCGTAGCGTGCCGTCAGCCCCCACCCACAACCTGAAGCCCAAGAAGTCGATGCCCTCGTGAAGGTCCACGACCCGGGTCTTCCCTGGATGCAGCGTCAGTCCGAGATCCTCCATGAGGGTCGCTACCTGTCGCCGAGCTTCATCCGCTTCCTCCAGTGTCGAGCAGACGACCACGAAGTCGTCGGCGTAGCGGATGAGGTCACCGATCCCGCTGGCCGCCCAGTCGTGATCGAATCGATTGAGGTAGATGTTCGACAGCAGCGGAGAGATCACGCCGCCTTGGGGCACCCCGACCTCGGTCTCGTCGAGTGAGCCGAGTTCCATACTGCCGGAGTCCAGGAGATCTCGAACTAGTGCGACAACGTGTCGGTCATGCACATGCTCTTCGACAAGTGCCAGCAGCCTCTGGTGGTCGATCGCATCAAAGTACCCTTCGATGTCGGCCTCAAGGATGAAGTGACGACCCTGCTCAACGGACCGGGCGATCCGGTCCACGGCCTGCCGGGTCGAACGGCCCTTGCGGAAGCCATAGCTCGTATCGTGGAACGTCGATTCGAAGACCGGCTCGACGACGATCTTCATCGCCGCCTGGACGACCCGATCAAGCACCGTGGGGATATGCAACTTGCGAGGAGAGCCGTCCGACTTTGGTATCTCCACCGTCCTCGGGGAGTTGAGTCCGCCAGAGTGGTGTACGGGGGGTAGCCCGACCTGAGGATCCCCCCGACGCGACGACCACCGCATCAATCTTCAAGTTCGTCCAAGAACACGAAGGAGAAGATGCGGTGGAAGTCACCAACACGATGGGCGCGGCAGCGCTGCTGCGCAAGTACCTGGAGTCCGATGCCGGAAGTGACC
>DAHVAJ010000055.1 GCA_027314705.1 Acidimicrobiaceae bacterium
TTGCCCAGGTAGACAGCGTGACCGTGCAGCTGCCCACCGAACACCGTGACCGCCGAGGCACGGGCGATCGGTAGTGCGGAGATCGTCAGTTGCTTGGGCGGTTCGCAGCAGATTGTCGATCGTCCCGACGAAGGTGGCAGCGCCTTGGCCGCCCGCTGGGCCAAGGTCGACGTCCGCCGCTGGTAATCCATCGCCGATTGCCGGGTTGACCATTCCGGCTCTTCGCGTTTCTTCTGGGCAAGAACCCGGGAGCGCTGCGGTCTCCCGGGTTCTTGCACTGCTGACTAGCCGGTGAACGGCGTGCCGTTGTTGTAGACGGAGGCTGGAACGACCGAGCAGTGGAACGTCAGGTTTGGCGCTCCACCGCTGCCGTCGAGCGCGACCAGGATAGCGTCGGGGGGGTTGGCGCTGGCATCCGCGGTGATCTGGGCGACCGTCGTGACGTGCACGTTGGCCGCCGCCGCATTCGTGAAGATGACGAGCGTCGGCACCCAAGCGACGTTGAAGTCGCCGCCATTCCTTTGAGTTCCCGGGACGCCCATCACGTGATCGTGGCCGGCTACCCCGCCCGCGTAAACATCAGTAAACGGGGCGGTGAAACTCGACGCTATTGCCTTTACGGCGGTAGCGACCGCCGGCCCGTGGTCGGGGCAGTTCTCTACCGTGTTCAGGGGGGCACCCGCAGCATCCTGGCAGTTGAGCGTGACGTTCAAGGGGACCTTGGAGCTGGTCGGATAGACCGGCAGGTAGAATGGCGCCGTCGCCCTCGGGTTCGAGTTGACGGGATTCGGAACGCCTCTGGGGGTGCTGACGTAGCTGATCGCGCCTGTAACTCCGTTGTACGCCGGCTCGAGTACCGTTCCGCCGTTCGACCCACTGCCGCCCCCCACCAGCATCTCACCGCTCGGTCCCGGCGCCGGAGTAGCCGCCGCTGGCAATGCGAAGGCCGACACCCCAAGCCCTGCAACGACTGCGATTATCGCAATCCTAAACCGAGTTACTCGTCTGTTGCGCATTGAGAACCCCTTCCAGTTCTTGACTTGGGTCGCCCCTCCAACTCGTCAATCAGAATCCAGCGCCCGCTTCAACAGGGTTGTAGGAGGTAAGCGTCGCTGTCCCCACCGGTCGACGCAATAGACCCTAGTCCTGTCTTCGCCAGAGATCACGGTGGGCCGCTGTGAGCGTCCGGCTGCAAGCGTGGAAGCGTCGACCGGCCGTTCCGAGAGCCGACCCGCCAGATCGTGCGGTCACAGGCGTCGTGGCCGGGCGGCTCGGGCCTCGTCGGCCGGGAACCGGTAACCCAACTCGGGATCGTCGCAGTGGGCATAGTAGACGGCGTTGGCCAGGCAGGCGTCGTCGAGCTCGCCATCGGACACGGGATGGGCCAGCCACCGGTAGCAGGGCTGGCGGGCGATGTTCAGCCTCGCGGAGAATGAGGTCGTGCCCTAACCGGTCAGGTAGCGGAACTCGAAGCCGAGATCGAGCGCGGCAACGACGAACGACACAAGGCCATCGCACAAGCGTTCGTCAGCGACCTCGTCGTAGAGGAGCGCGACACGATCCGGCCCACCTTCTACGTGAGAGGTGAGCTACCGCCGGGTAGTTCGGGTGCCACCGACGAACCCCCCTCGGACGAGGAGGGGTTTCGCGCCATGACACCTACGGTGGAGGTGGCGGGAATCGAACCCGCGTCCTCCAGCTTCTCCATGGGACTTCTCCGAGCGCAGCCGGTGGGGGATTGTCGGGGCCGACGCCGTCACCGGCGGGAACGTCGGCCCGTATCCGACTGAGGTGTCCCTGACGGCCCGTCGACGCTGCCGGTCAGGTGAGTCCCACAAGATGACGCCCTCGTCCGGTCCGTAGGACTGGGGCCGGGAGGACGTCGCAGTTTCTAGGCTGCGAGCACGAGCTGAGGCTCGGCGTTTGTATTGGTTTCCGGCTCTTTAACGTGGCTCCGGAGACCACGGCTCGCTTCTCCCATTTCGACGACCGGAGTCGAAGCCTGTCACCCCCTGGGTGGGTCCACCGGCGGTGCGAGGTGCGCCGCCGGCTCCCAGTGTACCGCCCGGGCCCCGATGCCATGACCCGGCTGGTGGGCCGAATCGGCGCTCAGCGGCCGCGGGTGGTGGCCCGGGCCTCCCGGGCTGCGTCGCGTCCTGCGTCTCGTGCGGCGATGGCGTGGCGCTTGTCATAGCGGCGCCGGCCGCGGGCCAGGGCCAGCTCGACCTTGGCCCGCCCGTCCTTGAAGTAGATGGACAGCGGTATCAGGGTGAGCGACTGCTGCTTCGTCCGGCCCAGCAGCTCGTCGATCTGACGGCGGTGGAGGAGGAGCTTGCGCCTGCGGTCGGGCTCGTGGGCCCCGAACCCGGTGGCGTGCGCGTAGGGGGGGACGTGGACCCCGAAGAGCCACGCCTCGCCGCCGTCGATCCGGGCGAAGGCGTCCTGGAGGGCGATCCGGCCTTCGCGCAGGGACTTCACCTCGGATCCCTGGAGCACCAGCCCGCACTCGAAGGTCTCGAGGACGTCGTAGTCGTAGCGGGCCCGTCGGTTGCTGGCGACGACCCGGTCCCGGCCCTTCTCCGCGGGCGTGCCCGCACCTCCCGGGCCGGTGCGCTTCTTGGCCGCTGCCGTCATCCCCTCGACCGTACTCGCCGGGCTCCCGGACCCGGTCCCGTGCCCCGTCCACGGTCGACCGGGGTGGACCACCGTCCAGGTGCCGTCGTGCCACTCGTCGGTGTCCCCGGCGAGCGCCTCGATGCAGTCCCGGAGCCGCAAGGCGGCCGCCCGGAGGCGTGTGGTGGAGCCGGACGGGTCCACCGGGAACGGGAAGCACGGGCGATGGTGCGCCCGGGCGTCCCTCGGACCGCCGAGGTCGACGTGGCGGTGAGCAGCGCCGTTCTCGGACACCCTGGTCGCGCCGGTGGCGGACCGCTGCAGAGGAGCGATCCTTGGAACCACTCGTCTAGCGTGGTGGGGCCATGCTCGCACTCTCCCGCAGCGTCCACGACCAGATGGTCGCCCACTGCCTGGTCGGGCTGCCCGAGGAGGCCTGCGGGCTGCTCGGGGGCGACCCGGCGACCGGCGAGGCCCTGACCTGCTACCCGACGGGCAACCTGGCCAGCTCGGCCAAGGTCTACACGGTGGACCCGCGCGACCACCTGTTCGCCGACCGCGACGCCGAGGCCAACGGGCGCTCGATCATCGGCGTGTTCCACTCCCACACCCACACCGAGGCCTACCCCTCGCCCACGGACGTGGCCCAGGCGCCCGACCCGTCCTGGCACTACGTGCTCGTCTCGCTCCGGGACACCGAGCCGGTGGTGCGCAGCTACCGGATCGCCGACGGCCTGGTGACCGAGGAGACGGTCCGCATGACGGCGGGGTAGAATCCTCACCTGGCAGGTCAACTTTCGGCTCGGACCGCCCGGACCGCAGGAGGGTGGCCCGCCGCCTGACCGCCCTGGCGGCCCGGTTGCGGCCGGGGCCCCGAACCGAGGAGAGCCCGTGCCCGTCCAAGTCCACCTGCCGACCGTGCTGCGGTCCCACGCCGACGGGGCCAAGACGGTGTCCGTCGAGGGCTCGACCGTGGGGGAGGTGCTCACCGCCCTCGTGGCCGCCTATCCGGGGATGTCCGGTCAGATCACCGACGACTCCGGTGCCCTCCACAAGTTCGTGAACGTCTACGTCAACGACGACGACGTCCGGTACCTCTCGGCCACCGCAACCCCGGTGACCACCTCCGACGAGCTCTCGATCCTCCCGGCCGTGGCCGGAGGTGCGGTCGGGGTCTGACGAGCGCCCGCTCCGTGACCCGCTACGCCTCGGTGCTCGACCTGATCGGGAACACGCCGCTGGTCGACGTCACCCCGCTCAGCCCCAACCCGGGCGTCTCCATCCTCATGAAGCTCGAGGGCCAGAACCCGGGGGGCTCGGTGAAGGACCGCATCGCCCTGGCCATGATCGAGCAGGCCGAGCGGGACGGCCTCCTGCACCCGGGGGACACGCTCCTCGAGCCCTCGTCGGGCAACACCGGGATCGGCATGGCCCTCGTCTGCAAGGTGAAGGGGTACCGGCTGAAGGTGGTGCTGGCCACCAACGTGTCGGTCGAGCGCCGCCAGCTCCTCGAGTCGTGGGGTGCCGAGATCATCGAGTCCCCCGGGACCGAGGGCTCGAACGGGGCCGTGCGCCGGGCAAGGGCCCTGGCAGCCGAGCACCCCGAGTGGGTCTTCCTCTACCAGTACGCCAACCCGGCCAACCCTCGGGCCCACTACGAGGGGACCGGTCCCGAGATCTGGCGCGACTGCCCCGAGGTCACCCACTTCGTGGCCGGCCTCGGTACCTCGGGCACCCTGCTCGGCGCCGGCCGCTACCTGAAAGAGCAGAACCCCGAGGTGCAGGTCCTGGCCATCGAGCCGCCGGCCGGCGAGCTCGTCGACGGCCTGCGCAATCTCGACGACGGGTACATCCCACCCATCTTCCTCGACAACGACGGCGCCGCGCTGTTGGACGGCAAGCGGATCGTCCGCCCCCGCGAGTCGATCGAATGGACCCGGCGCCTCATGGAGGTGGGCATCTTCGCCGGCATCTCGTCGGGGGCCGTCCTGGCCGGCGCGGCCAGGACGGCGGCCACCCTCCGGTCGGGCACGATCGTCACGGTCTGCTGCGATGCCGGGTGGAAGTACCTCTCCACCGGGGCGTGGACCGACGACCTCGACGTGGTGGCGGCCCGGGCCGAGCAGATCACCTACTTCTGACCTCCCGCCCGGGCGTGGGCCCCTCGAGGGGGCTCGCGACGCCACGGAACCGCTCGGCGCCGTGCGGCGAGTCCGGACCGGGCGAGGGGCGACCGTCGGACGCGAGGCGGCCCCCGGCACGGCGTAGCCTGGCCGGATGACCGCCGACCGCCGACCCACCCCATCGGGGGCGGCCATGACCCTCACCGTGCTCGGCTGCGACGGCAGCTGGCCCGGACCGGGCGGGGCCGGCAGCGGCTACCTGGTGCGGGCCGGCGGCACGAGCATCGTGGTCGACCTGGGCCCGGGGGCCTTCGCCATCCTCCAGACCGTGGCCGACCCGGCCGACGTCGACGCCGTGGTCGTCACCCACCACCACACCGACCACTGGGCGGACCTCTGGGCCCTCGACACCCGGGCCCGCCAGGTACCGGCCGGCCGGCCGGTACCCGTCTACGCACCCGCCGAGGTGCAAGCCCGTGCCTCGGTGCACGCCACGCCGATGCTGGACTGGCGGGCGGTGGCCGACGGAGCTGCGGTCGAGATCGGCGACCTCTCGGTGGCCTTCCACCGCACCGACCATGCCGGAGAGACCCTGGCCGTCCGCATCGACGGGGAGGGGCGTGCCCTCGGGTACTCTGCCGACACCGGGCCGGCGTGGGACCTCACCACCCTGGGCATGGGGCTCGACCTGCTCCTCTGCGAGGCCACCTACACGGCCGAGCACGAGGGGGAGGCCCGGCACCTGAGCGCCCGTCAGGCAGGGGACCGGGCCCGTCAGGCCGGTGCCCGTCGGCTGGTGCTGACCCACCGCTGGCCGACGGTCGACGCCGGGGCGGTGGTGGCAGAGGCGGCGGTGGCCTTCAGGGGGCCGGTGGAGCAGGCGGCGATCGGAGAGGAGTACGCCCTGTGAGCGAGGCACGCACGGAAGGCACGGCACGAGCCGACGGGAGGGTCATCGACGCACTGCGCCCTGCCTCCTTCGAGCGGGACTTCACGGTCTTCGCCCCCGGCTCGGTGCTGGTGACGATGGGGTTGACCCGGGTGCTGTGCACGGCCTCGGTCGAGGAGCGGGTGCCGCCGTGGATGCGCGGTTCGGGCAAGGGGTGGGTCACGGCCGAGTACTCACTGCTCCCCGGGTCGACGGCCGAGCGGGTCACCCGCGAAGCGGCCCGCGGCAAGCAGTCCGGTCGCACCCAGGAGATCCAGCGGCTCATCGGGCGCTCCCTGCGCTCGATCTGCGACATGACGGCCCTCGGCGAGGTGCAGATCACGGTCGACTGCGACGTGCTCCAGGCCGACGGGGGGACCCGCACGGCCGCCATCTGCGGCGCCTACGTGGCGCTCCACGACGCCCTCACCCGTCTCGTGCAGAAGGGCACGGTGCGCACCCATCCCCTCTCCGAGGCGGTGGCCGCGGTGTCGGTCGGCGTCGTGGACGGCGTGTGCATGCTCGACCTCCCCTACGCCGAGGACAGCCGAGCCGAAGTGGACATGAACGTCGTGATGACGTCGTCGGGCCGGTTCGTCGAGGTCCAGGGCACGGCCGAGGGCGTCCCCTTCACCAAGGGCGAGCTCGAGGAGATGCTCAGCCTGGCCGAGCACGGGATCGCCCAACTCCTCGACCTCCAGGCCGCCGTCCTGGCCGAGCCGCCCACCCCCCGATGACCCCTCCGGCCGCGCCCGGCCTCCGCCTGGTGCTGGCCAGCGCCAACCCGGACAAGGCCGCCGAGATCGCCGCCATCCTCTCCGCCGTGCCCGGCCTCGAGCTCGCGGCCCGACCGGACGACGTCGCCGACGTGGAGGAGACCGGCGAGACCCTGGAGGAGAACGCCCGCCTGAAGGCCCGGGCCCTGTGCGCGGCGACCGGAACGGCGGCGGTGGCCGATGACACCGGCCTCGAGGTCGAG
Source organism: Acidimicrobiaceae bacterium (assembly GCA_027314705.1). GTDB lineage: Bacteria > Actinomycetota > Acidimicrobiia > Acidimicrobiales > RAAP-2 > Bog-756. The sequence continues at coordinate 6,644 of DAHVAJ010000055.1, forward strand.
GCCCTCGGAGGCGCCCCGGGCGTGCGCTCCGCCCGCTTCGCCGGCGAGCACGCCACCTACGCCGAGAACGTGGGCCGGCTGCTCGGCGAGCTCGACCGGGCCGGCGCCCTCGCTCCGGACGCCCGGCGGGCCCGGTTCCGGAGCGTCGCCTTCGTGGCGTGGCCCGACGGGTCCGAGCTCTGGGCCGAGGGGGCCGTCGACGGCACCATCACCGCCGAGGCCCGAGGTTCGCAGGGCTTCGGGTACGACCCGGTGTTCGCCCCCGACGGCTGCGGCGGCCGGACCTTCGCCGAGATGACGGCCGTGGAGAAGCACGCCGTGTCCCACCGCGGCCGCGCCTTCCGGGCCCTCGCCGACCGGCTGTCGGCGCCGGGCGGTGGCCGATGACCGGTGCTACCAGCCGCTAGCGTCGGCCGAGAGGTGGCGCCGACGGCGTCCGCCACCGGGGAGGGGATGGCGTGAGCGACGTCTGGCAGGGTCCGGGGTGGTGGCAGGCCTCCGATGGCCGCTGGTACCCGCCGGAACAGGCGCCGGGCCCGGTCGCCAACCCGTACGGGCCCTCCCCGGGCGATCCGCCCGCCTACGGCGCCCCGCCGTCCGGCTATCCGCCCGCCTACGGCGCCCCGCCGCCCGGCTACCCGCCCGGCTACGACCCGGTCTACGGCGCCCCGGCGCCCGGTCCCTCTGGCGGCGAGCCGCCGGTGCGCACCAACGGTCTGGCCGTCGCCTCCCTGGTGTGCTCGATCTTCTTTTGGGTCTACGGGGTCCCGGCCGTGCTGGCCGTCGTCTTCGGCTTCGTGGCCCGGGCCCAGATCCGGCGGGCCAACGGCACGCAAACGGGTGGCGGCCTGGCCCTCGCCGGCATCATCGTCGGCTTCGTCGGGTTGGCGGTCACGGTGGCCGTGGTGATCGCCGTGGCCGTGTCGCTCCACAACTGCCAGCACAACGGCGACTGCCCGTTCGTCACGCCGTGAGCGTGCCGTCGGCCTGGGCGGCCGGCGGTCCGGTGACCCGACGGCCCGCTCCGGCGCCGCTGGTCGGGGTGCTCAGGCCACCCCGTGGTCGTCGCCGGGCTGGACCTCGGGGAGCGGGGTCCACGGGTCGCCCACGATGGGCGGCGGCATCATGGCCACCTCGGCCAGGGCGCCGGTGTGCTCGTCCCGCCCGACGTCCGCGGTCGGCGGGGGCGGGACGGTCAGCAGCTCCTCGATCCGGCCGGCCGGACCGGCGGGCGGCACGGCCGGCCCGGTGATCGGTGCCTCCTCGACGTGGAGCGGCGCCACCACGGCGCCTCCCGGCTGTCCGCCGGCAGCGGGCGACTCGAGGACGACGAGGCCGGCCCCGAGCAGCTCGCGCAGGGTCCGCAGGCCCTCGACCTGGACACCGCCGATGCGGTCCAGCACGGCCCGGACCGTCTGGCCGTCCGAGCCCACCGTGGTGAGGGTCTGCCACTGGTCGCTCCGGATCTGGACGTCCTGGCCCGGCGGCGTGGGGGACAGGCGGACGGTCGCCCCGAGGGGTACGGCGTCTCGGAGGTCCCGCCACTCGTCCACTTGGGGCCGCACCTCGTCGAGGACGGCACCCACCGGCACCCTGGGCTGGCCGCTGGAGGAGACGATGCCCGGAAGGAAGGTGAACCAGGCGTCGGCCGCGCAGGCCAGCTCGAAGACGGCCTGGCCGATGGTGGTGGCCGCACCCACGTGGGCGTTGGACAGCTCGCCGCCGTCGAGCCAGAGGCGCCCCTCGGCCCCCGCGCCCACGACCTCGAGCTCACCCGACTGGCTCGTCGTGGCCAGGAGGGTCAGGATGTCGGCCAGGGAGAACGTGGACAGCGAGCCGGCCAGGGCGGCCGAGGTCACGAGCTCGGAGGGCACGCTGGCGGGCGCGTCGGGGACCAACGTGGAGGCCGACTCGTCGTCGGACGGGCCCGCGACCGAGCGCTCGACCGTCGAAACGGCCGACGGCGCCGGCCGGTACGGATTGTCGTCGGTGGTGACTGCTTGCTCGCTCATCGGTGATCCTCCCGAGGACCCGCGTCTCCTGACCATCGTCCCTGTCTTTCGTCTCGGTTCCGTAGGACCACTCTAACCGCTGAGAGTGATTTTCTCCACACATTGAGTGGGATTTCTTCGACCGACGATCCGGGGCCGGTCACCGGGCCGGCGGAGGGCCACGGCTAACGTCGGCACATGGCCTCGTCGCGGTGGTCCCCCCTCGTCGACGGCTGTCGACGCGCCCTGGTCGGTGTGGCCGCCCGCAGCGGGACGGCCCGGACGGCCCTGGCCCGTTCGGGCCGCGAGCTGACCGAGGCCGCCGAGCGGGGACGGGCCGCGGCCGCGGCCCGCCAGGCCGGGGTGGCCGACACCTACGGCGGCACCTACTTCGGCGAGGGGCGCGACGCCTCCGGCGACCGGGAGGGCCGCTCCGGCTACGCCCGCTACGACCGGGTGGCCTCCAACGCCGACATCGCCGGCTGGCTCCTGTGGCGCAATTTCCGGGTGCGTACCGTCCTCGACGTGGGCTGTGCCACCGGCTTCGTGGTCGAGGTGCTGCGCGAGCGGGGTCTCGATGCCGAGGGGTGCGACCTCAGCGCCTACGCCGTCGACCACGCCGCACCCGGGGCCGTCGGCCACGTCCGGGTGGCCAACCTCTTCGCCGGCCTGCCTTGGGGGGACGGCGCCTTCGACCTGGTGACCACCCTCGAGATCCTCGAGCATCTGCCCCCCCACCGGGTGCCCGAGGCCGTGGCCGAGCTCCGTCGGGTGTGCGGGGGGTGGCTCTACGCCACCATCCCGTCGTTCGGCCCCAATCGTTCGGGTCCCGACGGGCACCTCGAAGGCAAGGTACGGCCCGAGCGGGTCGAGCACTATCGGGATCTCGGCCCGGAGTACACCGGCCCCGTGCCCCAGGCCGACCTGGCGGTCGATGCCGAGGGTCGGCCGGTCGAGGGCCATCTCACCATCGCCTCGTTCGAGTGGTGGACGGCGCGCTTCGAAGAGGCCGGCTTCACCCGTTGCGTCGACGTCGAGGGCCGACTCTACGCGGACATCGCCCCCGCCGACCTGGCCCCGTACTGGAACCTCTACGTCTTCCGGCTCCCCGGGGCCGACCCGGCGGCCGTCGAGCCCCGTCAGCCGGGGCGCACCCTGGCCGAGCTCGGGCTCCACCATCCCCTGCTCGGGTCGTGAGCCCGGCGGCCCCCGGGCCGGTTCGCCGGGCCATGATGCAGGCATGACCGACGCCACCCCCGCCACCTGGACCTCCTACGACGACTTCGCCCACCTCCGCTTCGACCGGCCGCAGGACGGGGTGCTCCTCGTCACCATCGACCGGCCGGACGTGCTCAACGCGGCCAACGAACGCCTCCACCGCGAGTTCTCCGAGGTCTGGCCGGTGATCGACCGCGACGACTCGGTCGCCGTGTCGGTGATCACCGGTGCGGGTCGGGCCTTCTCGGCCGGTGGCGACCTGGCCATGGTCGAGCGGATGACCACCGACTACGCCGCCCTCCTCGAACAGTGGAGCGACGCCAGGGCGGTCGTCGACGCCCTGCTGGCCTCGGTGAAGCCCGTCGTGTCGGCCATCAACGGCGTGGCGGTGGGTGCCGGACTGGCCGTGGCCCTGCTGGCCGACGTGAGCGTGATGGGGGAGTCGGCCCGGCTCTCGGACGGCCACACCCGCCTCGGCGTGGCCGCCGGTGACCATGCCGCCCTGCTCTGGCCCCTCCTCTGCGGCATGGCCCGGGCGAAGTACTACCTCCTCACCGCGGACTTCGTGGACGGGCGCGAGGCCGAGCGCATCGGTCTCGTGACCCGGTGCGTCCCCGACGCCGACGTGGTGTCCGAAGCCCTGGCCGTCGCCGGCCGGCTGGCCGCCGGGAGCCGGACGGCCGTGCAGTGGACCAAGCGGGTCCTCAACCGGTGGATGGTCCAGGCCGAGCCGGTGTTCGGCGAGTCGCTGGCCCTCGAGATGCTCGGCTTCATGGGCCCCGATGCCGCCGAGGGCATCCGGGCCGTGCGCGAACGGCGTCCGCCCGAGTTCCCCTCGGCCCGCTGAGCCGGGAGGCGCCCGGCGTTCAGCTCACGGTGACGAGGGTGCCGATGGGCGTGAGCGGGAAGACGACGGCGGCGTTGGCCGGCGGCATCTCCACGCACCCCAGGCTCTGGGGGAAGCCGTAGCTGCTGCGTATGAAGCCGTGCAGGGCGTCGCCGCCATTGAAGAAGCTGTCCCAGGGGATGCCCGGGTCCGAGTACTTGGTGCCGTTGGGGTTGGTGCCGGTCATGGTCATGACCGTGTAGCGGAGGTAGACGGGGTACGTCCCCGGGTTGGTCGGGGAGACGGGGATCCCGGTGTTGGCCGGGGTCGAGTACACCTGCACGCCGTTGCTGTAGACCGTGGTCGACTCGGGCAGGTTCTGGGAGACGTAGACGTAATTGTAGGGCGCGGTGGTGACCGCCCCGTTGGCGGCGGCGGCCAGGAGCGCGCTCCACACGGCCGGGCCGGCGACCCCGTCCCACTTGAGCCCCTGCTTCAGTTCGAAGGCCATGACCGCCCCCCGGGTCATGACGTCGCTGGCGCCGGGCGTCCACAGCGCCATCAGCGAGGCCGGCTCGGGGAAGCGCCAGGTGAACGTGCCCTCCTGGGGCTGGGCCGCCTCCTGGGGCGCGGCCAGCGGCCCCGCCGGCGTGAACGAGACCGGCAGGTAGCCGAGCTGGGCCAGCAGCTGCTGCAGCCGGAGCGTGCTGCCCCCGCCGACGGTGAAGCGGTCGGTCGTGGCCTGGGCAAGGTGCTGGCCGGCGGCCCCGGTGATGCCCGACCCGCCACCGGGCACGGTGACCGTCTCGGCGGTCGACGGGACGAACGGCGCGTCAGCCACGAAGGTCCACGTCGTCGGGGTGAGTGCCTGCCAGGAGCCGGGAACCGGCGGGGTGAGGGTGGGCGTGGGCGATCCGGAGGCCAACGGGTGGGTGAACTGGACCGTCACGGTGGCATCGGAGGCGACGCCGGTGGCGCCGTCGGCCGGTGTGACCGACAGCACTCGCAGCGGCCCCTGGTCGACCGCGGGAGCCGGCGTCGACGTCGGTGCGGCGGCGGCCGTCGGCGAGGTGGCCTGGCCGAAGTGCTCCACCGCGGCGGTGGCGCCCACCCCGACGACGGCGAGGCCGACCACGACGACCAGCACCGGGAGCAGGCGGGCTCGGCGGCGGCGTGCTGCGACATGTGCGTGCTGGGCGGGCATGGGCACCTCCACCAGCGAAACTACCAGCCGACCGCGCGAAACGGGGCGCGCTGGCCCCGGCAACCGTCCCCGGAGGGCTACCGGCCCGGGTCGCCGATGCGCTCGACCACGGCCCGCTCCACGGCGGCGACGGCCTGCGGGTCGACCAGCTTTCTGCCGTCGGGGCCTCGCACGTAGAACGCGTCGACCACGGCCGAGCCGAACGTCGAGACCTTGGCCGAGGTGACGTCGAGCCGGCAGTCGACCAGGGCCTGGGTGATGCGGTGGAGCTGGCCGACCACGTCCTCGGCCCGGACCTCGACGACCGACGCGGAGGCCGAGGCGTTGTTGTCGACGGTCACCTGGGTGGAGACGAGCTGGGGCGTGGTCGCCCGCCGGGCGTTGCGGTAGGTGTGGGCCCGGGCCGCCAGCTGGTCCTCGATGGCCAGGGTGCCCGCCATGAGGGCGGCCAGGTCGCTCGAGAGGCGGGCCGCATCAGGCCACCGTCCCCGGTCGGGCTCGGCCGTGAACACCTCGACGGCCACCCCCTCCTCGCCGGCGACCACGGCGGAGCGGACGTTGAGGCCGTGGAGGGCCAGCACCCCGGTCACCTCGGCCAGCAGCCCGGGGCGGTCGGGCGCCACCACCGTCACCTGTGGCGGATCGATGGACAGCGCGGGCGCGCCCTCCCGCCGGACGGTGTCCATGACCAGCCCGAGGTCGTCGGTGATGAGCGGCGTCGGCGGGGCCACCGGTTCACCGGCCAGCAGCCGGCTGGTGCGCTCGACGAGGTCGGCGACCAGGCCGGCCTTCCACGGGCCCCAGGCCGAGGGGCCGGTGGCCAGGCTGTCGGCCTCCACCATGGCGGCGAGGAGGTCGAGGGTGGGGCGGCTGCCCACCTCGGCGGCGACCCGCTGCGCCGTGGCCGGATCGTCGAGGTCGCGCCGGGTGGCGGTGTCGGGCAGGAGGAGGTGGAGGCGGACCATGGTGACGATGACGGCGACGTCGTCCTCGGCCAGGCCCATGCGGCCCGCGATCTCCGCGGCCACCCCCATCCCAACCTCGGTGTGGTCGCCGGGGAACCCCTTACCGATGTCGTGGAGGAGGGTGCCCAGGAGCAGCAGGTCGACCCGGTGCACCCGGTGGGCCAGGGTGGCGGCGGTGGCCGCGGCCTCGAGCAGGTGCCGGTCGACGGTGAAGCGGTGGTAGGGGTTGCGCTGGGGACGGTTGCGAACGGCCGCCCACTCCGGCAGGTAGCGCTCGGCCAGGTGGCGGCGGTCGAGGGCCTCGAAGGCGGCGACGGCCGGGGGCCCGGTGGCCAGGACCCGCACCAGCGTGTCGCGCAGGCCGTCCGGCCACGGGACGGGTGCCGCCGGCGCCTTGCGGCCCAGCAGGTTGAGCGCGTCCCGGGAGATGGGCAGGTTGCGCTCGGCGGCCACCGCGGCCAGGCGGAGGGCGAGGGACGGGTCGCCGGCGACGTCGGCGTCGGCCGTGAGCACCACCTCGTCCTCGCCCAGGGCGATCCCCGGCTCGGCGTCCAGGGGGATCGGTGCGGCTGGTCGATCGTCGCCGTCGCGCCGTCGGCGCCGTCGGCGGTCCTGCGTGCGGGACCACGCGTTCCGGCGGCGCCAGGCATCGTCGCCCTCCCAGGCCACCGTGCGCCCGGCCGTGGCCACGGCGTGCATGAGGGCGTCGGCGTCGGGGTGGCCCAGAGCACCGGCCACCTGCTCCTGCTCCTGGAGGAGGAGCCTGTTGAGGTCGCGCCCGGCTCGCCGGTGGAGCTCGACGCGTACGGCGGTGAGCACCCGGCGGGCGTCGTCGAGGGCCACAGAGTCGACGTAGTCGGCGAGCACGGGGACGGCCTGGACGAGGGCGGTGAGGGCGGTCACGTCGCGGAGCCCGCCGTGCGCCTCCTTCAGGTCGGGCTCGAGGAGGAAGCCGACGTCGCCGTGGGCGGCGTGGCGCTCGGCGACCTGGTCGGCGAGCTCTCCCAGCCACGGCGGTCGCTGGCGGGCCCAGCGGTCGCGGGCCCCTTCCAGGACCGGCTCGGCCACCTTGGCCTCACCACACACGACCCGGGCGTCGAGGAGGCCGAGGGCGACGCGGAGGTCCTCGGCGGCCATGTCCAGCATGTCGTCGGGCCGCCGGACGCTGTGGTCGAGGGCGATGCCCTCGTCCCACACCGGATACCAGATGCGGTCGGCCGTGGCCGAGACGTCGCGTCGGCCCCGGTGGACCAGCACGACGTCGAGGTCGCTGTAGGGGCACAGCTCCCCGCGCCCGTACCCGCCCACGGCGACGAGGGCCATGCCCCGGGCGTCCCCGCCGGTGGCATCGTCGAAGAGCCCGGTGAGCCAGGTGTCGGCCGCCGCCGCATAGGCCCGGCAGAACTGGTCGCCCCCGAGCTCCCCCTGCTCGATCAGGGCCTGGCGGCGCTCGCGCAGGGACACGCCCGGACCGTACCATCCGCACTCGGCCGGCCCGCCGGGGACCGACCGTGTCCGGACCGCCCCGGCGGGTAGCGTGGGGGCATGGCCGAAAACGACCGACGGTCGCTCAAGACGGTGGACGGGGTGCTCCTCGTCGTCGGCGGCCTGTTCCTCGTGTGGGTGGCCTTCGCCGTTCTCGGCTTCGTGACCGGACTGGTCTGGTTGGTCGTGAAGGTGGCCGTGGCCGTGGCCGTCGTCGCCTTGTTCGTGCGTCTGCTCACCCGACGCCGCTGAACCCGCCGGCCGACCCCCGGTGTCGGGGACGGGCCGGCGTCAGGCGAGCATCGACTCGAAGAGTTCGACGTGCTCGGCCACCATCCGTTGGGTCGAGAAGTAGCCCTCCACCGCCTGGCGGCAGTCGGCGCGGTCGAGCTCCCCGAGGCGCCCGAGGGCGGCCACCATGGCGTCCTCGTCCTCGCAGAGGAAGCCGGTCGCGCCGTCACGCACCACCTCGGGGGCGGCCCCCTCGGGGAAGGCCAGCACGGGCGTGCCGCAGGCCATGGCCTCGAGCATCACCATCCCGAACGGCTCGTTCCACCGGATGGGGAAGAGGAGGGCGGCTGCCCCGGCGAGCAGCTCGAGCTTGCGCTCGTGGGAGACCTCGCCGAGGTAGACGGCGCCCGGTCCGAGGAGGGGCTCGACCCGGTCGGTGAAGTACCGCAGTTCCCACGGCTCGCGCATCTTGGCGGCCAGCAGGATGCGCATCCCGGCCCGACGGGCCACCTCGACGGCCCGGTGGGCCCCCTTGTCGTCGGCCATGCGGCCCAGGAAGACGACGTAGGGCCCCTCGGTGTCGCCGGCCCCGTCGCCCACGGGGAAGCGGGTGGCGTCGATGCCGTGGTGGATGACCCTCGCCACCGGGACGTCGGGCGCGGCCCGGTGTTGGGCGTGGGAGATGGCGATGACGGGCACCCGGTCGGCCACGGCCCGGTAGAGGTCGGAGAGCTCCTCGTTGAACGGGCCGTGGATCGTGGTGGCCACGGGCAGGTCGGGGTAGTGCTCGGCGTGGAACGGTCCCATGATCGTGTGGTCGTGCACGACGTCACACTCGCGCACGGCCTCGTAGGCGTGGAGCACGTGACGCAGCTCGGGGACGGCCATGCCGATCCGTTGGCCCTCCGCCGCGGGCAGCACCCACCGGCGGGGCACCGGGCAGGTCGAGTCCCCGGTGGTGAAGAGCAACAGGTCGTGACCGGCGTCGGCCAGGCCCCGGGCCAGTTCGTCGACGACCAGTTCGATGCCGCCGTAGAGCGTGGGGGGGATGGGGGTCCAGGGTGGGGCGATGAGGCCGATCCGCATGAGCAGATCTAAGCATCCCGACCGCCGGGGTAGGATCGCCGGACGCCGTGGCGGCGTGGCCGAGTGGTTTAGGCAGGGGCCTGCAAAGCCCCGTACGGCGGTTCGATTCCGCCCGCCGCCTCTGGGACCTGCACGGCGGGGCCTTGTCCGTGTCACCGCGCCCCGGGGGGTCAAGCGACCATGGAGTGGACGGGCCACGTCGAGGACCCCGATCACCGGGCCCTGCGCCGGGCCGGGCGCACCTCCCTCGTCCTGACCGTGTCGTTCCTGGTGGGGGCCGAGGCGGTGGGCAACCGGCAACTGGCCACCGTGGCCGCGTTCACCTCCGTGGCCCTGCTCGGCATCGCCGACTTCGGGGGTGAACGCCGGGCCCGGTTGGCGGCCGCGGCGGCCACGCTGGTCGTCGGCGCCGGCCTCCTCGCCCTGGGGACGGCCGTCTCCTCGGACACCGCGTCAGCCACCGTGGCCATGTTCGTGGTGACCTTCCTGGTCGCCTACACCGCCGTGTTCAGCGGGTACTTCGCCGCGGCCGTGATGCCGGTGGTGATGATCTTCGTGGTGGCCACCGGCCTCCCCGGGTCCCTCTCCACCCTTCCCGCACGCCTGGCCGGCCTGGCGCTCGGCGGTGGGCTCTCGCTGCTGGCCCTTGGCTGGCTCTGGCCTTCCCGGGCGGCGGCGGCCTCGAGCCAGGCCCTGGGTCGGGTGCTGGCCGCGTTGGCCTCGGGGTTCCGGGAGATGGCCGGCGCCCGGGGGGCCGCCGGGGCCGGGCCGTCGGTCGACGACCTCGTCCTCGGGGCCGAGCGAGCCATCGCCAGTTCAGCGTGGCGCCCCGACGGCGTGTCGAGTCCGCACCGGGCCCGCATGTACCTGCTCGAGGGGTCGCGGCGCATGGCCGGGCTGCTCCGGCGGCTGCGTGCCGACGCGACGACGCCCGCCCTGGCCGACGAGCCGTCGGCGACCGCGCTGCTCGAGGTCCTGGCCGGCGAGCTCGACCGCAGCGCCGGGGCCCTGGTCGGCTGCGGACCACTGCCCGACCCGGCGGTGGCCGAGGCGGCGACGGGCGCCTACGCCGCCGGCGCCCGATCGGTCGACGTGGACCTGTTGCCTCACGTCAAATCCTCCGCGAAGCCTGATTCATTGCCTCACGTAAAACCTCCGGATCGTCGTGGTGGTTGAAGGAGCGGTTGACGGGGGGCTTGACCGGGGCCGGAGTCTTGGAGAGGGCCAGGCGTTCGAGCCGTGTGGTGAGGGCCCGGATCTCCCGGTAGAGGGTGCCGGGGTGGATCCTGGCGTGCTTGGCCCGCAGCGACCGCTTGGTGGC
>DAHVAJ010000057.1 GCA_027314705.1 Acidimicrobiaceae bacterium
GGGCCGGGCAGCAGGTCCTCGACCGGCGGGAGCTGGTCGAGCCGGTCGAGGCCGAGCCGCTCGAGGAAGGCGTCGGTGGTGGCGTACAGGACGGCCTGGCCCGGCCCGGGGGCGCGGCCGACCGGCGTGATGTAGCCCCGGTGCTCGAGGAGCCGGACCACCCCGTCCACGTTGACCCCCCGGAGGGCGGCGATCTGGGCCCGCGACACGGGCTGCTTGTAGGCCACGATGGCCAGCGTCTCGAGGGCGGCGGCCGAGAGCCGCGACGAGACGCCCACGTTGGCGAAGCGCTCCACGTAGGGGGCGAGGTCGGGATGGCTCTGCATGCGCAGGCCGCCGGCCACCCGGACGATCTCGAAGCCCCGGCCCCCCTCCGCACAGGAGGCGACCAACTCGTCGCAGAGGGGCTCGACCTGTTCGGGGGGCAGCTCGAGGAGCTCGGCCAGGAGCCCGACCGGCACCGGCTCCACGGCCACGGTGAGGACGGCCTCCACCGCCCGGGCCTCGGGCGAGAGCGGCACCCTCAGCCCTCGTACTCGTCGGTGGCCCCGACCCCCACGCCCACCGGGGCCAGGTCGCCGGGGAGCCAGGTGATCTCCAGGTCGCCGAAGGTGTGGCCCTGGTCGAGGGCGACCCGGCCCTGCTTGCAGAGCTCGAGGCAGGCCAGGAAGCGGACGATGATCTCGATGCGCGAGGTGAGGTGGCCGGTGAGCTCGCGGAAGGTGGCCCGGCCGGCGGCCGGGAGCCGGCGGGCCAGTTCGGTGACGGCGTCGGACACCGTCACCGCGTCCACCGTCACGTGGTGGAGGTCGACCGTGGCCGGCGGACGCTCGGCGGTGGCCCGCAGGAAGGCCGCCGCCACCTGCTCGGTGTCGACGCCTTCCAGGAGGTCGGGGGCGTGGACCACGACGTCGGGGTCGAGGCCGGCGGTGCGGGGCACGGCCCGGGCCGCCTGCTCGATGAGGAGGGCGAAGGCGTCGGCGGCGGCGGCGTAGGCCCGGCACTCGAGGAGCCGGGCCAGCAGGAGGTCGCGCTCCTCCCAGCCCACCAGCTCCTCGTCGGGGTCGACCTCGCCGGTGCCCGGCAGCAGGCGCTTGGACTTGAGCTCGATGAGCACGGCCGCCACCACCAGGAACTCCGAGACGGCGGGCAGGTCGACCGGGCCGGACCCGGACAGCTCGGCCACGAAGGCGGCCACCACGTCGGCCAGGGGGATCTCGAACAGGTCCACCTGGTGGTCGGTCACCAGCTGCAGGAGGACGTCGATGGGACCCTCGTAGGCGGGGACGGAGACGGTGGCGCTCACGGAAGCCGACCCTACCGCCCGCCGTCGGGACCTCCGTGCACCCCCCGGGGACGCCGGGAGGACGCACGCCCGGAAGGGGCGGGCGGCCCGGGACCGACCGCTTGGGGGGCACCGGCCGCCGGCGGGGGCGGCCTACGATACGTCCTCCATGGCCCGCGTCCTGTCCGGCATCCAGCCCAGCGGCGACCTCCACCTGGGCAATTACCTCGGCGCCCTCCGCAACTGGGTGGCCGACCAGGACGTCCACGACGCCTACTACTGCATCGTCGACCTCCACGCCCTCACCCTGGAGATCGACCCGGCCGACCTGCGCCAGCGGACCTACGAGACGGCCCTCGACCTGCTGGCCGCCGGGCTCGATCCCGACCGGTGCACCCTGTTCGTCCAGAGCCACGTGGCCGAGCACACCCGGATGACCTGGCTGCTCGAGTGCACGACCACCATGGGCGAGCTGCGGCGCATGACCCAGTTCAAGGAGAAGAGCGAGGGACGCGACTCGGTCCGGGTCGGTCTGTTCACCTACCCGGTGCTCCAGGCGGCCGACATCCTCCTCTACGACGCCGAGCGGGTCCCCGTCGGCGAGGACCAGCGCCAGCACCTCGAGCTCACCCGGGAGGTGGCCGTCCGGTTCAACCACCGCTACGGCGACACCCTGGTCGTCCCCGAGGCATCGGTGCCGGCGGTCGGGGCCCGGGTCATGGACCTCCAGCACCCGGGACGCAAGATGTCGAAGTCGGTGTCCTCCCCCCTCGGGACGGTCCTGGTCCTCGACCCGCCCGAGGAGATCGCCCGCAAGGTCAAGAAGGCGGTGACCGACACCGACGGCGAGGTCCGCTACGACCCCGAGGCCAAGCCCGGTCTGGCCAACCTGCTCGAGCTGATGGCCGTGGCCACCGGCCGGGCGCCGGCCGAGGTGGCCGCCTCCTACGACCGCTACGGCGACCTGAAGACCGACACGACCGCGGCCCTCGTCGAACTGCTCCGTCCGGTGCGCGAGCGCCGGGCCGAGCTGGCCACCGACCCCGGGGCCGTGCCCGCCCTCCTGGCCCGCGGGGCGACCAAGGCCCGTGCCGTGGCCGAGGTCACCTACGCCCGGGCGGCCCGGGCGGTCGGACTCTACGGTCCCGGATGACCTCGGGCGCCGGGTCCCCCAGCGCAGCCGCCGAGCCGGGGGCGGGGGACGAGCCGCGGGCGGGGGACGAGCCGCGGGCGGGGGCGGGAGACGTACCGGCCGGAGAGGGGTCCACCCCGGTCCGGCGCTTCCTCCTCGGCTCGCTCCGCGCCCTCGCCCTCTACGTGGCCTCCCGGATCGGCACCCTCGCCGTGGCGGCCGGGGTCGGCGTCGTGGCCCACCAGCCCACGAGCAAGGGACTCACCGCCTGGGACTCGTACTGGTACCTGTCCATCGCCCGGCACGGCTACGTCACGGCCATCCCGCCCGGCACCGGCAACCCGGCCCAGTCGAACCTCGGGTTCTTCCCGCTCCTCGGCATCCTCACCCGGGCCACCCACGAGGTCACCCGCCTGGGCTACGGCCTCTCGGGACTCGTTACCACCGGCGTCCTCGGGGCCCTGGCCGCGGTGGCCGTCTGGTGGATGCTCCACGACGTCTTCGGCGTCCGGGGGGCCGACCGGGGCACCGCCCTCATCGTCTTCACCCCCGGCGCCCTGGTCCTCAGCATGGTCTACTCCGAGGCGGCGACCGTCCTGTTCGTGGCCTGCACCCTTCTCGCCCTGCGCCGCCAGCGGTGGGTCGTGGCCGGGCTCGCCGCGGCGGTGGCCACGGCCGCCGACCCGGTCACCACGGCCGTCATCGTGCCCTGCGTCGTGGCCGCCGTGCCCGCCCTCCGCCGGCGCGAGTGGCGGGCCCTGTGGGCGCCCCTCCTCGCCCCGGTGGGCATCGCGTCCTTCTTCGTCTACCTGTGGGCCCACACCGGCTCGCCGTTCGAGTACTTCCGGGCCCAGCGGGCCGGCTGGCAGGGCGGCACCTACGGGTTCGGCATCCCCGGCTCGTTCGCCCACCTGTTCAGCCACGGCTTCACCGATCCCAACTACGCGGTGAAGGCGGTGAGCGCGGTGGTGGCGGTCGGGCTCCTCGTGGTCTTCTTCCGGGCCCGGCCCCCGGCCCCGTGGATCGGCTACGTGCTCGCCATCCTGGCCTTCGGGGCCATCTCGCCGGTCGTCGGGGTCACCCCGCGCCTCTTGCTGCGGGGCTTCCCCCTCCTCGGCGTGGTCGGGGCCCGCCTCCCCCGCTTCTGGTTCGAGCTGGCCCTCGGGCTCTCCGCCCTGTGCCTCGCCGCCCTGGCCGTCATGGCCATGGGCAGTCCGTACTGGACCCCCTGAGCGGGGCCCACGGGGGCGGGCCGGTGGTCCCCTCGGCCCGAGGAAGCCCGATCATCCCGCTACGTGAGCTGTCGTTGGTAGTCCACCGTCCGGCGAGCTCGCCCAGCGTGACCATCCCGAGGACCGAGCGGGCCGCGGGTCGACCGGCTTGGGAATCGGGCGGTGTCGAGACGCTGGCCGGTCCAACAACCCGAATCCGGACGACGGGGTTGAGTCCGGCTGTTCTGGCCCGGGTCGCGTTCCCTCCCGCTACGGCGTGAACCACCCGGCCACGTCCACGATGACGTCGACACTGCCTTGGGCGTTGAACACCCCGAGGGTGCCGGTCGCCCCGAGCTCGGCCACCACCAGGTTGGGGACGGTGAGCCCCGGGGTCCAGTTGAGGTCACTGGCCAGGGGCGGGGTGGCGCCCCCGGGGTAGACGGTGAGGTAGCTCGGGGCCGTGGTGTTGGTGACCGTCACGATGGCCACCACCCCACTGGCCGTGGGGGGCACCCCGCACTCCCCGGTGACCGGGACGACGAGGGTGCCGCCGGTGGTGAGGGTCTTGCCCGAACAGGCGTCGGTGAGCCCGGAGACCGCACTCGGGCGGGTGTCGCAGATCCGGGCCGGGGGGAGGGCCTCGAACATCCCGGTGGACGTGGTCGAGTAGTAGCCGGTGACG
>DAHVAJ010000062.1 GCA_027314705.1 Acidimicrobiaceae bacterium
GGCCTCGAGCGGTGCGGGTGCACCAGACGCCCGGCTCATCGAGGTGCACCGTCGGGTCAACGACGCCCTGACGGACCGGTACATGGACCTCTACCAGCTGGGCCTCGACCTCATCGGGTGGCGGGTCCGGCCCGGGTCGTCGCTGCGGGACGCGGCCGTCGCCATCTCCGCACTGGCGGAGGGGATCGTGCTGCACTTCCAGGTCGATCCGGACGCGTTCGCTCCCGTCCACCGGGTGCGGATGGCCGACGGCGCCGACGTAGAGTGGACGCTCCTCGGCCTCGGCATCGACGCGCTGGTCGAGGTCTTCGCCGAGCCCGATCCCGACGCGCCACCGCCGACGGGCTGAGGGGCTGAGGGGCTGCCCGGGCCTGCACAGGTCCGGCCGGGAGCCGGCGAACGCCGCTCCTCCTACCCGAGGCGTCCCTCGGCGATCACCACCCGCTGGATCTGGTTGGTGCCCCGTGGTTCCGGGTGATCCATCCCGGGGATCCAGGTGGTCTGCTCCAGCGCGCTGACCTGGGGCTCTTCGCAGGCCCATCACCGCCAGCCCGTCCGGCTGCGGCCGATCGCTGGGATGGGCACCGTCCGTTGTGGCCTGGTGGGATCGGGACCGGCGGACGCGATCTGACCCCGGAGCCGGTCGGGGGCCATCGACCCGGCCAACGGTCGACAACGGTGTCCGCGTGCCCATCGAGTCGAACGTTCGGACACCGTGACCTGCCGACCGGACACCCTCTGGGCCCCGGTGGCCGGGTCGCTTCCGCCGAGCGCCAACTCGCGGACCCGCCGGGGCCTGCTCCTTGGGGCGTCGGCCGGTGGTCAGGCGGCCGCGGAGCCGAACTTGGCTCGAGCGTTTCCGACCACGACGCCGGGACTGAGCACCAGCGCGATTCCCAAGTTCTTGGCCACCGCTGCCACGCCCGCCGCCGAATGGCGGTCGGCGGAACGGGCGCGCAACACGGCGATCTCGGCGTTGACGCGTCGGTTCCTGGCCCGGCCCCGATCGATGAGGGGAAGCGCTGTCGCTTCGCCGAGGCCCTTGAGGTACCGGCGGAAGCCGCGCAGCACGTAGTCGACCTCACGGAACTGGATCCATGGGTCACCCGAGCTGTTGACGTCGTGGCGCCGGTACTTGAGGAGGACATCAGGGACGAAGGCCAACCTGTGGGATCGGGCAACCCTCAGGAAGAAGTCGATGTCTTCGGCCTTGGTCTTCGGGTCGAACAGGCCGGCGGTCACGGCAGCCTCCCGGGAGACCAGCACCGTCGAGATGAGGAGGGAGCACCGGCACTCGAGGAGGTCCTCGTACTGGATGTCCGCGCCGTGGCCGGCCACCAGGAACCGGAGGTCAGGACCGACCTGCTCGAACTGGGTGTGGCACATCCCGACGGCCGGGTCCGCCGTGAAGCAGGCAATCTGGGCGGCCAGTTTGCCGGGGTACATGACGTCGTCGTGGTCCAAGAAGTTGACGTACCGTCCGGTCGAAGCGTGGAAACCGACGTTGCGGGCGAAGGAGACACCGCTGTGCGGCAGGTGGATGACCGTAACGCGAGGGTCGGCGGCGAGGTCGTCCAGCGGGTCGTCGCAGCCGTCGGCCACCACCACGATTTCCCAGTCGGTAAAGGTCTGCGCCCGGACCGATGCCACTGCTTCGCGCACCAGGGGTCCACCGGTATGGGTGGGGATGACGACACTCACCGCCGGCGCCATGACCCGACGCTAGCAAAGCGGGCAGGAACTGACCGGGCCCCTCGGCCACCGGAACCGCCACCGGGAGAACGCCGCGTGCACCGTCGGGAATTGCCACCCGTGATCCCGACCCGGTGATCGATCACCCACCGCTCTCGAACGCGTCGTGCGGCTCCGCCCCCGACCGTGGCCGGGCGACGATGCCGGGCACGCCGCGTCACCGGCCTCCCCGAGAGGCGACCGTCCCCAACGGGGAGGCCGTCGGAGGCTGCCGTCGTCGGCGTGTGGGCACCCCAGCGACCTCCATCCCGAGCGCTGCTTGCACCCCTGCCTGTGACGGACCGGGCGTCCGGGCGCCGGCCGCCTCCCTGGGCGTTCGTCAGCACCGGCCAATCGACCCCCTGCCCTGGTCGTCCTCCGGCCTACTCGGTACCTCGGTCTCGGTCCGGGACCGGGCCCAGAGGTCCACCGCGGTTGGCGATGGCACCCTATCCGAGCAGCGCCTTGGCGATGACCACCCGCTGGATCTGGTTGGTGCCCTCGTAGATCTGGGTGATCTTGGCGTCCCGCATGAACCGCTCGACGGGGAACTCCCGGGTGTAGCCGTAGCCGCCGAGCAGTTGCACCGCGTCGGTGGTCACCGCCATGGCCGTGTCGGAGGCCAGACACTTGGCCATGGCCCCGAGACTGGTCAACTCACCCTCGGGGTCGCCGTGGTCGATGAGGGAGCAGGCCCGGTAGACGAGGGTGCGGGCGGCCTCGGTGCGCATGGCCATGTCGGCCACGATGAAGCGCAGTCCCTGGAGGTCGGCGATGGGCCGGCCGAACGCGGTCCGCTCGCCCATGTAGCCGATGGCCGCGGCAAGCGCACCGTCGGCGATGCCCACGGCCTGAGCGCCGATGGTCGGCCGGCTGCGGTCGAGGGTGTGCATGGCGATGGTGAAGCCCTGACCTTCGACCCCGACGAGATGGCCGGCGGGCACGCGGACACCGTCGAAGGTCACCGCCGCCGTTGGGCTGCCGCGCAGTCCCATCTTGTCCTCGTGGGCGCCCACCTCGACGCCCCGGTCGGCCTCCACGAGGAAGCAGCTGATCCCCCGGCGCCCGGCCGCGGGATCGGTCACGGCGAAGACCGTGTAGGTGTCGGAGACGCCGGCGTTGGTGATCCAGTGCTTGGCTCCGGTGAGCACCCAGCCGTCGCCATCCCGAACGGCTCGGGTCCGCATGGCCGCCACGTCGCTGCCGGCGTCGGCCTCCGAGAGGCAGTAGCTGGCCTGTGCCTCGCCCGACGCCACCTTCGGGAGGTAGGCCTGCTTCAACTCTTCGGAGCCGAAATTCATGACCGGCAGCATGCCCAGCTTGGAGATGAGCATGGTCACCGCCGTCGAGGCACAGACCCTTGCCAGCTCCTCGGCCATGATCGCCTGGCTGACCATGTCGGCCCCGGCCCCGCCGTAGGCGGCGGGGATGCCGAGGGCAGGGAGCTCCAGCTCCCGACAGGCGTCAAACGAGGCCCGAGGGTAGCTGGCGTCACGGTCGGCGGCGGCGGCATAGGGGGCGATCCGTTCCTCGGCAAAGCGGCGCAGCGTGTCCCGGAAGGCACGGTGGGTGTCGGTCAGGGCGAAGGGAGACGCGTCCATGCCTCCAAGTTACCCATCGGTCACAGCCGTCCGACCGAGGGCCCGGCCGGGCCGGACCGCTCAAGCCCGGTCCGATATGTGCCGAGGAATTCGACAAAGGGCTGCCGGCCGCGGCACGGGCCGCGTTGGCGAGACAACGACACGCAGCGGAGGAAGCGCGATGAGCGACAAACCCGAGGGTCCAGGCTGGTGGGTGGCCAGCGACGGCAAGTGGTACCCGCCGGAGCTGCATCCCGCCGTCCGCAACGACCTCCCCGAACCCGCGGCCGTCCCCGGTCAGCCCGGCACCGGTGGTGGACCAGTGGCGGTGCCCGAGTACCCCGGGGCCACCGGCGAGGCGGCCACCGACCAGCCTCCTCGCCGGAGGCAGGGCGGCGCCCAGGCCGGGCCCCAGTTCCCCGACCTCTTCAAGAAGGCCCTGCAGGGCAACCACCTCGCCGACAACGTGACCGTGCGCTACGACGACGGCGACCACCGCGCCTCGGCCGACCCCACCCCGACGGTGCACTACCCGCTCTCCTCCGAACACCAGGAGTCCCTGGCCGGCGCCACGGCCGGCGGTCCGGGCGAGTTCACCGGAGCCTCGGTGCACAAGCGCCGCTGGCGCCGTCACTGAGCAGCAGCCACCTGCGGACGCACCCGGAGAGACCCGCGGTGGGCCGTGCGCGTGCCGTCGGGTGTCAGCGGGCCAGCGCGGCAGCCAGCTGTTCGACCGTGGGGAGCGTCAGCCGGCAGGCCAGTGACGGCTCGCCCTCTCCGTCGAGGACGTGCCGCCCGTCGACCAGCACGGAGGGCGAGCCTCGC
Organism: Acidimicrobiaceae bacterium; assembly: GCA_027314705.1. GTDB lineage: Bacteria > Actinomycetota > Acidimicrobiia > Acidimicrobiales > RAAP-2 > Bog-756. Next base: position 4,137 of record DAHVAJ010000062.1, read on the forward strand.
ATCCCCAGCCTGGCGGCGGCGTCGGCACTGGTCACCTCCTGGACCCGCACGAAGGTCCGGACCCCGGCCAGGCGGGCGGCGTCCTCGAGCCGGGATCGCACCGCGCCGACGTGCGGGCAGTCCCTGACGTAGAGCACCACGATCTCCACCGGACCACCGTTCCCCTCAGCACCGGGGCCCGGGTCGGCAGGCGCCGCAACGTGGCCGGTCGTGGGGTCCATCAGCGGCTGGCCGGGAGGTCCAGGAGCTCGTGCCAGTCGACCAGACGCTCGGCCACAGCCGCCGGGGTCAGACGGAGGGTCTCCTCGTGGACGGCGTCGGCGATGGCCCGTTGGGCCCGGTAGTCGTGCGATGCCGATCGGAAGAGCGGTTCCCGGGCGGCCACGAGGCCGGCCGGTGCCTCCCTGAGGAAGCCGAAGAGTGTGAAGGCGTGCTCGAGATCGTAGACGGCCGGCGCCCGGCCGAACAGGCCCGAGCGCCGCGTGGCCACGGCCGTGCACCCGGCCACGGTGTCGTCCGCGGACTCCCCCGCCGTGAGTTGGAGCCGTTCGACGAACCGGCGGGCCAGCTTGAGGGCGAAGCCCTGGTCGGGCCCGGGCGTGCCGAGCGAGCGTCCCGAGGGCTGCCGGGTGCCCCGCAGCTCGGACGGCCGCGACGGGGTCCACGCGGACGGCACGTGCAGCTGGTAGGCGCGCCGGACCTGATCGGCCTCGACGATGGGGACGTAGCTGGGCTGGGTCACCGGGCGCTCCTCGGACGGCGGTCCCCAGATCCTCGCGCGTTCCGGAGCGTGCTCACGACTCCGCGGGGTCGTCGGCCCGGGCGTGGAGGAGCCCGTAGACGACCGAGTCGCACAAGGCCTGCCAGGAGGCGGCGATGATGTTCTCCGAGACCCCGATCGTGGTCCAGGTCCGGTCACCGTCGGTGGAGTCGATGAGCACGCGCGTGACCGACCCGGTCCCTTTGGCCGAGTCGAGCACACGGACGCGGTAGTCCACCAGGTGAACTCCGGCGAGTGAGGGGAAGCGGCTGCCGATGGCCGCACGCAGGGCCCCGTCGAGGGCGTTGACCGGGCCGTTTCCCTCGGCCGTGGCCACGACACGGTGTTCACCCACTCGGAGCCTGACCGTGGCCTCGGTGCCCTGGCTCGGGCCCTCGTCGGCGATGACCCGATAGGACTCGAGCTCGAAGAACCCCTGGCGCCAGCCGGTGGCCCGGCGCAGGAGCAGTTCGAGCGAGCCGTCGGCAACCTCGAAGTGATACCCCTCGTACTCGAGCCGCTTGAGCGAGTCGAGAACCTCGCCCATCGCCTGCGAATCGAGCTCGAGCCCGAGCTCGTCGGCCTTCATGGCCAGGGTCGAACGCCCCGCCATCTCCGAGACGACGAAACGAGTGCCGTTGCCGACGAGATCGGGCGAGATGTGCTCGTAGGCGTCCGAGCGGCGGGCGATGGCCGAGGTGTGGAGGCCGGCCTTGTGGGCGAAGACCGAGGCCCCGACGAACGGCTGCTGGGGGTTCGGGGCGATGTTCACCAGTTCGGCGATGTGGTGAGCCACCGGCGTGAGCAACGGGAGGCGATCGGCCGGGATGGTCGCCACCTGCAGCTTGAGGGAGAGGTCGGGCACGACGGCCGAGAGGTCGGCGTTGCCGGCCCGCTCGCCGTAGCCGTTGACACATCCCTGGACGTGGGTGGCGCCCACCGCCACGCTGGCCAGGGAGTTGGCCACGGCGCAGCCGCTGTCGTTGTGGAAGTGGACGCCGACCTGGGTCTCGAACCGGTCGAGGACGGTCCCGACGATGCGCTCGACCTCGAACGGAAGGGTGCCACCGTTGGTGTCGCACAGCACGAGGGTCTCGGCGCCGGCCTCCTCCGCCGCCTGCAGGATGCGCAGGGAGAATTCGGGATTGGCCTTGTAGCCGTCGAAGAAGTGCTCGGCGTCGAGGAACACCCGCAGGTCGTTGGCCCGGAGGAACTCGACCGAGTCGGCCACCATGGCCACCGCCTCGTCGAGTGTGGTCCGCAGGGCATCGACCACGTGGACCTCGGACGACTTGGCCACGATGCAGACGGCGCCGGTGCCCGCACCCACCAGGTAGCGGAGCGTCTCGTCGTCCTCCGCCCGCACCCCGGCGCGCCGGGTCGAGCCGAAGGCCACGAGCGTCGACCGGGCCAGGTCCAGCTCCTTCGGTGCCCGGGCGAAGAACTCGGCGTCCTTGGGGTTGGCCCCCGGCCACCCCCCCTCGATGAAGGTCACCCCGAGGTGGTCGAGCTGCTCGGCCACCCGGAGCTTGTCGTCGACGGTGAGGGAGAGACCCTCCTGCTGTGAGCCGTCCCGCAACGTGGTGTCGAAGACGTCGACGGCGGGTGGCAGGTCGGGCAGAGCCACGTCGTGGCCGAACCCGGCCGACGGCGCCGGGACGTCCGTTCGGGAGGACGTCCGCCGGCTGTGGGTGTGGGCCTCCTGGCCGGGGGTCAGCGGATGGCTGTGCTCGGGACCGGCCCCGTGGTGGTGGGCATGGCCGTGCGCGTGACCGTGGGCGGGCGCGTCACCCGACCGGGCCTGGGCCCAGGAGTCGTCGGCGAGGGTCGGGCCGTCACTCGACACGGTCCAGCCAGTCCTTGTACCGGTCGACCTGCCCCCGCACGGCGGCGAAGTAGGTCTCCTGGATCTCTCGGGTGACCGGTCCGGGCGTACCGTCCCCCACCGGCCGGTCGTCCACAGCCCGGATCGGCACCACTTCGGCGGCCGTCCCGGTCAGGAAGGCCTCGTCGGCGGTGTAGAGGTCGGTCCGGATGAGCTGCTCGTGGGCGACCTCGTGACCGAGGTCACGGGCGATCGTCTCGACCGATCGCTGGGTGATGCCCTCGAGCGCTCCCGAGTCGGAGGTGGGCGGGGTCAGGATCCGGCCGTCGCGCACCACGAAGATGTTCTCGCCCGTGCACTCGCTCACGTTGCCGTCGGGTCCGAGTAGCACGGCCTCGTCGTAGCCGGCCTTCAGCGCCTCGACCTTGGCCAGCGAGGAATTGACGTACATGCCTGTCCCCTTGGCCGCGGTGGGCACGGCGTTGGGATCGTGGCGCCGCCAGGAGCTGATCTTCGTGGACACCCCGTTGCGCACACCCTCGTCGCCCAGGTAGGTGCCCCACGGCCAGGCGGCGATGGAGACGTTCACCGGGCTGGGCATGGGATTGAGGCCCATCTCGCCGTAGCCCAGGTACACGAGCGGGCGGATGTAGCAGCCCTCGCCGAGGCCGTTGACACGCACCACCGTCCGGGTCGCCTCGATGACCTCATCGACGGAGTAGGGGATGTCGATGAGAAACACCTTGGCCGACACGAACAGCCGCGCGATGTGGTCGCGCAGACGGAAGACGGCCACGCCGCGGTCGGTCGGGTAGGCCCGGATGCCCTCGAAGACACCCGATCCGTAGTGGAGCGTGTGGCTGAGGACGTGGACGGTGGCGTCAGCCCAGTCGACGAGCTCACCGTCCATCCAGATCTTCTCGGTAGGGGTGATGGGCATGGCTCAGAGCCTTTCTGCGATGGCGTCGCCGATCTCGGCGGTGGTGAGGGTCAACCGGGGCTGGGAGGCGATGAACTCGGAGACGGCCCGGGTGACGGCGGCGGCCTTCGCGGTCTCGCCCAGGAAGTCGAGCATGAGGGCGGCCGACCGTATCGCCGCGGCCGGGTTGGCCTTTCCCGTCCCGGCGATGTCGTGCGCCGCGCCGTGGACGGGCTCGAAGAGCGACGGCCCGGTGCGGTCGGGATTGAGGTTGGCCGAGGCGGCGAACCCGATCCCGCCGGCCACCGCACCGGCCAGGTCGGTGATGATGTCCCCGAACAGGTTGTCGGTGACGATGACGTCGTAGCGACCCGGGTCCTCCACGAGGTAGATGCAGGAGGCGTCCACGTGGTTGTAGTCCCGGGTGACACCCGGGAAGTCGGCGGCCACCTCGTCGACGGTCCGCTGCCAGAGGTCGCCGGCGAAGGTGAGGACGTTCGTCTTGTGGACGAGGGTCAGGCGACGGTGGGGTCGGTCGGCGGCCACGCCGAAGGCGAAGCGGACGCACCGCTCGACGCCGTGGCGCGTGTTGACCGATCCCTGGGTGGCCACCTCGAAGGGGGTGCCCCTGCGCAGGAAACCCCCCTCGCCGGCGTACGTCCCCTCGGTGTTCTCCCGCACCACGACGAAATCGCAGTCCGGGGACGGCGCCCCGGGGACGCCGGTGAACGGGCGGAGGTTGACGTAGAGGTCGAGCGAGAAGCGCAGCCGGAGGAGGAGGCCCCGCTCCAGCGCTCCCGAGGGGATGGCCGTCGACCCGACCGGCGGGCCCACCGCCCCGAGGAGGATGGCGTCGTGGCCACGGAGCTCCTCGAGAACGACGTCGGGAAGCACCTCCCCGGTGCGGACGTAGCGGTCGGCCCCGAGGTCGTACTCGGTCGTGGCCAGGTCCACGCCTGCGGCCGCCACCACCTTCAGGGCTTCGGCGACGACCTCGGGGCCGATGCCGTCGCCCCCGATGATGCCGATGTCGTAGGTGCTCACCGGTCTATCCGTCCTCTGCGGTGGGTGGACCCGGATCCGGCCGACCGGAACGGGCCGGCTGCGGCCAGCCCGGCACCGGTCGGGCGGGGTCGGCCGTGTCCGGATCGGTCGGGTGTCGGTCGGGTGTCGGTCGTGTCCATGGGGTGCTTCCGTGGGTGCGGGGCGGTCAGCCGGACCGGTCCCGAAATTGAAAAACCGCCCACGAGGTGGACGGTCAGGCGGCGCATACCGATCGGTATGCGCCTAGTCGACGATAATTACGGTGGCGCGTGCCGGTGCCTCGCAGTCCATCAGGCGTCCAGTCTCGCCCGTGGCGGTGGCACCGTCAACCCCACCCCCTGCCGATGGGGGCGGCGGGACCGCCGGTGCCCCGCAGCGCCGCCCATGGGATCGCCCCGTCACGCAGGCAACGCGACGCCCGGCCGCGGCACTCGACCACCGTCGAGGGGACCCCGTCGCAGGTGCCGCCGTCGAGGACCAGGACCGGTTGGTCCTCTCCGGCGAACGCCCCGGCCACCTCGGCGGCCGTGGTCGCCGGGGACCCACCGTGGACATTGGCGCTGGTGACGGCCAGGGGGCCGAGGAGTTCGCAGAGCGCCCGCACCACCGGGTGGTCGGGACGGCGGACCCCCACGGTGGTCCGGGCCGACGGTGGGCCGCCCAGGTCGACGGTGAAGCCCCGCCGGCGGGGCACCACCAGGGTGAGCGGTCCTGGCCAGTAGCGCCCGGCCAGTGCGGCGGCGGCCGGCTCCAGCCGGCCGGCGACCTGGTCGACCTGCTCGGACCCCGCCACGAGCACCGGGAGCGCCACCCCGACCGGGCGACCCTTGAGGGCGAAGAGGAGGGCGACGGCCTCGGGCTGGGTCGGGTCGACGGCCAGGCCGTAGACGGTGTCGGTCGGCACCGCCACCACCGAGCCGGAGGCCAGGGCCCCGGCGGCCCGCCCCGCCGCACCAGAGGCGTCGGACGCCACGATCTCGGTCACCGTCAGCGCTCCGCCACCAACATGCGCAGGCGGCCGGCCAGGTCGTGCGCCGTTCCGACCCGGGCGAAGCCGGCCCGCCGGGCGGCGTCGATGGCCGCGTAGGCCTGGGCCGGGGCCAGTTCGACCACCAGTGCCCCACCTCGACGGAGCCAGCGCGCCGCGCCGGCGATCACGGCCTCGAGGTCGGCCGCGCCCGGCACGCCGCCGGCACCCCGCGCCGAGACGAGCGCCCCGCGCGGCTCGTGCTCCCGCACCACGGCCGGCAGGACGGCGAACTCCTCCTCGGACACGTAGGGAGGATTGGCCACCACGAGGTCGAGCCGGCCGGCCTCGGTGGCCGGCAGGGCGGTGAACCAGGAGCCGTGGGCAAGACGCACGCGGGAGGCAGCCGGGGCGTCGGTGGCCGCCAGGCGGTCGAGGTTCACGCGGGTGACGGCCAGGGCGTCCGAGGAGACGTCGGTCGCCCACACGACGAACGGCCGGTCACGCGTGCGCCCCTCGGCGGCCAGCGAGAGGGCGACGGCCCCCGACCCGGTCCCGAGGTCGACGGCGAGGAGGCCCTCCCCCGGGGCGGCCGCCACCCGGTCGAGTTCGGTCAGGGCCACCTCAGCGACCTGCTCGGTCTCGGGCCTCGGGATGAGCACCCGCCGGTCGACCACCAGTTCGAGGGTACGGAAGGCCCACGTACCGAGCACGTACTGGAGCGGCTCGCCTGCGGCCACCCGTCCGGCGAGGGCGAGGGCGCGGGCCCGCACCGTCGTGCTGTCGCCTCCGGTGGCGGCAACGTGCTCCACGATCCAGGCAGCCTCCCGTTCGGAACCGGTCCGGACGGCGACCTCGGCCACCGTGGAGGCGTTCACCACGTCGGCCACCGGCCGGTCACTCCTCGTCGAGCTGGCGGGTGCGCTTGTCGGCCATGAGCGCGTCGGTCAGCTCGTCGAGATCACCGAGGAGGACCCGATCGAGCTTGTGCAGCGTCAGGTTGATGCGGTGGTCGGTGACCCTGTTCTCCCGGTAGTTGTACGTGCGGATCTTCTCGGAGCGCCCTCCGCCTCCCACCTGGCTCCGGCGTTGCTCGGAGAGCTCGGCCGCCTGACGCTCCTGCTCCGCCTGGAGGAGCCGGGAGCGCAGGACGGTCATGGCCTTGGCCCGGTTCTGGATCTGGCTCGTCTCGTCCTGCATGGCCACGACGATGCCCGTGGGAAGGTGGGTGATGCGGACGGCCGAATCGGTGGTGTTGACCGACTGCCCGCCCGGGCCGGTGGACCGGTACACGTCGACCTTCAGGTCGCCGGGGTCGATCTCGACGTCGACCTCCTCGGCCTCGGGCAGGACGGCGACGGCCGCCGAGGAGGTGTGGATGCGACCCTTCGACTCGGTGACCGGGACCCGCTGGACCCGGTGCGGACCGCCCTCGTGCTCGAGGCGGCTCCAGGCACCCTCGCCCTTGACCACGAACGTGATCTCGTTGAGGCCGTCCCGCTCGGAGGGGCTCGAGGACAGCACGTCGACCTTCCATCCCTTGGACTGGGCGTAGCGGGTGTACATCTCGTAGAGGTCCTTGGCGAACAGGTTGGCCTCCTCACCGCCCTCCGCTCCACGGATCTCCATGATCACGTTGCGTCGGGCGTTGGGATCGTGGGGGACCAGCAGGAGGCGGAGTTCCTCCTCGAGTCGGGCGATCGCTCCCTCGGCCTGGGCCACCTCGGTCTGGGCCAGGTCGCGTTCGGGTCCGACCGCCTCGGCCACCATGTCCCGGGCCGTCCGGAGGTCCTCGGCGGCCGACTCGAGGCGACGCCAGCTGGCGACCGGTGCCTCGAGCTCGCGATGGCGCCGGGACACGTCACGCAGCCGTCGGGGATCGGAGGCGAGCCCCGGGTCGGCGAGCTCGGTCTCGACCGCGGCGAACTCCCGCTCGAGCTGGGCCAGGCGGGACCTCAGGCGGTCGTTGAGCACGGGGGAAGGGTACCGTGGCCACCCCACCGAGCCGGTCGGTGGACGCGGCCGCCGGCGGGACCTCCGGGGCCGCTCAGGCCCCGGAAGGCGGGGCCGGCCGCTTCTTGCGGCCGGTGCCGGCGTAGCGGCGCTGGAAGCGCTCGACGCGGCCGCCCGAGTCCACGAGCTTCTGTTTGCCGGTGAAGAACGGATGACACTCGTTGCACAGCTCGAGGTGGATGTCGCTCTTGGTCGACCGGGTGGTGAACGTGTTGCCACACGAGCACGTCACGACGGTCTCGGAGTAGTTGGGATGGATGTCCGTCTTCATCTCGCGTCCTTCGGGGGTGGTGCGCCGGACTCCGGAGCCGCCGGGCACAGTTGCCTGCGGGAGTCTACCGGACAACGGACCGGTCCCGGCCGCTGCCGGTCCGGCTCAGGTGGCCGGACCCTTGGCGATCTCGGCCAGGAATTCGTCGTTGCTCTTGGTGGTCCGGACCTTGTCCATGAGGAGCTCGAGCCCGGCGGCGGCACTTCCCTCGTTGGCCAGGGCGTTGAGCACCCGCCGCAGCTTCCAGACCTGTTGGAGCTGCGAGCGGTCGAAGAGGAGCTCTTCGTGGCGGGTCGAACTGGCGTTGACATCGATGGACGGGTAGAGCCGCCGTTCGGCCAGACGCCGGTCGAGCCGGAGCTCCATGTTGCCGGTGCCCTTGAACTCCTCGAAGATGACCTCGTCCATCTTGGAGCCGGTCTCGACCAGGGCGGTGGCCAGGATGGTCAGCGAACCGCCCTCTTCGATGTTCCGTGCGGCGCCGAAGAACTTCTTCGGCGGGTACAGCGCGCCGGAGTCGACCCCGCCCGACATGATGCGGCCGGTGGCCGGCTGGGCCAGGTTGTAGGCGCGGGCCAGTCGGGTGATGCCGTCGAGGATGATCACCACGTCCCGGCCCGACTCGACCAGCCGCTTGGCCCGCTCGATGGCCAGCTCGGCCACGGCCGTGTGCTCCTCAGAGGGCCGGTCGAAGGTCGAGGCCACGACCTCACCCCGGACCGACCGGCGCATATCGGTCACTTCCTCGGGCCGCTCGTCCACGAGCAGCACCATGAGGTGGACGTCGGGGTTGTTGGCCTCGATGGAGTGGGCGATGTGCTTCATCACCGTCGTCTTGCCCGCCTTGGGCGGCGAGACGATGAGGCCGCGTTGGCCCTTGCCGATCGGCGACAGCAGGTCGACGATCCGGGCCGTCATGTTCTCTTTCTCCCCCGGGAGCTCGAGCCGGAGCTTCTCGTCGGGGAAGAGCGGCGTGAGGTCTTCGAACCGGGGGCGGTTGCGGGCCGGCTCGGGATCCATGCCCGAGACCGAGTCGATCTGGAGCAGGGCCGGGAACTTCTCGGTGGAGCCGGCCGGTCGGCAGAAGCCCTCCACGGTGTCGCCCTTGCGGAGGGCGAAGCGGCGGGCCTGGCTGATCGAGACGTAGACGTCCTTGGTGGACGGGAGGTAGCCCTCGCACCTCAGGAACCCGTAGCCCTCGTCGCGGAGGTCGAGCAGCCCGCGCACGGGCAGCAGTTCGCCCTGGTACTGCTGCTCGCCACCGCCTCCTTGCAGGTCGCCGTCCGGGCCACCCTGGCGGTCGCGACCGCGGCGGCGGCGGTTGGTCCGCCGGTTGCCGATGTCATCGTTGGGACTCGGGCTGGTGCGGTTGCCCTGGCCGCCCTGGCCGCCCTGGTTGCCCTGGCCGCCCTGGTTGCCCTGGTTGCCGCGGTTGTTGCGATTGCCCTGGCCGCCCTGGTTGCGGTTCCGATTGCCCTGGCCCCCCGGGTTCCCCTGGCGCTGGTCGCCGGGCGGTGCGGACCTGGTGGCGGCCCCGTTGGCCGCGGCCCCGGTGGCCGCAGCCAGGCCGGCCGTGGCCCCGTTTCGAGTGGCGCCGTTGGTGGCGACCCGTCCAGGGTCTTCGGTCTGGACCTCGCCGCGGGCAGAAGGGGTGCCGTCGTAGTCGAGCTCGACGGCCACGTCCGAGGCGACCACGTCGTCGGCCGGGCCGAAGGAGTGGACTGCTGTCACGGAACGGGTGGGTGCGCCACCGGCGCCGGACGCCAGACCGTCGCCCTCAGGAGCGGGGGCGCCGTCGGCACCCCGGTCGCGGGGACGCCGGCCCCGCTCCTCGGCCGGGGGGCCGGACGGGGCGTCGCCCACGTCCACGCCGGCCGCCTTCAGGATGCCGTCGATGATGTCGGCTTTCTTGGTCCGGGTATTGGTCTTGACCGAGAGGGCCTGGGCGATGGCGTGGAGCTCGTCGCGCTCCTTGCTTTCCAACACCGAGCGCTCGAGCTGCTGCTCCGCAGTCATCGGCTTCCTCGTTTCCACGTGCATTCACGTGTCCTCGTTGACAGGTGGGTGTGCGCCCACTGCCAGGGAATCAGGGGTGGGGAGGTGCGGTGCCGAGCGGATCACTCGCCGCCCAACTCCCCCCGACGCCGGGTACGGGCTGGACGGAGGGACTCGGTCCAGAGGGGCCCGTCCGCAGGCCCGGACGGGCTGACTGCGGAGGCGAAGGTGTCCCTAGCATACAGGTCGCCGGCTCGAGGCGGCAACCACCCTCCCCCGGTCAGAGGGCGAGCTCGTCGAGGACGGCGCTCAGCTCGGCATCCACGACCGTGGGTACCGAGATCTGGCTGATGGCGATGTCGGGGTCCTTCAGGCCGTGGCCGGTGAGCACGCAGACCACCGTGGCCGACGCCCCGAGACCACCGGGCAGGCCGTACTTGAGGAGTCCGGCCACCGACGCCGCCGAGGCCGGCTCGCAGAAGACCGACTCCTCGGTGGCCAGCAGGCGGTAGGCGTGGAGGATCTCGTCGTCGGTCACGGCCGCGATACCGCCGCCCGACTCGGCGGCCGCCGAAGTGGCCCCGTACCAGCTGGCCGGGTTCCCGATGCGAATGGCCGTCGCCACCGTGTCCGGGTGCTCGACCGGATGACCGGCGACGATGGGCGCCGCCCCGGCGGCCTGGAACCCGAGCATGCGGGGCAGACGGGACGAGCGACCCGCCTCCTTGAACTCCAGGTACCCCTTCCAGTAGGCGGTGATGTTGCCGGCGTTGCCCACGGGGATGCAGTGGACGTCGGGCGCGTCACCGAGTTGGTCGACGAGCTCGAAGGCACCTGACTTCTGCCCTTCGATCCGGTAGGGGTTCACCGAGTTGACGACGGTGACCGGGGCCCGCTCGCCGAGCTCTCGTACGATGGCCAGTGACTGGTCGAAGTTGCCGCGGACCTGCAGCACCCGAGCGCCGTGGATGAGGGCCTGGGCCAGCTTGCCGAGCGCGATGTGGCCCTCGGGGATGAGCACGGCACAGGTGAGGCCGGCCCGCGCCGCGAAGGCGGCGGCGGAGGCCGAGGTGTTGCCGGTCGAGGCGCACACCACCGCCTTGGCCCCCTCCTCGGCTGCCTTGGAGATGGCGACGGTCATACCGCGATCTTTGAAGGACCCGGTCGGGTTGGCCCCCTCGATCTTCAGCAGGATGCGGGCGCCGACCCGGGCGGAGAGGCGCGGGGCGGGCACCAGCGGCGTACCGCCCTCGAGCAGGGTCACCACCGGCGTCTCGGCGGTCACCGGCAGGTGGTCACGGTACTCCTCGATCACGCCGCGCCATCCGAGCGCGGTCTGCCCGGTGGTCACGGCAGCTCCACGATCCGCATGACGCCGGTGACGGCGCCCACGGCGTCGAGCTGCCGGAGGTCGGCGAGGGTGGCGAGCACGTCGCCCTCGCGGGCCCGGTGGGTGACGAAGAGGAGGCGGGCACCTCCGTCCCGACCCTCCTGTTCCATCGAACGGATCGAAACCCCGTGCTCGCCGAACGCAGCCGTGACGGCGGCCAGGACACCCGGACGGTCGACCACGTCGAGGGCGAGGTAGAAGGCCGTGACGAGGTCCTGGGTGGGCAGGAGCCGGGCAGGTAGGCGGTCGGGTGCCGGCGCGGTGGTCCCGGCCAGCAGGTTGCGGGTGGCGTCGATGAGGTCGCCGACCACCGCGCTCGCCGTGGGCAGGCCGCCTGCCCCCTGCCCGTAGAGCATGAGCTCGCCGGCGGTCGCGCCTTCGATGAAGACGGCGTTGAAGGCGCCCCGCACGCCGGCCAGCGGGTGCTCCCGGGGCACCATCGCCGGATGGACCCGCACCGACAGCGATTCCTCGCCCGCCCGTTCGACCACGGCGAGCAACTTGATCACGTACCCGAACCGGTCGGCGAACTCGACGTCGGCGTGGCGAATGCCGGTGATGCCCTCACGGGCCACGTCGTCGCCGGCCACGTCGTAGCCGAAGGCGACCCCGGCCAGAATGGCCGCCTTGGCCGCGGCGTCCTCGCCCTCCACGTCGGCCGTGGGGTCGCGCTCGGCGTACCCGAGGTCCTGGGCCTCGGCCAGGGCGTCGCCGTAGCCCGCCCCCTGTTCGGCCATCCGGGTCAGGATGAAATTGGTGGTGCCGTTGACGATGCCGAGGACCCGGGTGATGTGCTCCCCGGTCAGCGACTCGCGCAGCGCCCGCACGAGGGGGATGGCGCCCGCCACCGCCGCCTCGTAGAGGAGGTCGACGCCGCGCTCGGCGGCCAGGGCCCGCAGGGCGACGCCCTCGCTCGAGGCCAGCAGGGCCTTGTTCGCCGTCACCACGGGCTTGCCGGCGTCGAGGGCGGCGCGCACCAGGGCGCCGGCCGGCTCCAGGCCGCCCATGAGCTCGACGACCACGTCCACCGACGGGTCGGTCACCAATCCGGTCGCGTCGGACGTCAGAAGGGGGCGGGGCACGTGGGAAGGCCGGGGGGCGGCGGCATCGACCACGGCGATGCCGGCGATCTCCAGGCGGGCACCGGACTGCACGGTGAGGGCTCCGGACCGGTCGCCCAGGATCCCGACCAGGGCGGCCCCGACGTTGCCGCAGCCGAGGACGGCGACGCGCACGACGCGCTCGGAGGGGGGAGCCATGGCCACTCGGTCACGCTACCGCCTGGCCGGGACCCGGTCTGAGCGATGGACGACGGTCAGAGGTCGAACCGGACCAGGTCGTCGAAGCTCTCGCGCCGCACCACGGCGCGGGACGTGCCGTCGGACACGAAGACGACGGCCGGGCGGGGGACCTTGTTGTAGTTCGAGGCCATGGCGTGCCCGTAGGCACCGGTCACCGGCGTGCAGAGGACGTCGCCCACCACGAGGTCGGCCGGCACGCACGCCTCGGCCACGACCACGTCGCCCGACTCGCAGTGTTTGCCGACGACCCGCACCGGACGCGGACGCGACGCCGTCGCCTCGCGGGGGAGGAAGGCCTCGTACCCGCTGCCGTAGAGGACGGGCCGCGGGTTGTCGCTCATGCCGCCGTCGACGGCCACGTAGGTCCGGTGGCCGGCCACGTCCTTCACCGTCCCCACCGTGTAGAGGGTGACGGCGGCGGCCGCCACGATGGCCCGTCCCGGCTCGGCCGTCACCCGCACGTCGCCGCCGATGCCGAATCGTCGGCAGGCGTCGCGCACGGAGGCGGCCCATTCGGCCATCGAGGGCGCCTCCTCGCCGTTGACGTAGGCCACGCCGAGCCCCCCGCCGACCACCAACTCGGGCAGGCCGAGCGGGGCGAAGAAGCCGGCCAGCACGTCCACGGCCTGGGCGAAGGGGGCCAGGGCGAAGACCTGGCTCCCCAGGTGGGCGTGGACGCCGACGAAGTCGATGACGCCGCGGGCGTCGAGCCCGGCCAGCCGGGCGACAGCGGCGTCGGCGGCGCCCGACGCCAGTCCGAAACCGAACTTGGAGTCCTCCTGCCCGGTCCGGACGAACTCGTGGGTGTGCACCTCGACCCCGGGCGTGATGCGGAGGAGGACCCGGGGCCGCCAACGTGGGGCCGCCGCCACGTCGTCCTCGCTGCCCCTCAGACGGGGGGGGTCGGCCACCAGGCGCTCGATCCGGTCGATCTCGTCGAAGGAGTCGACGACGATCCGGCCGACCCCCACGGCCAGGGCGGCGGCCAGCTCGTCAGTGGACTTGTTGTTGCCGTGGAGCACGAGTCGCTCCGGTGGGACTCCGGCAGTGAGAGCCACGTGGAGCTCCCCCCCGGTGGAGACGTCGAGGCACATGCCCTCCTCGTGGGCGAGCCGGGCCATGGCGACGCAGAGGAAGGCCTTGGTGGCGTAGGCCACGCCGTCGCCCCACGCCTGGACCGCCTCCCGGCAGGCCTGGCGGAGGTGGGCCTCGTCGTACACGAACAGGGGGGTGCCGTACTCGGCGGCCAGGTCGAGGAGGTCGCACCCGCCGATCGAGAGCCGCCCGGCCGCGTCCGTGGTGGCCGTCCCCGGCAGGAGGCCCGGGGCGACCGGGTCGGTCGGGGCGGCTCCGGCGGCCGAGCCGGCAGGGGCCGGAGTGCTCATGGTCCGATCACATCGCCTCCGGGGCGGCGACGCCGAGAAGGCCGAGGCCGATCGCCAGCCCGATCCGGGCACCCTCCACCAGCCAGAGCCTGGCCTGGGTCAGGGCCGGGTCGACGTCACCGGCCAGGATCGGGCAGTCGTGGTAGAAGCCGTGGAAGGAGGCGGCCAGTCGACGGACCCAGGTGGTCACCTTGTAGGGGGCGCGGTCGGCCGCGGCCTCGGCCACCACCTCGGGGAGCTCCTCGAGGCAGCGGATGAGCTCGAGCTCGCGGGGGTGGAGGAGAAGGGAGAGGTCGACCTGGTCGAGGGGGGCCCGGACCACACCGCGCTCGGTCGCCTTGCGGCCCACCCCTCCGATCCGGGCGCTCGCCATCTGGACGTAGAAGACGGGGTTCTCCACCGACTGCTCGCGCACCTGGGCCAGGTCGAACGTGGTGGCCTGGTCGAGCGAGGTCATGAGGCTGAGGATGCGGGTGGCGTCCGGGCCCAGGTCGGCGATGACGGTGTCGAGGTCGATGGCCGTACCCGCCCGCTTGCCCATCTTCACCGCCTCGTCGCCGTCCATGACCGAGACCATCTGGCCCAGCTTCACCTCGAGGCGGTCGGGGCTGACACCGAGCGCCTCGACGCCGGCCACCAGACTCGCCACTTGGCCGTGGTGGTCGGCACCGAACACGTCGATCACCCGGTCGAAACCGCGAACGAGGAATTTGTCGCGGTGGTAGGCGAGGTCGCCGGCGAGGTAGGTGGCGTCGCCGTCGGACTTGCGCAGCACCCGGTCACGGGCGTCTCCGAGCTCGCTGGCCCGGAACCAGGTGGCGCCGTCCTCCTCGAAGACGAGCCCCTGCTCGGCCAGGAGGGCGATGGTCTCGTCGACGGCCCCGCTCTCCTCGATCGACGCCTGGGAGTACCACTGGTCGAAGACGATCCCGATCGACGCCAGGGTCGAGCGGATGTGGTCGAGGATCCGGTCGGCCGCCCACCGTCCGGCCGCGGTGACGTCATCGAGCCCACCGTAGGAGGGGGCCAGGTCGGCCAGGTACTGGCCCCGATACCCTCCCTCGGGCACCTCCCGGCCGTGCCGACGGGCCAGCAGGCTCTCGCCGAGCGCGCGGATCTGGCCGCCCGTGTCGTTGACGTAGTACTCGCGGCTGACCACGTGACCGGCGCGGGCCAGCACCCGGGCCAGGGCATCCCCGTAACTCCCCCACCAGCCGTTCCCCACGTGGATCGGCCCGGTCGGGTTGGCCGAGATGAACTCGACCTGGACCCGCTCGCCGTGGCCGACGTCGGGCCGGGCATACCCCTCCTCGCCCTGGCGCAGCTCCTGCGCCAGGGCGTCGTGCAGCCAGCCGTCGTCGAGTCGGAAGTTGACGAAGCCGGGCCCGGCCACGTCGACCGTGGTCACGTGGGGTGGCGGCTCGGCGCCGAGCACGGCGGCCAGGGCGCCGGCCAGACTCCGGGGGCTGGTGCCCGCCCGCTTGGCCGCCGCCAGGGCCACGTTGGTCGACCAGTCGCCGTGCTCCCTCCGTGCCGGGCGCTCGAGGTGCACGTCACGGGGAGCGATGGCCAGGTCGATCCCGTCGCGTCGGGCCACGACGGCCACGGCGGCGCTCACGGCCTCGGCGAGCTGGTCCCGTGCAGACATGGTGGTGCGAGGATACGTGGTCCACCGGGTGTCCCGGGATGGCCGTGGGTGCGTGCGCCGGCGAGGGCAGTAGAGTCGGGGGGCCGACGGCGCGGCCGGCCGGCTTGCCGGGCCAGCCGCCACCGTCTCCCGCCCCTGTAGCTCAGCGGATAGAGCACCGGCCTCCGGAGCCGGGTGTCGCAGGTTCAAGTCCTGCCGGGGGCGCCAACCCACCCAGTGCGGGGATCGGTGGTGGGTCCGCACGAGACGTCCGTTCGCTCGGCGTCGCCCGCCGTCGGCCCCCCTGTCCGGCCCTCGTCGAGGTCGGCCTGGGGACCCGGTTGCGCGCCGACTCGACGCCGTAACCGGGCTGGCTGGCGACCCACTCGATCGTGCCGTGGTCGGTGCCGAGGTCGGCGCGACGCTGGCGCACCGGCCGGACGACCCGGGACTCGTCGTCGGGAGGTGCGGCGCCGGGGGGTCGGCTCCCTACCCCCTACCTCGTCGTTCCTGTGGCACGACGCCATCCTCGTTTCCGAGGTCAGGAGCCTTCGGGATTCCCCGTCCGGTGCAGCCGCGTCCGGGGCCCGTGCGCTCGGGCCCCGGTAGGGCGGGGGCGAGGGAGGGGGGAGGGCCTGTCGGCGTCCCCGCCGGTTCACGCAACGGGGGGGCCGGGGGGACGCTCGTCGTGCGCTGGCCGGAGGACCGGCAAGAGGAGTGCGGCGTGGTCGCCCTAGCTCGGCGACCCGCTGCCCCCGAGGGGAAGGGGGTCGCGGGAGAGGCGGCCCCGCCGGTGGGACCGACGGTCGCCGGGCTCCGGGCTGTTCAGGACCGGCACTGGGCGGGGACGCCCAGGGTGCGCAGCACGAGCGACGCCGGGCAGGCGCCGAAGACCACGTACATCCACTGGTTGATCCCGACGAAGGCGGTGAGGAGCAGGAACCACGGGCTCACCACGGCAGCGAGGAGGGCGCTCAGCAGTGCGACCGTGCCGGCGAGGGCGAACAGGACCCTCTCGATCGGCCAGCGGGTCTGGGCCCGGATCATGGTCGGTTCACTGCTCGGCATCGTCGTCATCTCCTCGAACATCGGTGGACCGTCGGCACGCTAGCATATACCCGGGGGGGTATAACGTCACCAGCGGCGCGCTCGCCGGGGCCGAGACTCGCCACCGGCGAGGTCCGCAGTCGGCCGCGTCGCCGGCACGCGGAGCCGGACCCGGGTGAGCCCCACCGGAGCCGTCGAGACCGCCGGCCACCGGACCACGCCGGCGCGACGGATCGCCCCTCGGTCCCCCCCTCCATCACCTGTGCTCGCGTGAGACGGGACCGCCTCCGGGAGGGGCCGGGCCACCACCGGCCGGTCGGCCGGGGCCGGTGGGCGCCCGCTCCACCAGCTTCTCCCCGTCCCACCAGAGCACCGCCCCGCCGGGACTCGACGGGTTGCCGTACCAGCCCGGGGGCAGGACCCGGGAGGCGTCTCCCCCGGCGGCGGGCGCGCCCTGGGTCGGCGCCTCCACCTCGACCGTCCCCGAGTCAGGACCCGGCGGCACCGCTTCCACGCCGACCGGCGCGGGACGGGGTGCCGGCGCGGCCGGCGCCCGCGCCGGAGCGGTGACCGGCGGGCCCGCCCCCTTGGGCGGTGCCGCGGCACCCTCGCCGGCGGCCGCCACCC